>JBEKZQ010000368.1:0-6393 GCA_049509675.1 Thermoguttaceae bacterium | reverse complement strand
AAGCCGCCCGTTGCCGTCGATGGTCAAGCCGTTGGGATTGTTCATGTGCAGCGGGTCATACGGTCCGGCCTTCGGCTTGCCCGCAGTGCCGATCGCGCGGAGCGGCTTGCCGGCCGGATCAAAGACCTTGACCTGGTGGCTCTTGCCGCGGTCGCTGACGTACAGATTTCCTTCCGTATCCAGGGCGACGTGTTGCGGATCTTCCAGCCCGCTGGCCACGAGAACGTCGGCGGCCGGCAGCCGTTGCTGGCCGATCGTTGCCGGCAGTTGGTAGCGATGCAGTTGCTTGCCGGCCAGTGCCAGCAGCCGTCCTTGGTGGTCGAAGGCCAGGCCGCGTGGATCGTCGAGCGGAACCGCGCCGAGGAGCTTGCCGGCCTTGGCGTCGATCAGCAGCAACTCTTTCTGCTTGGGCAGACTGCACGCCAGCAGTCCGTTGTGGATGGCCAGTCCGGTCAGGACCGAGGCCTCCTTGCCGCCGGGGAAGGCGTACTTGATGACCGGTTTGTCGCCCGAGCGGGTGACGGCGGTGAGCCGGAGTTCACCCTCCCAGGCCGAGCCGGCGTAGAGGTAGACGTCGCTTGCTGCCCGCGGGCCGGCATCGCGCGCCAGGTAGGGAGCGCCGGTCCAGTTGCCGCCGACCCAGCCGACGCCGCCCTGCTTATGTCCCTCGAGGTCGACCCAAGCCAGGCCGTCGCCGCCTTCGCTCACGTAACTGCCCAGGTAGACCAGGGGCCGGCCGCCGGGGGCCCCATTGCCGGAAGCGCTGTCGCCGGGTACGAACATCGCGCTGCTGGGGGGCGTGTGGTTCGCCAGCCAGCCGCCCGTATGGTCGGCGGTGGACCAGGCGGGACTGCCGGCGCTGTAGATCGCGAACTCATAGCGCAAGTCGATGCCCGCATGATACAAGCCGCGGACGCGATACGTGCCCGGGGCCACCAACTGCGTGGGGACGTGGTAGAGGCCATGCCGGGCGGCATCGACATCGCGGGCCAGGTCGTCGCTGGCGTCCCACCACACGGTGTTTGCACCGGCGGGAAACGGCGACTGGCTCACGAGGTTCCGCACGCGGCGACCGTCGGCCGTTTCAATGATCAACGTCACGTAGCCCGGCGCGTCGAGCGTGAATCGCACGGGAATGGGCCCGTGGATGGCGGCAGCGGGCAGCGGCCCTTGCGGATAATATGCCTCCAGCGGCCTGTCGCCCAGCGCGGCCAGCGCCAACAGCTCGCCGAGCCAGACCCGTCGGCCGCCCTTGGTTTTTCCCTGGAGGTGCGGGTGGCTTTCCGTGGTGGCCTGCGTGATCCGCAGCCGGATCGCCCGCGTGGTCAGGGTTTGTCCCAGGTCCAGCCAATTGACGCCCAGCCCGCGGGGATACTGGTTCTGGAGTCCTTCCCAGTGCTTGACGGTGCGCCAGTCCGCCTCGGCGGCCTCGCGGGGCGGCCGGTCGGCGGGGCCTTCGAGGGTCTGCACCTCGGCCTGGGCGAAGCCGGCCCAAAGGGCGCCCAGGGCCCGGATCGTCACCGGCTGCCGCCAGGCGAGCAGCACGTCCACCGGATGCTGCGGCGAGACCGGCCGCGGGCCGCCTTCGGCGCCGTTGTCCCAGGCATTCCACGTGCCGTTATTGCTTTCGTCGTTGATCCGCGCGACGGCTTCGCCGTTGGCGTCGCTGGCAGCGATGGCCGCGGGCGCCAGGTTGGCCATCCGCTGCGACAGCACGTAGGCCCCGCCCAGCCAGCCGGCGAAGCGGGTGTCGACCGGCCCGGCCGCGTGCGTGAAGCGCAAGGCCCGCATCTGGGCCGCCTTGGGGAAAACCCAAAGCACGTATTGTTCATCGGCCGTCTTGGGATCGGCGGCCGGCGATGGTGCGATGCGCTGGGCGGGCAGCCATTGCGACTCGTCGGCCAGGTCGCCGGGATACGGCGCCCCGGCCCGAAGCGTGCTCACTTGCCCGCCGGCGCGCACCAGCACCGAGCCCACGCTGATCGGGGTCTTGAAGCCGATGCGGAGATGGCGCGGACCGGGGATCTTGGAATCGCCGAATTGCACGCCGTCCCACTCGGGCTGCGTGCCGGCGGTCCAGATGACGTGACGGGGGCCGTCGCGCTCGGGCATCGGCTTTTCGATACCATCGGCCCATTGCGCGAAGGCGGCCGGGTCGAGATTGTCGGCCACCAGCGGCGTGAGCAATGGCCCGGCTTGCTCAACCTGGCCCAACGCCGACGGCCCTTCCACGGAAACAAAGAAAACCAGTGCGACGAGAACGGGCAGTGTATGTTTCATGCCGCCCATTCTCGGCCAAGCGGCGCGGATTAGCAAGATCCGGCCCGCCGGGGACGCCTGGTACAAGGGCTGTGCCAGTCGGGGTTGGCAAACGACAATAAGTTTCGCAAGAAAAGTAGCGCGCCATCGGGCACGCCGCGTGTGCTGGCGCGACGGAGTTCCATCTTCGTTTGCAGTTCTCCTGGTCATGGTCTGTCCAACTTGAGTTTACGGGTGCCACGGTTGGCTTGTCCAACCGTGTTTCCAGCACTGCTGGGCAAGCCAGCAGTGGCACCCAACCGGTAATGTCGAAATGGACAGACCAGTCACCCCGTCGAGGCTCACTGCCAAAATGGCAGTAATTCTCGTCCCAGAGACAACCAAAGACAACAACGGGTGAGAAATAATTCGCGGATTGTCCTTGCCGAATCGAGATATTCTGACTTAAGATTTGATAGCGGAATCAGTTAGGACCCGGACGCCTGTCTCGCGTCGGGGTTTGCGAAGCTACTGGTATTGGAATTGCTTGACTTAACGCGCGTGCCAACGCACAGCAGTTTCCTCGGTTGTCTACGCCATGCGAGTGTCGCTGAATGTGCATTCGAATTCCATCCCTGCTGATTACCGACGACGACCCGGATTTTCGGGAGACGTTGCAGGGCGTCTTTGCGCCGCAGGGTTTCCGCACGCTGTTGGCCGGCGATGGCGAAGAGGCACTGCAAATCGTGCATACGGAGGAAGTGCATCTGTTGCTCTTGGACGTACACATGCCCAAGCTGACCGGCCTGGAGACGTTGCGGCAGGTCAAACAGTTCCGCGCCATGCTGCCCTGCATCCTGTTGTCGGCCCAGTGGGACGACTCGCTCTTGGAGCAGGCCCGAACCGCGCATGCCTTCCTGATGTTGTCCAAGCCGGTGACGCTGCGTCAGATTACCGGGGCCGTTCGCCAGGCCCTGGAGCGGACCTACGCCTGGCGCGGATGAACGGGAGTCCAGAGTCCAGAGTCCAGGGTCCAGGGTCGAGAGTCCAGAGTCCAGAGCGGGGCAACTCTCAACTCTCGACTCTCAACTCTCGACTCTCAACTCTCGACTCTCGACTCTCGACTCTCGACTCTCGACTCTCTCCCCCCGTCGCTTGAGGTGATGCGCCGGTTGCGGCGGTTTGTCGCTGGAGGCCTCGGGTATCCAGCGGGCCCACAGGGCCAGGAAGGCCGGCACCAGGATGGTGCGAATCACGAACGTGTCGAGGATCACGCCGAAGGCCAGGGCGAACCCCAGTTCGTGCATGCTGCGCAGGGTACCGCTGATCATCGAGGCAAACGTGCCGGCCATGATCACGCCGCAACTGGTAATGATGCCGCCGGTGCGGATCACCGCCACGCGCAGTCCCTCCAGCGCGCCCAGCCGCCGTTGCTCCTCGAATACGCGCGTGGCGAGATAAATGTTGTAGTCCTCGCCTACCGCCACGAGGATCACGAACAAGAAGACGGGAAGCTTCCAGTCCACGCCGTGGAACGTATCGCCGTAGACCCACATGAACAAATACTTTGACACCCCGATGGTGACAAAGTAGCCCAGCAGCACGGTGAAGATCAGGAACAGGGAGATCACCTGGCGGCGGAGCAGGAACACCAGCACCGCCAGCACGGCCAGCGAGGTCAAGACCGTGGTGCGGTAGTAGTCGCTCGTATTGACCGCCTCCAGGTCGCGAATGCCGGCGGTCGTGCCGATGAAATCGAACTCGGCCCCATGCCAATCGGACTGGGGATCCTTGGCCATGGCCTGCAGCCATTTCTCGATCGCCACGAACAGCTTCACGCCCTCCTTCGCGAACGGATCGTATTGGCACACCAGGTCCAACCGGGTGACGCTGCCGGCGTACGCGGCCGAGTTGGACAGGTACGTTGCCTTGGTGCGGGGATTGCGAATGGCCGCCAGGGTCCGCCGGCCCCGCTCGCTGAATATATTGAGACTGCCGGGCGGTTCGCCCAGCGGATTGGTCAGGCTGCGGACGCTATTGACCGGCCGCAGCGACCGGCCTTGGCCGTCGGTATAAGAGAATTCGTTCAACTCCTTGGTGAGCAGGGAAACCAGTTTACGCCCTTCACGGCTGTCGAAATCGACGCCCTCCCGGTGCGCCAACACGCTGATGGGGCCCGTTTCGCCGGTCGGAAAATAGTTTTCCAGCAGGCGCGTCCCCTGGATGCTGGGCCGTTGCTGACTCAGTTCGCCGGGGAAATCGTAGGTCACCGGCACGCCGAAACCGACGGCCGCCGGCACGCTCAGGATCGCCAGTCCGCCCACGAAGACCAGCCCGGGCCGAGTGACGATGACCCCGGCGACCCACTCCCAAAAGCCGCGGCGGGAACCGCTGGCCCGCGCGGCCTTCGCCGGCAGCTTGCCCACCCCGAACGGCCAAAAGACCCAGCGGCCGGCGGCCCGCAACAGGGCCGGCGCCAAGGTCAGGCTGCTGGCCAGGGCCACGGTCAAGGCCATCGCGATCGTCGGCCCGCCGTTGCGGAACTTGCCGAAGTCGGCGAAGACCATGGTGCTCAGGCCGAGGATCGTGGTCATGGCGCTGGCGGCCACCGCATGACCGACTTGCGACAGGGCTTCCTCGATCGCCGCGGCCGGCGCCAGCCCCCGCTGCAACTCCTCGCGGTACCGCGAAATGAGGAACAGGCAGTAGTCGGTGACCGCCCCGTAGAGCATGACGACGATGAATATCTGCGTGGTGCGGAAGACCTTGAAGTCCAACCACGAGACCCGCTGTGCCAGGCCCGCCACCATGGCCACCACGTCGATCGAGACGGTCATGGAAATGCCGATCGCCAACAGCGGGATGATCACCAGCCCCGGTGCGCGGTAAACCATCAACAGGATGAAGACCACGAGCAAGACGGTGGTGATTTCCGTGTTGTCGATGCTTTCCTTGGCCGACAGGAGCATGTCGGCCCCGATGGCGGCCGAGCCGCTCACGCCCAGCTTCAGGCCCTGGGGAAAGTCCGCTGCGGCAGCCAGCTCCTTCAGGGTCTTGTCGATCTTGGACATCAACTGCAGATTGCCCACGGCCATGAACTCGTTTCGCAACTGGAGCATGACCAACACCGCCTGCCCGGAAGGCCCCACGGGACTGATCAGCTTCTGGCCCACCACGTCGTCGCGGTAGGTCATGACCGAGGCGATCGGCCCCGTTTTGTCGTCCGTGGGCATGAACTGCTGCGCCAGCCAATCGGCGATTTCCTTATCGCCCGGCAGCAGTTCCCCACCGGGACGGGCCACGATCAGCACCACCTGGCTCTTGGTTTCCAGGTCGGGAAAGGCAGCCGCCACGAGTTTCTCGCCGCGGACGCTGGTCATGCGTGCGGGAAGATAGGCGAAATCGCCGTCGTGCGTCACGTCATCCCAGCGGGGCGCGATGAACTTGGCCCCCACTGCAATGGCCACCCAGGCGAGAAGAACCAGCAACCAATGTCGAGAAACGAATTTTGCCAGCCGCGCAAACATGAGGGAGGGAATCCTTCCTTCCGTGGTAATGTATCGGCACGCCCCCTGTCACGCGCAGCGGCGGCCGGCACAATCGGCGCAGATAGTACCCGGATTGTCCAGCCATGCCAAGGCCAAGGGCGCGGTTGTTGAAAAACGAGCGGTGGAGTCGATGACCGCCACGCAGGGGGAGCAATTTGGCGAAGAGGCCCCCTGTCCGACCTGTGGCAGGATGTGCGCGGTGAAGAGGAAATCCAGGCCGGTGCCCGTTCCGGGCGGCTTGCGGGCCTTGTCGCCTGTCTAGGATTTGGCCTTGGCGGCTGCCAGTTCGGCCTCTTTGGCAGCGGCCTCGGCTTGCTGGTAAACGGTACTGGCAGCAGCTACCTGGTTCTTGACGCCGGCCAAGGCCTGCTCCGCTGCTTTTTTCTGCGCTTCGACTTCGGCTAGTTTCTTGGCCGCGGCGTCGCTTTGAGTCTGCGCTTCGTGCTGCTTCTTCTGTGTCTCGGCCAGGCCGGCCTTGGCCGCATCGGCCGCCTTGTGCCCGGCGGCGGCTTCCTCGGCGCCCTGCTTCTTTTCAAGGGCAGACTTGCCGGCATCCTTGGCAATGGCCTGGGCCTTCGTCTCGGCCTCGTTGGCCGCCTTCTCGGCC
>JBEKZQ010000367.1:0-6457 GCA_049509675.1 Thermoguttaceae bacterium | reverse complement strand
AGACTCCCCGAAAACGCACCCGCACCCACCACTCGGTCTACCGCATTCTTCAAGATCATTGCCGCCGAAAATCACACTCAACAGCCAGAGCCCCTTGAGCGAAGACGTTTACAGCACTGGCCAGCAGTGGCACCCAACCGGTAATGTCGAAATGGACAGACCACTCGTGTCGCGCATCGCGATTTTGCAGTTCTCCTGCCCCCCCCTTCGCGACCTGTGGCCGCGCAGGCCCAAATATAGTACACTCAGGATTGCGATTGCACCCGCCACGCTGCCTTCCCGAGAAACAAATCATGCTCCTCCCGGCCGCTCGCCTGTTGATCGTTTCGGTTGTGTCTTTGCTGCTGATCCCGGCCGCGTGGGCGCAAAAAGCCGCGGCCGGCAGTTCCAGTGCTTCCCCACTGCGGACATGGACCGATGCCAGCGGCCAGCACAAGGTCCGCGCGACGCTCGTGAAGGTGGAAGATGGCGCCGCGGTCTTGCGGCGGGCGGATAACGATGTCGAGGTCCGCATCCCCCTGGAAAAGCTCAGCAAGTTGGATCAGACCTGGATTGCCCGGCACCCCGTCGCCGGGCCGTCGTCCGCCGCCAGTGGCGCCGCGCAGGGCGAATGGCCCTGCTGGCTCGGGCCGAATCACGATGGCAAGTCGCCCGACACGGGCCTGCTCAAGGAGTGGCCTTCCGCCGGCCCCACGCTGCTGTGGAAAGTGACGGACCTGGGGCAGGGCTACTCCAGCGTGGCCGTGGCCGGCGGGGCGGTCTACGTCACCGGCGAGAAGGACAACCAGCTGTGGATCCGGGCCTTCGACCTTGCCGGCAAACAGAAATGGCGGATCGAGCATGGCCCGTCGTGCCAGGCGGGCGGTCAGGCCGGCTCGCGCGGCACGCCCACCATCGACGGCCGGAACTTGTATCTGCTGTCCGGCGCCGGTTTGCTGGGCTGCTTCGACACCGCGTCGGGCCAGCCGAAATGGACCTGCGAAGCCAAGCAGTTCGGCGGCGGTCCCGGCCAGTGGGGTTACGCCGAATCGGTGCTCATCTGGGGCGACATGGCGATCTTCAAGCCCGGCGGACAGAACTGCATCGTGGCGCTGGACAAGCGCACCGGCCAAAAGATCTGGGCCAGCCACGGCTTCTCGGCCGGCCCGGAGTACGGCTCCTGCCTGCCGATCTTTCGCGATGGCCAGAAGCTGCTGGTCACCGGGACCAATGAGGGCCTGATGTGCGTCAACGCGGCCAACGGCGCCTTCTTGTGGGGCAATCCCTTCTCGGCCCACAACACGGCCAATTGTCCCACGCCCGCCTACAGCGACGGCTACGTGTTCTGGGCCAACGGCTACGGCAAGGGCGGCATCTGCATCAAGGTCGCCCGCGGCGGCAAGGCATCTCAGGCCTGGACCACGCCAGAGATGGTCTGCCATCACGGCGGTTACGTCATCGACCACGGCTGCATCTATGGAAACCACGACAACGGCTGGGCCTGCCTCGATTTGAAAACCGGCCGCAAGATGTGGCAAGACAAAGGCGTGGGCAAGGGTTCCTTGTGCTGGGCCGACGGCATGTTGTACCTGTTGAGCGAACAGAGCGGCCACGCGGCCCTGGCCACCTGCTCGCCCCAGGGCCTGCGAATCACCGGCCGGGTGAAGGTCGAGGGCGAGGGGCCCAGTTGGGCGCACCCGGTCGTCATAGGCGGCCGCCTCTATCTGCGCTACGACAAGAACTTGTATTGTTTCGACGTCAAGGGGTGATGGCCCGCGACGGTTGTTCAAGGGTGGCGATGCAGGTGACCGTTCACGGGGGACTGTCCCGATTTTCGCCTGCCGTGCGCAGCATGGCCGCGAAAATGGGACTGTCCCCTTTGGCCCGCCCAAGCTGTATCACCACCGCCTTTTCCCCCGTCTGTTCCGTCTGTTCAATTTCCCCGCCCCGGAGTAAACTGAACGCGCTCGGCACAAACCCCCGGGGCCGCGTACCATGGCCAAGCAAACTGCCCGTGACGAAATGGCTGATACTGAGTCCCGCGAACAGGCTGGCGGGTCGCGGCGCATCCTGGAAGAAGTTGCGTGGTTCCTGGCATCCTACGCCCGCGACGCGCTGTTCCGAGTGGAGCAGCAGAAGGACTTGCCGGCCCTGCAAAGCGTGCGATCCGCCCTGGAGGACGCCTTGGGGATGAAATTCACGGAGGAAAAGGGCGAGCACTTCTTCCGTTCCACGCTGGTGCAAACCCTCTTCTATGGCGTTTTCTCCGCGTGGGTCCGCTGGCATAAAGACAATCCCGGCCCCCAGGCGAAGTTTGATTGGCGAACGGCGGAATGGTCCCTGCACGTGCCCTTCATCCGAACTTTGTATCACCAGATTGCCGATCCCAGTCAGCTTGGAAAATTAGGATTTGTGGAAGTGCTGGATTGGGCTGCCGGCGTGCTGAACCGCGTGGACCGCGGCGAGTTTTTCAGGAGCTTCGAGGATGAGCACGCGGTTCAATACTTCTATGAGCCGTTCCTGGAGGCCTACGACCCGGAACTGCGCAAAGCCCTGGGCGTGTGGTACACCCCGCCGGAAATCGTCAAGTATCAAGTGGCCCGCGTGGATGCCGTGTTGCGCGAGGAGCTGGACCTGCCCGACGGCTTGGCCGATCCCAACGTCATTGTGCTGGACCCCTGTTGCGGCACGGGCGCGTACTTGGTCGAAGTTTTGCACAGCATGGCGGCCACGCTGCGCGGCAAGGGCGGCGACGCGCTGGTGGCATCCGACCTGAAACAGGCGGCCATGAACCGCGTGTTCGGCTTTGAAATCATGCCCGCCCCTTTTGTCGTTTCGCACCTGCAATTGGGGCTGATGCTGCAAACCCAAGGTGCGCCGCTATCGCAGAAGAAGGGTGAGCGCGTGGGCGTGTACCTAACCAACGCCCTGACCGGCTGGGAACCGCCCAAGGGCCCCAAGCAGCAGGTCATGTCATGGGCTGAGCTTCAAGAGGAACGCGACGCGGCCGAGAATGTCAAACGGCAGAAGAAAATCCTTGTGGTGCTGGGCAACCCGCCTTACAACGCCTTTGCCGGCGTAAGCCCGCAAGAAGAACAAGGGCTGGTGGAGCCGTATAAGAAGGGCCTGAACAAACCCGTCAGCCAAGGCGGCTGGGGCATCAAGAAGTTCAACCTTGACGACTTGTATGTGCGTTTCTTCCGCCTGGCCGAGCGCCGCATTGCCGAGATGAGCGGCCTGGGGGTGGTGTCGTTTATCTCCAACTTCTCCTACCTGAGCGACCCATCGTTCGTCGTCATGCGTCAACGTTTCCTTTCCGAATTCGACAAGCTTTGGTTCGATTGCATGAATGGCGACAGCCGCGAAACCGGCAAACTTACGCCCGACGGCAAGCCCGATCCGTCCGTCTTTTCCACGGAGTACAACCGCGAGGGCATCCGCGTTGGAACTGCCATTTGCGTAATGGTTCGGAAGAAGAAACGCGATCCGAAGCCGACCGTTCTCGTTCGACAGTTTTGGGGAGCGACAAAACGCCAAGCCCTTTTGGCCTCCCTTGGAAAGCGACGTAGCGGAATGGTGAAGACCGCTCCGACCCAACAGAACCGCTTCTCCTTCCGCCCCGAAAACGTGGCGGCGCAATACGCCGGATGGCCGAAGATTGTGGACCTGTCCGGAATCGCGCCGTCCAATGGCTTGATGGAAAAACGCGGCGGGGCGCTCATCGATATTGATCGCGATGCCTTGGAGTCCCGCATGCGCGACTATTTCGACGCCGATCTTTCCTGGGATGATTACAAGACCCGGCAAACCGCCCTGACCGAGGATGCCGCGCGATGCAACGCCAAGGAAGCGCGGACAAAGGCCATTCGAGCGGAGCACTTTGACTCCGATCGGTTGCGACGCTACACGCTGCGGCCTCTTGAAACGCGCTGGTGCTACTATACTCCGGTACGCCCGGTGTGGAACGAACCACGTCCGGCGCTCTGGGCCCAATACTGGGATGGCAACCGGTTTCTTATGACGCGCCCGGCAGGGGTCGCGTCTCCTGAAGGCGTCCCATTCTGCTTCACCGGCGCGCTGGGAGATAACGACGCCCTGCGCGGCCATTCTTACTACGTTCCCTTCTTTCTCAAGAACGGCTCTCGTTTGGAGAAGCAGGCCCAGGCTACGTTATTCGCTGCGCTTGGCGAACAGCCCGAGGTCGACGAAGCCGTAGCGAATCTTTCACGTGCGGCGCGAGAGTTCCTTCCCTCGCTCAAGTTCAAGAATCCGGATGATACCAAGGCGGCGACGATGATCTGGATGCACGCCCTGGCCATCGGCTACAGCCCGGCCTATCTCACCGAAAACGCCGACGGCATCCACCGCGACTGGCCGCGCATCCCACTGCCCCGCGAGCGAAAAACCCTGGAAGCATCGGCGGCGCTTGGCGCGCAAATCGCGGCCCTGCTGGACACCGAAGCTGAAGTGCCCGGCGTGACGTGCGGGAAGATCTCCGCGCTGTTTAGGACGCTCGGCGTGCCGTCGAAGCTGGGAGCGGGCGATCTCGGCGAGAGCGCCGGCGACCCGGCGGTAACCGCCGGCTGGGGACACAAGGGCAAAGAGGGCGTCACGATGCCGGCCAAGGGCAAGTTGGCCGAACGCCAGTACGATGGAGACGAAGCCAAGGCCATCGACGCGGAAGCCACGGCACGCGGCATGTCGGCCGATGACGTGCGGCGGCTGCTGGGCGAGAAGACTCTGGATGTTTACCTGAACGGGGCGGCCTACTGGCGCAATATCCCGCTAAAGGTATGGGAGTATTACATCGGCGGATACCAGGTCGTCAAGAAATGGTTGAGTTACCGCGAAGAGGAAATCCTTGGCCGGGCCTTGAAGCCGGAAGAGGCCCGCGAAGTGACGAACACCGCCCGGCGCATCGCGGCGATCATCCTGCTGCAACCGAAACTCGATGAGAACTACCGAGAGGTGCAGGCGGCCGCATTCGACTGGCCTCCAACCTGACCCGAGGAGAGAAAAGCATTGACGCGGGTAAATGAGTATACTTGAATTAGCACTCCCCGCGTGTACACCGACATGGCTATCGCGCAAGACAGAACCTCGCCGACCTACGAGCTGAAGCCGTACAAATCGCTGGACAGTGAGACGCTGACCGAGCGGATTCAGGCGGTGCGCGCGGCGCTCGGCCCGCAGCTTCTGATCCTCGGACACCATTATCAGCAAGACGAGGTGATCGCGCTTTCCGATCTTCGCGGCGATAGCTATCAGCTCAGCGCGTTGGCCGCGGCCGACGAGTCGTGCCGGGCCATCGCTTTCTGCGGCGTACACTTCATGGCCGAGACCGCCGACATCCTGGCCAACCGGCCGGAGCGGCTCTCCGCCCGCGGCGGCCAACGGGTCGACGTGCTGCTGCCCGACCTGACGGCCGGCTGCTCCATGGCCGACATGGCCGCCATCGACCAGGTCGAAGAGTGTTGGCAGCAACTCGCCGAAGTGATCGACGTGGCCGACCTGATGCCGGTCACGTACGTCAACTCGGCGGCCAGCCTGAAGGCGTTTTGCGGCCGGCACGGGGGGATTGTCTGCACCTCGGCCAACGCCCGGGCCGTGCTGGAGTGGTCGCTGGCGCGCCGCCGCCGCGTATTGTTCTTCCCCGATCAGCACTTGGGTCGGAACACGGCCCGCACGATGGGAATTCCGCTGGCGGAAATGCCGCTCTGGGATCCGCGCGCCGAAGAGCTGGGCGGCCTGAGCGCGGAGACAATCCGCGGCAGCCGGGTGCTACTGTGGAAGGGCCATTGCAGCGTACACCAGATGTTCCTGCCGCAGCACGTGTCGCAGTTCCGCGCCAAGTATCCGGGCATCAAGATCCTGGTCCATCCGGAATGTACGATGGAGGTGGTCGAGCAGGCCGACGTGGTGGGCTCGACGGGGCGGATCATCCGCGCGGTCCAGGAATCTCCGCCGGGTACGCAGTGGGCTATCGGCACCGAACTGCACCTGGTCAACAGGCTCAAGCACGAGCACCCGGAGCAGGAGATCCATTTCCTCTCCCCCCTGGTGTGCATGTGCGCCACGATGTATCGCATCGACCTGGCCCACCTTTGCTGGGCGTTGGAGAACCTGGCGGCGGGGACCCCCGTGAATGTGATCCGCGTGGAGGACGAGACGGCCCGCTGGGCGCTGGAGTCGCTGCGGCGGATGTTGGAGGTAAAATGAGATACTGGGCAGTGGCCGGGTATTTTGGATATAATACAATTGGGCGCCTGTAAATCGCGCATTGAATGTCGCCGTTTGCAGGAATCCCGATGTGATTGCGGCATGGGAGCAGAAAAGCATGTTGTGTGTTGCGGCCAATGCGTCGACCAGCAATGAAGAACTCGCCCGCCGAGCACAGCAGGGGTGCGCGACGAGCTTCGAACAATTGCTGCGGCGGTTCCAACCGCCGGTGCTGCACTTCCTTCAGCAACGGGTGCCT
>JBEKZQ010000366.1:0-6476 GCA_049509675.1 Thermoguttaceae bacterium | reverse complement strand
CACGGACGTCGATGAGTCGGACTACGACGCACAGGACATTTCAAGCCGGATCGAAGAATACTTCAACAAGGTTTCGCAGTTCTGTGCGTGAAGCGTTTGAGGCGTCAGGCAGGGAAATCGACATGGGCGCGGACAGGGTTGTAGTGGTTCGACGGTGGGCTGGTGACTCAGAGCGCTGGTTGGCTGCGTTCCTGGAGCAAGTTCCATTGAACAGCTCCATCGCCTCCCTTGTCGTTTTGGGCTCTGCGGTGCGCGAACGGGGCCATCGCCGTTCCGACTTCGACCTGCTCTTGATTTACCGGGGAAAGCGGCCTGTAATAAAGGCGCCGATGGAAGTTGACATCCGGTTCTTGGCGATTGAACGAATCGATGAGAAGATTGCTGAGGGCCACGAGATCCTATGCTGGGCACTTAAGTTCGGCACGGCACTCTACGATCCGCAACGCTACTGGGACCATTTGCAAGGGTCTTGGAGCAACCGAGTACCGTTTCCGTCCGCGATGGAAGCCGAAGATCGTGGTCAACAAGCCTTGGCGCGCGCCGCAGAGATGCTGCAAATCGGGGACGAATCTGCCGCGGATGATTTGTTGTTGGCAGCACTCACTCAGTTCGCCAGAAAGCGATTGATCGAGAACCGCGTTTTCCCGGCGTCACGTCCGGAACTTCCAGAGCAATTGCAAAGAATTGATCAGGATGATCCGCTGGCAAAACTCCTATACGATGCCATGTACGGAGACCCTGTGCCAGGCGATGTCATCAAGGCGTTGAAGCGTGGAGTTTGAGGACGGCACGGCGGGCGAGATCGACCTCAGCGATCGCTTGTTCGGACCGGTTTTCGAACCTTTGCGAGACGAGGGCGAATTTCGCAAGGTGGCCGTGGACGAGTTCGGCACAGTCGCGTGGCCGTGTGGAGCCGATCTCGCGCCGGATGCCATTTATCGACGGCTGGCAACGGGGGTGTCAGCTTAACGACCGTGGAAATCGCGGCCGGACTGGACGGGGCGGACGTGGCCGGCGCGGATCACGAAGTCGCCAAACCGCTCGTCCACTTGGCGATTCCTGGTGTAGTCAGCGATTAGCGGCCGCAGGGCGTCAAGGATCTCGTTTTCGTCGATGTTCTCGCGATAGAGGCGATTAAGCCGCGCGCCGCTGAAATCGCCGCCCAGATACAGGTTGTATTTGCCCAGGGCCTTACCGACCAAGGCGATCTCGGCAATGTACGGCCGGGCGCAGCCGTTCGGGCAACCGGTCATGCGGACCACGACCTCCGCGTCGCTCAGGCCGGCCTCGGCAAAAAGCGACTCCAGCCGGGCCAGCAACTGCGGCAGGTAGCGTTCCGATTCGGCCATGGCCAGTCCGCAAGTCGGGAAGGCCACGCAGGACATGCTATTCAGCCCCAGCTTGGATATCTGCTTGTCGCCCAGTCCGTACCGGGCCAAAAGCTCTTCGATGCGCGGCCTGTTCTGCAGGCTCACGTTGCCCAGGATCACGTTCTGATTGGCCGTCAAACGGAAGTCGCCGTCGTGGACCTCGGCGATGCTGCGCAGGCCGGTGAGCCATCGCTGGTCGTGGCCGTCGCGAATGCGGCCGCAGGGAACAAACAGCGTCAGGTGCCAATTGCCGTTGGTCCCCTTGACCCAACCGAAGCGGTCGCCGCGATGCTCGAAGCGGAAGGGGCGGACGTCTTGCAACTGCCACCCCAGCCGCTGCTGCAGCTCGCCCTTGAACCAGTCCAGGCCGCGATCGTCGATCGTGTACTTCAGCCGCGCGTGCTTGCGGTTGCCGCGATCGCCGAAATCGCGTTGCACCAGGAGGATTTCCCGGGCCACGTCGACGACCTGCTCCGCCGCACACCAGCCGATCAGTTGGCCGAGCATCGGATAGGTGTTCGTTTCGCCGTGGGTCATGCCCAGGCCGCCGCCGACCGCCACGTTGAAGCCGGCCAGCCGGCCGCCCTCCTCGATGGCCACGAGACCGATGTCCTGGGCAAACACATCCACGTCGTTGGAGGGCGGCACCGCCAGGCCGATCTTGAACTTGCGCGGCAAGTACGTGGGCCCATAGATCGGCTCGCGATCCTCGGGGCTGGCGCCGCCGGAGGGCTGGCCGAGCCAGATCTCACGGTAGGCGGTGGTCGCCGGCAGCAGATGCTCGTTGATCCGCATCGCCCACTGATGCACTTCGCCGTGGAGCTCGCTCTGGCAGGGGTTCGGGTTGCACATCACGTTGCGGTTGACATCGCCGCAGGCGGCGATGGTCGTCAATCCCGCCTCGTTGATGGCCTCAATCGTTTCCGCCAGCCGCCATTTGAGCACGCCGTGCAGTTGGAAAGTCTGGCGGGTGGTCAGTCGCAGGGTTCCGTTGCCGCTCGTGCGCGCCAGGCGATCCAGGGCGAGCCACTGTTGCGGCGTGACGATCCCGCCGGGCACGCGGACGCGAATCATGAATTCATAGGCCGGCTCGAGCTTCTGCCGGGCCCGCTCGTTGCGCAAATCGCGGTCGTCCTGCTGATACGTGCCGTGGAACTTCAACAACTGCGCATCGCCCTCGGCAACGGCCCCGGTGAGCCGATCGGCCAGCGACTGGGTAATCGTGCCGCGCAGGTAGCGGCTGGCGGCCTTGAGCCGTTCCGCATCGCTGAGGTTCTGTGCATCCATCGCAGATTTCAGATTTCAGATTTCAGATTTCAGACCGAGGGCGCCGGCGCAGTGTACCGCGAGCACGGCGATGCTTCAATACACGTCGCGCTGACAACGGGGGCGTTAAAGTGGACAAGAGGGATGGCTTGTAGAGGGGGGGTGACTAAAGGGGACGGACGCATATATTGGGGTATATGCGCAATCTAACGCCGTGAACATCGTGACAACTTACCCAGTATATGCGCCTGTCCCTTTTATCCTCCCCAAGAATGGAAACGGCCTGATAGGCCGCGCAACCAACTCCCACGGACAGATGGTCGTAAAGAAATGATTGACATCGGCTGGCCACGGTGTTAGCGTACATGACCGTAGCGCGTGCATGACCATAGCGTCGATCCTTCCCATCCTTCCCACCCCCAGGACGTCACCATGAACGCTTTCCTGAATCGCCGCGATTTTCTGGCCGTCTCGGCCGCTGCCGCCACGGCCACGCTGGCCGCCGGCCGCAGCACTGCCGCCGGCCTGCACACCAAACCGCACAAGGCCGTGTTGGGCAGCCCCACCGAAGCGATGTTGCGCAATCTGAAAGAGGCCGGTTTCGAGGGCATCGAATCGCTCGACCGCGGCGCCTCGCCCAAGGACGCCGCGCAGGCGCGCAAAACAGCCGAAAAACTCGGCATGCGCATCCACGGCGTGCTCTATGGCTGGGCCAACTTCAACCAGGCCGATGCCGTCGCGCGCGATCTGGCGAGCGTGGAAGTCGCATTGCGGGCCGCCCAGGCCTATGGCGCCAGCACGATCCTCTTGGTCCCCTGCCGCATCAGCGGCATGCCCATGCCCGAGGCCTGGGATCTCGATATCCGCTTCGACGAGAAGACGGGCCACGTGAAACAAGTCATTGCCGGCGACAACGCGCGCTACCAGAAATACATCGAGGCCCACAACCACGCTACCGACACCTCCCGCGCGGCCGTGCGGCAGTTGATCCCCGTGGCCGAGAAGACCGGCATCCTGATCGCCCTGGAGAACGTCTGGAACGGTCTGTGGCTGAAACCCGACATCTTTCAGAACTTCGTGGCCTCGTTCGACAATCCCTGGATCCGCGCCTATTTCGACATCGGCAACCACGTGAAGTTCGCCCCGCCGCAAGAGTGGATCCGCAAGCTGGGCAAGTTGATCGTCAAGTGCCACGTGAAGGATTTCAAGCTCAACGCCAACGGACACGGCGGCAATTTCGTCCAGATCCGCGAAGGCAGCGTCGATTGGCCGGCCGTGCGGCAGGCGCTGGACGACCTGGATTACGAAAGCTGGATGTCGATCGAAGACCTGCAATTGCCGTTGGCGGAAGGCAGCCGCCGCCTGGACCTGATCCTGGCGGGGAAGTGAAAAAACAAGGAGAGCACGCCATGCCACGTAATGTCAATCGTCGCCATTTCCTGGAAACTTCCGCCTTGACCGCGGCCGGAGCCTTGGCCGGCAGCCTGGCCATCGGTCGCAGTGCGCACGCCGCGGGCAGCGACCTGCTGCGGGTGGGCCTGGTCGGCTGCGGGGGCCGGGGCAGCGGCGCGGCCGCCAACGCCCTGGGCGCCGACCGCAACACCAAACTCGTCGCCATGGCCGACGCCTTCTCCGACCGCTTGCAGGGCAGCCTCGCCGGGTTGAAAAAGGAGTTCGCCGCCCAGGTCGACGTGCCTGCCGACCGCTGCTTCGTGGGCTTCGACGCCTGCGACAAGCTGATCCAAAGCGGCGTGGACGTGGTCCTCCTGGCCACTCCGCCACACTTCCGGCCGATGCACCTCAAAGCCTGCATCGACGCCGGCAAGCACGTCTTCTGCGAAAAGCCGGTGGCCGTCGATGCCCCCGGCGTCCGCAGCGTGCTGGCTACCTGCGAAGCGGCTCGGCAGAAGAACCTGAACATCGTTTCCGGTCTCTGCTGGCGCTACGAAAAAGGGGTCCAGGAGACGATGAAACGCGTGCTGGACGGGGCCATCGGCGACATCGTCGCCATCCAGGAAACCTTCAACACCGGCACGCTCTGGCAGCGCCCCCGCCAGCCCGACTGGACCGAAATGCAGTACCAGATGCGCAACTGGTACTATTTCACCTGGCTCTGCGGCGATCACATCGTCGAACAGCACGTTCACAGCCTGGACAAGGCCGCCTGGGCCATGCGCGACGAACCGCCGCTGCGGGCCTGGGGGCTGGGCGGCCGGCAAGTCCGCACCGAGGCCAAGTTCGGCCAGATCTACGACCATCATGCCGTGGTCTACGAGTACGCCAACGGCGCCCGGGTCTATTCCTACTGCCGGCAACAGGCGGGCTGCTTCTCGGATGTCTCCGACGTTTTCCTAGGCACCAAGGGCCGGGCCAACATCCTCCAGTATCAGATCGAGGGCCCGAACAAGTGGCGCTATCGCGGCCCGATTCCCGGCATGTACGATGCCGAGCACCAGGCGCTTTTTGCGGCGATCCGCGCGGGCAAGGCGATCAACAATGGCCAGTACATGGCCCGCAGCACGATGCTGGCCATCCTGGGCCGCATGGTCACCTACAGCGGACAAGCGATCACCTGGCAGCAGGCCCTCGACTCGCCGCAATCGCTTTCCCCGGCCCGGTACGCCATGGACGCCGATCCGCCCGTCCTGCCCGACAAAGAAGGCAAGTATCCCGTCGCCATGCCGGGACAAGGGTGAGAAGGGGGGAGGCGAAACCGGGCTGCGGACGAAGACCCCATCTTGCAGGGGCATGAGCAAATTATGTTGCTTTGCCTTGCTTGCCGGGAGTAGAATCTTGGTATGGAATCGATCTCACGCGACATGAAGAGCCTTGATTCGGATCAGCGCCACCTGTACGAGGCGGTGGTCGGTCATGCCCTCGGCGAGAATCAAGGGGTTATCCTCCATGTGATCGAACTTGGAGCCGAGCCCGACCAAGCAACCCGTCGAGCGGCGCTGAGTCGCGCCGTCGAGATCGCACGCCAAGGCCGGGAAGCGGCGAGAGCGCAGGGCATCACGGGGGAGGAGGCAGGGGCAGCGATCGACGATGCGATCCGAAAAGTCCGCCAATCCGAACGCTGATGCGCGTCGTCCTCGACACCAACGTTCTCGTGCGGGCGATGGCCTCTCCGTCAGGCCCCGCGGGAGAATTGTTCGAACGAGTCTCGGCCGATCACGTGTTGGCGGCATCGTTGGAGTTGCTCGAAGAGCTTTCCCGGGTGCTGGGGTATGACTCGGTGCGTCGCATCCACCGACGAACTGACGTCGCGATCGCGGAGTTCCTTGCGAGTCTTGGAGGCGGTGCGACTGTCGTCGTTTTGCCAAAGCCCCTGCCGCGAGTGGTGCCTGGCGATCCGAAGGATGATCTTGTCGTCGCCACCGCGGTCGCGGGTAGGGCCGACGTGATCTGCACACTCGACCACCACTTCTACCAGGACAAAGTGCGAGATTACTGTCGCGAGGGGATGATCGAAATCACGGACGATTTGGAGCTACTCGCGCGGCTGCGGAAGATTACGGACGATGTGAAGTGAAGTGGAATAGTCCAGGGCGGCACTCGGCTTCATGGTACAAGGGGAACCCCGATGACGAGCAAGGATCTATTGGACGGAATTCTCCAAAACCTTCCGGAGAACCGCGTTCAGGAAGTCTTGGACTTTGCGCGGTTCCTGAGCCTTCAGGAAGACCGAGAAGCCTGGCAAGAGTTCGGTCGAAGGCAATTAGCCCAAGTTACGCTGTTGCGCGGGAAAATGCAATGATTTGGGCCGGTCCGTGAATGTAAGTCCAATGGCGATGGCGTTTCTTTGGCCGCAAGGTGTTGTAGTGAAGACCTTCTTGCTTG
>JBEKZQ010000365.1:0-6502 GCA_049509675.1 Thermoguttaceae bacterium | reverse complement strand
GGGCGACGGCGTGGTCCAGGTCGTGCCGGCCTTCCAGGAGCTGCGGCCGCTCGGCCCCGGGGAACCAGTCGCCCAGCACTTCCAGCAGCCGCCGGCCCAGTGCCTCGGCCTTGAACACGCCGCCGTTGAGTAGCAGGTGGGTGGGCCGCGCCGGCTGCCCCGGCTGCGGGCCGTGGGCGTGCAGGAAGGCGGCCAGATGCCGGGTCACGGCCGTATCGGTCTCGTAGGGCAGGCCCAACTCGCGGAAGCCGGATACGGTCCGCCGCGCCGGCCGATCGCCCAGCTTGCAGTGCGGGAAGAAACCATCGACCAACAGATCGCTCACACCCTGCCGGGCGACCTCGACCGAGACCGTGCCGCCGATCAGCCGGCTGCCGCGGCCCAGAACGGCGATCGGGTACTGCTCGGGCGCGGTGCTGTCGGAAGCCAGCAGGGCCTCCTTGGCCGTGCGGCAGGAGTGCCACAGGGCGACCGACTGCCACGGGTCGAGCGAGACGCCCTTCTCGGCGAAACGGCCGGCCACGAAATGGGCCAGCGTGAGGTCCATGTTGTCGCCGCCCACCAGCAGATGATTGCCCACCGCCATGCGGCGGAGCACCAACTCGCCTTGTTCCTCGGCCACGTTGACCAGCGTCAAGTCGGTGGTGCCGCCGCCCACGTCGCACACCAACAGCGTATCGCCGACCGCCAGCAGCCGGCGCCAGCGCTCGCCGCGATCGACCAGCCAGGCATAGACGGCGGCCTGCGGCTCTTCCAGCAGCACCAGGTCTTCGGGCAGGCCGGCGGCCAGCGCGGCCTCGCGGGTCAACTCGCGGGCGCTGGCGTCGAACGAGGCGGGCACGGTGAGCACGACCTGTTGTTCGGCCACGGGGGCCTCGGGAAAAGCCGATTCCCAGGCCGACACCAGGTGTTCCAGGTAGCGCTGGGCGGCGGCGACGGGCGAGATTTTCGCCACGCCCTGCGTCGCTCCCCAAGGCAAGATCGGCTGATGGCGGTCGACGCGGCTGTAGGCCAGCCAGGACTTCGCCGCCCCCACGGTACGATCCGGCACCTCGGCCGCCTGGCGGCGCGCGAACTCGCCCACGGCAAAATCACGCCGCTTGGCCCAGGGCAGGTCCAGCGCCTGGCTCTTGGCCTCGGCGGGGCCGCCCAGGTAGACAAACGAGGGCAGGGCCGTCCGCGGCTCGATGGTGCCGGCCGCAACCAACTGCGGCACGGGCAGCACGCTGATCTCGGGCTGTTCGGCATCCAGGGCCGCGTAGGCCAGCACGCTATTGGTGGTACCCAGGTCGATTCCGAGGATGTATTTGGCAGTCATGTCAGTTCCACTTCGGCCGGAGCGATGACCCGGGCCGAGGCCGCCGAGCCGGACCAGAGCGGAACCTGGCAGGCGGCGGCCTCCCAACCGTGATGCACCAGCCGGCCGTGGAAGGGCGGCTCGCCGACGACGTTGCCCGTCAACCGCCAGCGGCCGGCGTCGAAACCGGCCGGCACCTCGATCGGGGCCCCTTCCGGCCCCGGGAGCAGCGGTTGCAGGGCGAACATCCGCTGCAGCACCTTGCCGCACTCGCGATGCACGTCGCGGGCGGCGGCCCCGATCTGGGCATCGCTGTAGTTGCTGAGCGACTCCTGGATGAAATCGACGAAGCGGGCCTCGCGCTGCAAGGCGGCCAGCAGGGAAATCGCTTCACTGCGGACCGCGGCCGGCTTGGCGGACGGGGCCGGCTTGGCTTGCGGCGGCGGGCCCGGTTCTCGTTCCGGCTTTCCCTTTTTTTGTTCGGCGATCCCGTGCGATCGCACGGCCGCGGCACCGCCCCGTTTCGAGGCTTCTCTTGCGGTCTTGCGGCGCTGGAGAATGTCGGCCACCTGCCGCGCCACCTCGGCGCTGAAGAGGGCCAAGAAGAAAATGCGTAGGGCGAACCAGATCCGTCGCATCGGCTTACCTCGTCTTTTTCAGTCGTTCGGGCGCGGGAGGGGGACAGGTCCATATTTTCGGCCATCGTCGATTCGTGAAACCGCGCGTTGCCGGCCGAAAAATGGACCAGTCCCCGGCGTTTGATACTCACCTCGTCTTTTTCAGTCGTTCGATCTTGCCGCGCAGCCGCTGGAATCCCGCGGCCTGCTTGGCCGGGTCCACGGCCGGGTCGATGCCGGGTTCCTCGCCCAGCAGGGCGGTCAGCCGCGTGGCCGCCGCCCGGCGCGTGGCCTCGTCAGGCCGGCCCAACAGTGCCAGCCACACGGCCGGATCGTCGGCCAGCCAGCCCACGATCTGTTCGGGTATGTCCTCGGTCGTCTGCCGCACCAAGGAGGCCAAGATACGGCGGATGCGGAACTGTTGTTCGGCGTCCAGTTGATTGGCGTCCAGCGTCTGCAGATAGGGCAGGATCGAGGAGCCGGCGTCGCGCAGGGCGCGGTCGGCGGCCTCGCGCTTCGTGAAACTGTCGTCGCCCAACTGCCGTACCAGCGCCGCCCAACGTTCCCGTTCCGGCAGCGCGCCCACCTTGGCCAATTTCACCAACTCGTTCTCCACGGCAGTCGCCGTTTGCGGGATGGTCCATTGCGGGCGGATCAGTTCCAGCAGCGGCAACAGTTGTTCCCTGCACACGTCCGTCTCGACAACCCACAGGTGCCAGAGCGTCTTGGCCTTGTAGACTTTCCGCTCGGGTTTGTCGCCGATGCTGAGCGTGATCGGCTCGCCGGGTGTCTGCGTGAACTCCAGCGACAGGGGGGCCGGCTTGTCCTTGTCCGGCTTGTTTGCTGCCGGCACGTTCTTCACCGTGCGGTTGATGCTGCACTGGCCGTCAGAACCAATATCGATGGTGAGTTGTCCCTCCGGCGCGGTGCGCTCGTACATGATCGATCCCGCGCCGTTCAGCCCGCGGAAGACCACGCGTTCGCGCACGTCGCCGGCGGTCGTGGACGTGGCGCCGCCCGCGAAACCAAAGCCCATGGTATTGACGAGCCGTCCGGACACGACGCCCATGCGAACCGATCGCATGAGGATCTGTTGGGGCTGGGCGCGCGCGAAAGTGCTCAGCACAACCAGGACAGTGGCGGGGACGATAAGCCGGCGCAGCAGAGGCAACCGCTGCCGCAAAATGTTGCACTGTTTCGGTGCTTGAGGTTCGATCTTCGACATATTCATGCTCCCCATGGCACGACCGGTTCGTGTACATTGTAAGTGGTGATGCTTCGGCTGGCTACGCTCATTGCGCCAGCAAGTCCCATTGATCCGCGGCCAACCCGGCGGAGTGGACCTGCCAGCCGGTTTCGTGCCCACGCGGACAAAGCATGATGACCGCGATCTCGGCATGTTCCCGGCAATAGGCCAGTGCGGCCTGTGGTCCCATGACGTAGAAGGCGGTCGAGAGTGCGTCGGCCAGGGCAGCGGTGGGGGCCAGGACCGTGGCCGAGAAAACGCCCGCGGCCGGTTCGCCGCTGCGCGGATCGAGAATATGACCATAGCGCCGGCCGCGATAGCGAAAGGACTGGAACTGGGCCCCCGAAGTGCCCAGGGCACGGTCGCGGAGGTGGATTTCCGCAATCCTCTGTTCCCCGCCCGGAACCGCCGCCGGGTTGCGGATGCCCACGCTCCAATGCGGGGAGTTGGACGTCGCGGGAGTTGGCAAACTACCCCGCGTCCCCGCGGCCAACATGCTGCTCTGTCCGCCGTGGATCAGGAAATCATGGATGCCTGCCGTCTGCAGCGTCTGGGCCAGGCGATCGACGGCGTAACCTTTGCCTATACTGCCCAGGTTGAGTTGCAGCCCGGGGCGGAGAAAACGGATGGTGCGGGCCTCGGCGTTCAGCTCCACGCACTGGCCGCCCACCCGCTGTCGGGCCTCGGCCAATCGCTGGGCGGAAGGGATGGCCCCGGCGCGGCGGGCGAAGCCCCAGGCCTCCCATAACGGACCCGAGGTGATGTCGTAAGCCCCTTGCGTCTGGCGATGCAAACGCAAGGCCAGTTCCAACAGTGCGAACAACTGCGGCTCGACTTCGACGGGCCGCTGGCCGGCCAGGAGATTGATCCGGGAGATTTCGCTCTCCGGCTGGAACACGGACATCTGCGTCTCCAACGGCTCCAGCAGGTCCAGGGCGTCCAGGGCGGCCTGCGTGGCCTGCGGATACTGCCCCGCGTTGAGGCAAATCTCGAATTGGCAGGCCATGGCCCGGCGGCCCACCCGGATTACGTAGGACTCGTGCGCCGGGTCCGGCGCGGGCGGAGCCTCCGCGCCCGAAGCGGCGAACATCTTCAGAAAATCGCGACGCGTGTTCACAAGAACGAAATCCGAATGCCGCAGTCCGAAACAAACATCTCCACCTTCCGGCTCTGGACTCTGGACTCTCGACCCTGGACGCGCTCCGCGTTCATCGCCGCCGCAACATCTCCAGCGGTTCGAGTTCCACCAGTTCGGCCAAGCCCGCCTCGGCCAACTCGGGCCCGGTCACGTAACGACCGGCCCGGATCCAATGGCTGATCCGTTCCGGCGGCACGTCGAGCAGTCGGGCCAGGAAGGCGTCCATGTCGCCTTCCAACTGGCCAAAATGTCGCGCCCACTCCGCCGCTTCCGACAAGCCGACATTCTCTTCGCTCTGCCACTTAATGGTATGGAACAACAAGACGCTGAAGTTAGTGACCAGGCGGCGGCGACACGCCGCAAAGGGCCAAAGCGCCGCGGAGGAACATTCGCCCAACACCACGCCCGTGGCCTTCAGCCCGCGCATCAGGATCAGCGAGGCCAGGGCGATCCCGCTGTACGGACTACCCCCGGGCGAGTCGAAGTACAACAGGCACTGGTCGCCCGGGTCGACCGACATCAGTTTGTCGCTCAGATCGGCCTCGTTCTCGGTCAAATCGCCGACGAACAGGATTTCACACGGGCCGTCGCGATCACGGTCGCTCATAGTACCTCCGTCGGAAGAGTTCTCGGCAACGAAAGAGGGGCGGGCCTGCGCGCTTCCGCCGCATGGTCCGCCCCCAATGTGGGGACTGGTCCGTTTTTCGGCCAAAGGCCGTTGCGTTGGCCAAGAAGTCATTGGCCGAAAACATGGACCTGTCCCCTTCGGCCGCCCAATACGCAAAACGCGTGCGTAGGTCCCGGCAGCAGCGTGCGTGCTTAAACTATGCCATCTCAATGGCTTCCGTGGGACAGGCCTCGACACAGCCGCCGCAATCGCTGCAGGTCGATTCGTCGACGCCGGCCACGCCGTCCTTCATGACGATGGCATCCAGGGGGCAAGCCTCCACACACGCTTCACATCCGGTACACTTATCCGTACTGACTTTCGCGGTCATCCAAAATCTCCTGTACACTAAAGCGAACAAACCACAAGCATATATTTTGGCGCCAACAGGCCCACCCCGTCAACCCATATTACTGCCGACCCCCCCGCTGCCCGATGATCCGGTCCGCCCAAAAGAGCGGCTCGGGACACCCGCTGGCGGCGAGGACGGTATGGGGAGCGTCAGACACAGGATTACGTCCGATGACAACGCGCACCCCGTAGACGTTCAGTATCATCTCGGCCGTGAGCACATCCACCGGTGCTCCTGCGGCGACGACCCGTCCCCGATCCAACAGAACCAATCGGTCGCAAAACTCGGCAGCAAGGTTCAGGTCGTGCAGTACGGCAACAACCGTCATGGGGGTCTGGCGGTTCAGGTTCCTTATCAGGTTGAGGATGGACAATTGATGCCCGATGTCGAGATGACTTGTTGGTTCATCCAACAGAAGTACCTGCGGCTCCTGGGCGAGGCACATGGCAATGAGCGCCCGCTGGCGCTCACCCCCGCTGATCGCCGTGATCGGCCGATCAGCGAGGTGCGAGACACTGGCGGCGTCCATGGCACGTTCGACGATCGCCAAGTCGCGTTCGGTTTCGCGGCCGAATCTGGGCAAGTGGGGCGACCGTCCCATCAAGACCAGCTCGCGGACTGAGAATGCCAGCCCCAACGCACAGTCCTGCAACAGATGCGCCACGCGCCTGGCTACGTCGCGTCTGCCCATTTCGCGCAGCTTGCGTCCCCCAAGCCAGACTTCTCCTTGCCAGGCCGGCAGCACGCCGCTAACAACACGCAGCAGCGTGGTCTTTCCTGAACCGTTTGGCCCGATAAGGCCGACAAATTCGCCAGCCGCGATGTTGACCGCGATGTCTTGTAGCACGAGTCTTCCGGCATAGCCGGCGCTGATGTTCTGAAGGAAAAGCATATTAGTCCCAGTACGAAGCCTTTCGCTTTCTTAGCAACCCCAGAAAGAAAGGGCCGCCGAGCATTGCGGTGATGACGCCGATCGGTACTTCCCGTGGCGCGATGATTGTCCGAGCGACGCTATCCGCCAACACCAGAAAGGCCGCGCTAGCCAGCGCGGAGGCCGTCACCAGCCGGCGGTGGTCCGGGCCAGCCACCAGACGCACCATGTGGGGAACGATCAGTCCCACGAAGCCGATCAGTCCACAGGCAGCGACGGTGGCCCCGGTCATCAGGGAGGCCAACAGGAAGAAC
>JBEKZQ010000364.1:0-6523 GCA_049509675.1 Thermoguttaceae bacterium | reverse complement strand
CCGTGGTTCCGCCTGTTGGACAATCCGAAGAAGATCACGCCGGCCGCCCTGAACCTGGGGATTACGCACGCCAAAGGCGCGGTGATCGTCCGCATGGACGCGCACGTGGAGTATCCGGCCGACTACATTTCCTCGCTGGTCCGCTTGCTGCAGGAAAGCGGCGCGGACAATGTCGGCGGCGTCTGCCGCACCCTGCCGGCCAACGGCACCGCCTTGGCGCGGGCGATCGCCTTCGGCATGTCGCATCCGCTGGGCGTAGGGAACTCGTATTTCCGCATCGGCTCGGCCGAGCCGCGCTGGGTCGACACGGTCCCCTTCGGCTGTTATCGCAGAGAGGTGTTCGAGCGGATTGGGCTCTTCGACGAACAACTCGTCAGAAACCAGGACGACGAGCTGAACTTTCGATTGATCAAGCAGGGCGGGCGCATCCGGCTCTCACCGAAGATCGTCTGCCGGTACTACGCCCGGGAGTCGCTCGGAAAGCTGTGGCGCATGTATTATCAATACGGTTATTTCAAGCCCCTGGTGGTGCGGAAGGTCCGGGTGATGACCCTGCGGCAACTGGCCCCGCCCGCACTGGTGCTCGGCCTGTTGATTACCGGCGCTCTGGCGCCATGGAGCCGGCTGGCGGCCGGGGCATTTGCCGCGATCGTCCTGACGTACGCAGCGACGATTGCCACCTGCGCAGCCGGAGCGGTCGGCAAGGTCGGGGTTGCGGCGGCGGCATTGTTCGCGGTAATTCCCGTGTTGCACCTTAGTTACGGCCTGGGATACCTTCAAGGCGTTTGGAAAGTGCTCGCATGCCGGCATGGCCGGCCCGGCGATGCGACGGTCATTCCTATTTCCCGTTAGCAGTGGCACGCACCCTTCCCTGTTGCCGCCCATGATTGAGTCTCAGAATCGTAATGCAATGAGGCCCGATTAGCGCCCATGGCTGAAAGCGGTCGCATCGGCGGAGTCACGATGGAGGAGTACATCTCCGCGCTCCGGCGTCAGGGCACGCGGGCTACGCCCGGGTGCCCGGGCACCTGCTGGCAGCGGAGCGAGACGCTGGCCATGGAGCGGACGCCGCCGTTCTGCCTGGACGTACCCGCGAAGGAGGAAATCCGCGTGCTGCTGCGGCGCACGCGCTCGCTGGTCGCCTCCTACGTGCGGCCCGCCGACGCCGAGCACCCGCCGAATGCCTGGCTGTATCTGTGCCAGAACCGCGATTACCACCTGGACGTACTCGCCGCGACGGCGCGGCGCGACGCGCGCCGTGCCTTGCGCGCCTTCCGCCTGGACTTTCTCGATTCGTCCCAGTTCCTGCAGCACGGCGTGGTTCCGTTCTGCGAAACGCGCGCACGCGTCGGCCTCTCGGACGGCACGCCCGAGTTGTTCCATAACTATGCCCGACGGCTGGTGCAGAACCCGGCCTACAAGATTGTCGGTGCATGGCGCGGCGACTGCCTGGCGGCCTACCTGTGGATGATGCTGGTGGATGACTGGGCGGCGATCGGAGCCTACGCGGCCGATGAGCATCTGCGCTACTGCCCCAACAACGGCTTGATCGACTTTGCCCTGGATTACTGCCTGACCCAGCGCCGCTGCTGCCGGGTGAGCTACGGGCTCAGCTCGCTGCAGGAAACCAGCAATGCCCTTACACTGGATTACTTCAAGAAGCGCGTGGGCTTCGAGGCCCGGCCCGTGCATCGCGCATTCGCATTTCATCCCGTGTTAAGACCGTTGATCAACTCTTCGACGCAGTGGATGCTTAAACACGGCGCCCGGCTCTTCCCAAGAAGCCGGATGGTCCGAAAAGCGGCCGGCCTTCTGAACACGTATTTGGGCTGGCACCATCCACCCCGCGACGGCGTTGACCCGCGGCCGGAGGAGACGGAAGACCGGCCCTCGAGCGGCAGGCAGGGCGAGACGCCATGAAACGACTGTTGGACATCGTGGTCGCTGCCGCCGGTTTGCTGCTGCTGTCGCCGCTGTGGCTCGCCGTGGCCTGCGCCGTCAAGCTCACCTCGTCCGGAAGCGTTCTGTTCCGCCAGGAGCGGATGGGCCGGCGGTTCCGGCCCTTCCTGATCTGCAAGTTTCGCACTATGATTCAGGATGCACCCCGTCGCGGCGCCCAGATCACCTGCGGCGCGGATCCGCGGATCACGCCGGTGGGGCGGTTCTTGCGCAAGACGAAACTCGACGAGCTGCCGCAGTTGTTCAACGTGCTCAACGGCGAGATGAGCCTGGTGGGGCCGCGCCCCGAGGTGCGCCGCTACGTGGAACTGTTTGCCGGCGACTATGCGGAAATCCTGGAGGTTCGCCCCGGCATCACCGACCTGGCGTCGATCAAGTATCGCCACGAGGCCGAGGTCCTCGGTCGGGCCGCCGATCCGGAGAAGGAGTATGCCACGCGGATTCTCCCCGAGAAAATCCGCCTGGCGAAGGAATATGTCCGCCGCCGCTCGCTCTGGCTGGACCTGGTCATTATTTTCAAGACCATCCTTGCGCTGCCCGCCAACCGCACCGCCGAAGAACCATGAGGAAGCAAGACCTTGACCGGGGAATCTGCTAGCATGGTACACATGGAAGTTCCCTTCTTTCGCCCGGCCGTAAGCGAGGCCGAAATCGACGAGGTGGCGGCCTGCCTGCGTTCGGGCTGGCTGACGACCGGGCCGCGCACCAAGCAGTTCGAGGCCGACTTTGCCCGCACTGTCGGTGCCCGGCACGCCCTGGCGGTCAACTCCTGTACCGCGGCGCTGCACCTGGCGGTCGAGGCCCTGCGACTTCGGCCGGGCCAGGCCGTGCTGGTCCCCGCCATGACCTTTGCCGCCACGGCCGAGGTGGTGCGCTATCAGGGGGCCGTCCCCCTGCTGGTCGATTGCGACCCCGTGACCCTAAACATGGATCTCGAAGATGCTCGGCAAAAACTCTTGGCGCTCCAAAGCGGAGGCACCCCGCTGGACCCCCAA
Source organism: Thermoguttaceae bacterium (assembly GCA_049509675.1). GTDB lineage: Bacteria > Planctomycetota > Planctomycetia > Pirellulales > Thermoguttaceae > JBEKZQ01. Next base: position 3,569 of record JBEKZQ010000364.1, on the reverse strand, counting down.
CTCCAAGCGGTCGGCATCATTCCGGTCCACGTGGGCGGACTGATGATGGACATGGAGACGGTCGGCGCGCTGGCCGCCGAGCACGGGCTGTGGATCGTGGAAGACGCGGCCCACGCCTTCCCGGCCGCCTATCGCCACGCGCCCGACGCGCCCTGGCGGCGTTCGGGCGAGAATACCGCCGCCGTCACCTGTTACTCGTTTTACGCCAACAAGACCATCACCACGGGCGAAGGCGGGATGGCCGTCACGGCCGACGCCGAGTTGGCGGCCCACATGCGGCAAATGTCGCTCCACGGCCTGTCGCACGATGCCTGGAAGCGCTATGCCGGCAACGGGGCCTGGGACTACCGCATCGTCGCCCCGGGCTTCAAATACAACCTGACCGACATTGCCGCCGCGATCGGCAATCAGCAGCTTCAGCGGGCCGAAACGATGCGCTGCCAGCGCGAAGCGATCGCCCGGCACTTCCGCCAGGCACTGGCCGACGCGGATCAAATCGAGCTTCCGCCGGACCCGCCCGAGCGGATCCACGCCTGGCACCTGTTTCCCATCCGACTGAAGCTGGATCGGCTGCGGATCGATCGCGACGTCTTCATGGAGCAATTGCGCGCGCGCGGGGTGGGCTGCTCGGTGCATTGGCGGCCATTGCACCTGCACCCTTACTATCAAGAGACTTTCGGTTGGCGGCCCGAGCATCTGCCGACGGCCTCTTCGCAATGGCCGCGGTTGGTAAGTCTCCCACTCTACCCCGGCATGCAGCCGCAAGAGCAGGAGCACGTGGTGCGCGTGGTGCGCGACCTCTTGGCTGAGCATGGGACGGAAGGAACTGCATGAATTGCAAGATTGCCTGGCCTGACGGGAAGCGCTTCGCCTTCACCGTGTTCGACGACACGGACGAGGCCACCCTGGCCAACGTCGGCCCTGTCTATTCGTTCCTGGCCGATTGCGGCTTCCGCACCACAAAATCGTGCTGGGTGCTCCGCGGCGATCCCGGCCGCGGCCTGTACCACGGCGAGACGTGCGACGATCCCCACTACCTGAACTGGCTGCTGGAGTTGCAGACGCAAGGGTTCGAAATCGGCTGGCACAACGGCACCTGGCACGGCCTGACCACGACGGAGATGGCGGCTGCGCTGGAAAAGTTTTCGCACCTTTTCGGCCACGACCCCGTCACGGCGGCCAATCATCGCGGCGCCGAACAAGGAGTGTACTGGGCCGAACGCCGGCTCACGGGCCTGCACGTGGCGCTCTACAAACTGTTGACCCTCTCGCGCAATCAAGGCCAGTACCGCGGCCACGTCGAAAAGGACGATTACTTCTGGGGTGATCTGTGCAAGCAACACGTCAAGTACTTCCGCAACTTCGTGTTCCAGGACATCAACACCCTCAAGGTGTGCCCGTTCATGCCGTACCACGATCCCCAACGCCCTTACGTGAACTACTGGTTCGCCTCGTCCAACGGCGGCAACGCGCAGGACTTCGTCAACTGCATCGCGGAGGAGAACCAGGACCGGCTGGAAGAGGAGGGCGGGGCATGCATCATGTACGCGCATTTGGCCCGCGGGTTTGCCGAGGGCGGCCGCATCAACCCGCGCCTGGAGCACCTGATACGGCGCCTGGCGGCCAAGAAGGGCTGGTTCGTTCCCGTCGCCACCCTGCTCGATCACCTGCAAAAGCTCCGCGGCCCCCACGAAATCACTGCCCGCGAACGACGCCGGCTGGAGCGCAAATGGCTGTGGGAGAAACTGTTGGTAGGCACGAATTAGTCAGCCGTAAGAGAATTAGCCGGTAGGACGGATTGCCAATCCGTCCTACGGGCAACCGGCCGAGTTATTGTCTTAGGGGCCCTTAGTCAGCCGGCAATGCACATCTCCTTTTGCCAATATCAGGAAAGCATGACGGAGGAGGTCGTGCGGTTCAACAAGCGTTTGCAGGCCGGCGGATTGACAAGCCGCTTTCCCGAGACGCCCATCCCGGCCTGGTTGCCCGCGCAACCGGGGAGTCGGCTCTTTCAGCAGTACTTTCTGGCCGCGGATGAGGCGAACGTCGTCCGCGGCGGATACATCCTCAAGCAGCAGGATTTCTGGATCGCGGGAAAGGTGGTCGCCATCGCCGATTTGCGGCTGCCGATTTCCGAGGGCGCCGTCAGCAGGAGCTACGCTCCCGTGGGATCGGCGCTGTTATTGGATGCGCAGCGCAAACAACCTCTGTTGTTCGGCTTGGGAATCGGCGGATACGAGGAGCCGTTAACGCGGCTCTTGGCCGCCGCGGGTTGGAGCATTTTCACCGTGCCCTTCTTCTTCCGCGTCGCGGGTGCGTGCCGTTTCTTGCGGAACCTGGCCCATCTGCGAACCACGCCGTTGCGGCGCTCGCTGCTGGACTTTCTGGCCGTTACCGGCCTGGGGCCCGCGGCGATCCGTGCGGCCCAAGCCTGGCGCGGCCGCCGCACGCGGCCGGACCGTGCCATCCAACTCGTTGTCGTCAACGAATTCGGCCCGTGGGCGGACGACGTTTGGGAAGCCGGAAAGCATCGCTACGGCATGACGGCCGTCCGCGACGCCGCCACCCTGCGCCTGCTTTATCCCGCCGCCGACCCCAGGTTCCTGCGTTTGAAAATGCTTCGCCAGTCGCGTCCCGTCGGCTGGGCCGTGGTCTTGAACACGCAACTGTCGGCCCACAAGCAGTTCGGCAACCTGCGGCTGGGCTCGGTGGTTGACTGTTTCTCGGATCCGGACGATGCGCCCGCGGTGGTGGGCTGCGCCACGGGTTTTCTGGAACAGCGCAAGCCGGACTTGATCGTCTCCAACCAGTCGCACGCCGCGTGGTGCCGGGCGTTCGACGGAAGCGGATTCCTCCGCGGCCCCTCGAACTTCCTCTTCGCCGCTTCCCGAGAACTCACCCAGGTGCTGCGTGCGGGCGGCGTCGCCAGCGGCGATATCCATGTCAACCGCGGCGACGGCGACGGTCCCGTCAACCTGTAATTCCATCATCCCCTTTCGCCCATTCATGCCATGTCTATCACCGATCGCGTATCCGGCATTTTTGTGAAGGTCTTCAAGATCGAGCCGGAGGACTTCTCGCCCACACTCGTTCCCGAGGACGTTCTGCTTTGGGACTCGTTGGGCCACATGAACCTGGCCATGGAATTGGAAGACGGCTTCGGCATTCAACTGGAGGCGGAAGAGATCAGCGACATGACCACGGCGGGCAAAGTAATCGAGATCCTCCAGGCCAAGGGCGTGAAAGACGACTGAGCTTTCAGTTTTCACTGAGAGCTTCAGCCGCAGGGTGCCACGGGCTTGCCCGTGCTTTGTCGAACGGTTCTTGCTGCCCGCAGATCGCCCAAGCCATCGCGCGAGAGAAAGGTCAGCACCGACCGGCTGTTCCGCCGACGAGTGACGCGGAAAGATATCCGGCAGCTCACTGCTGCAAGAAACGAAAGGGAATAGCACTGGCAAGCCAGTGGCACCCTACGCCGTTAACCCTTTCTTGATTTTGCGTTACCCAGATTCCCCGTGTTTTCTAGGCTTTGGTTCAGTCAACCGTCGATTTGAGCGACAACCATTCTG
>JBEKZQ010000363.1:0-6523 GCA_049509675.1 Thermoguttaceae bacterium | reverse complement strand
TTGGTAGAGCGTTTGCTCGGTCATGTCAGTCCTCCCTGGGGTTGCGAATGGTTTTGGTGTGGTACGGTTAGGAGCCGTAAGAGAACAAGTTGATCAATCATCGTAGGACGGATTGCCAATCCGTCCCGCAAAACACGGACGGATTGGCAATCCGTTCTACGGGCAACTGGCCATGTTGTTACGCCTCATCGGGAAGCAGCAATTGGGTGTTGATTTCCATGGCGGGTTCGCTCTCGGCGATCAGCGTCCGTTGGCGGAGCAGACGCTCCAAGTGGTCCACGTCGCGGGCCTGGACGAGGATCGGCTCCAGCACGGCCCGGTTCAGCGAATCGAGTTCCGGCAGACCGATTTTCAGCCGCGGGCTCCAGCGCGAGGCCGCGGCGTTGCGCAAGAGCGTGACGTGGTCCCAGGAGACCGCGGCCACGTGCTGGTGGAAGCGTCGCAGGATGCCGGCGCGGCCCCAGGCGCGGCTTTCCGGCGGCGCCGTGGCCAGGGCCTGCTCGACCTCCTCCTTGCTCACCAACGGATCGATCTGCCCCGCCTCCCACAGCTTCCAGAACCAGCCCCGCTGGGGATTGGTGTTCGTGTAGTCGAAACTGGCCAGGCGCGTGGCGGCGTCGCCGAAGCGCGCTCCGCCGTCGACGCACAGGTTCAACAAGAACAGGATCTTCACGCACCAATCGAGGTGCTTCGCGCAGTGGGCCAACGCGCCGGCGTCCAACTGGTGCGTCAGCTCGATGATGACCGGCAGCAACTCCGCCGCCTCGGGCACCACGTCTTCACCGATGAGCCGGCTTTCCACCATTTCCAGGAGCACGGTGCAAAGGGCCCGCACGTACTGCGGCAAGGTCATCTGCGTGCCGTCGGCCAGCAGGGCCGGCTCGGGCAGCCGGCCGCTCTGCATGTCGAGCGAAAAGCTCCACGTCCGCAGCGCCTTGACCGGGTCGAACAAATTCAGCCCGCAGTAGCCTTCCTCGGCCGCGGCGAAGATCATCTGCACCAGGCACGCGCGGAGCCGGGCGCCGGCGGGGCTGAAGTCGAAGTTGATCAGGTGCTGGCGCTCCTCGCTGGAGAAGCCCTCGCGGCGCGAATTGAGGATGCCCCGCTGGAAGGCGACGATCGTCGACAGCGAGTCGAGTTTCGTCAGGTGGGGGGCCCGCGCGCTCAGGCTATAGATCACCTCGCCGTTTTGCAGCGGCAGCAGATAGCCCGAGCCGAACATCGCCGTGGCCGCGGCCAGGGCGGAAGTCACGAACGAGTAGACGTTGGGGTGGCGCACCTCGGTGTGCAAGCCCTGCCAAAGCGATTTCGCGATGCTCACGTTGAAGTGGGTCCCCCAGCTTGCGCTGGGGTTCTGCGGATCGACGTTCTCGGCAGTGATCTGGACCTCGATGCCCTGCGCTGCTTCGGCCTCGACCGCCTGCCGTGCCCGCTCGGCGATGATCAGGCTGGCGATGTGTTGGGCGGCGTAGCGGCTGGCGCACAGCGTCGCCCCGGTGGCCATCTCAAGCTTCTCGCAATCGCAGTAGGAGCAGCCGCCGTTGGGCAGCCAATTGCGGTTGGAATCGAAGCGGTTGACGTAGGTCGTGGTCGCACCGCCATAGCCGTTCTGCCAGGACTGGTTGCCGTGAGGCCGGTCCGTCCAAACCTGCAGGCCATAGGGGAGAAATGCCTCGCCGATGTGGTCCAGCAGGGCGTAGGTCACCTCCATGCCGCCGAGTTGTTGGCCGTCGGGCCCGCGCCCGGTGGTCGAGAGTTCGCAATCGTCGCCGACGAATTTTGGGATAGGCATGTTCTTCCTTTCGCTGTCGACCCTTCAGCCCGCATGCATCCGCAGGTAACGGTGATCCTGCAACTCCTCGATCGGCGTGAGGCCGGCGTCGAGAATGGGCCCTTTGACGTCCAGCACGCGGCGGAGCATGGGCCGGTCGGCGACCAGTTGCTTGGCGGCGGCCAGGGCCTCTTCGACCAAGGCCTCGGTAAGGTCCTCGCAGGAGACGGCGGGGATGCCGCGGCCGCGGAGTTTTCGTACCGCGCCGCGTTCCTTGGCCGTATTGACGGCACTGCGGAAAGACGCCCCGGAGAGGATCTTGCCTGCCGCCACCTCCACCTTGTTTTGCGTCTGACCTTCCGTCTTGTAGTACATCAGGGAAGCGTTGAAGACCTGCGCCAAGGCCGGCTGCAAGATGTGCCGCCGCACGTCTTCTTCGGCGGGCGCGACGACCGGCCGGCCGGCCAGCACGAAGGGGATCGACTTGGCCCGCACGTACTTGGCAAGAATCGACTCGGCGTCTTCGCGCGAATAGTCCGGCATGGCAAGCACCAGGTCGCCAAAGCGGCCGGGCCGGCGCAGGGCCGGATCGAGCATGTCGATGCGGTTCGTCAATCCCCAGAACACCACAATCACCTTTCCGCTTTTTTGCGCGGGGTGGCTCACCAGCCCGTCGAGCACGGGCAAGAGGGCCTGGACCACGTCGTTCTGGGCCGAGGAAACGCGCTCGTCGCCGCCCATCCGCGTCCCCAACGAGTCCACCTCATCGAAGTAGATCCATAGCACGAGCCGCCGCTTCGGGTCCTGCAGCGCGGCGCGGACGTGGGTGGCCGCAGCCAGCTCCCGCACGTTGCCCGCGTCCTTGCCATGCCAGTGCGACTTGAGTTCATTGGGTTGAACGGCCCACAGATCGAAGTCGAACCCCAGCGACTGTCCCAGGTCGTGCATTTCGCCGGCCAGGGCCCGCACCAGGGCCGTCTTGCCCTGGCCCGGCTTCTCGCTGTACAGGGTCAGCCCGTGCAACGGATCCAGGGCGAACTCGTCGCGGAGCTCGGGGAACACCGCGCGGGTGAGGATCTTTTCCAAGAGCCGTTCGGCAATCGGGTCCAGTCCCGCCAGGTCGTCCAAGCGGGTGTCGATGGTGTCGATGGGCACCCGGTACTTGGTCTGGGCCTTTTCCTTCGACAACGCGGCGATGGCCCAGTTCGGCGCGCCGCGGTGCAAGACCAGCGAAGCGCCGGGCTCCAGCAACTCCTCCTGCAGCGGCCGATCCAGGTTGACGATCTCCTCGTTGCGGCCTTGCGGGGCGACCCAGGCCATGTCGCGGCGGTCGCGGAAATACGAGCGGAACTCGACCACCTCGCCCTGGGCCTGGGTCCACAGATAATCGTCGTCCGCCCACACGCCCACCACGAGCATCTCCTTCTGGGCCACCAGCACGCACTCCCACTTGCGCAACTTGCGGAGGGCTTCGAGGTCGACCGAGGGATGGATCGGCAGCGGCAGGCGCGCGCCGTTGGGCATGCACACCACGGCCTTGTGCTGTCCATTTTTCGAGAAGACGGCATCCAACACGCACATCACGGGCTGCGATTCGAGCAGTTGCGTGAGGACCTTCTCGAGCTGTTGGGCCGCGTCCGCGGCGGTTTCCGTGGCTTGCACCGCCTCGGCGATCGCCTGCACCTCCTGCCCGTGGTGGACGCGCTCCAGGATCGCCATCACCTTCCGTTGCTGGCGGGGATTCAGGGCCGACAACGCTTCGAACGCACCCATCGCTTCTTCCGCCATCGGTAGGCTCCCTTCAGGATCGGGAAAACAATAACTGGCCAGTTGCCTGTAAGACGGATTGCCAATCCGTCCTACCCAGTTGCCTGTAAGACGGATTGCCAATCCGTCTGTGTTTTCAGGACGGATTGGCAATCCGTCCTACGATGATTGATCAGCTTATTCTTTTTGCCGCTCCTTAGTCGTCATAACGCATCCAGGGAATCGGCCGCATGCCGTCTTCCCAGCCGTGAACCACGAGCACCGGCTCCGGCTGACCCGGCGCCCTGCCGCAAATCGGCATCACCGTGGCCTTCGAGGGCAAGAGCCGCTCGGCCACGTCGTAGTCGTGAATCGAGAACACGCTGGGGCCGACCAACGGGCACTGCGCGGCGTCCTTGGCGCAGGTCTTGTCGCAGAAGCCGTGCGAGTGCCACACCGTCATCACCCGCCGGCCGCTGATCTCGGCCAGTTGGGCCGCCTCGGCCATGGCGTCGGGCGATATTTTCCATCGCGCCGGGCTGCCTTCGTGACGGGCGTCGCACACGCTCGCCGCCAGGACCGTGACGATCCGCGTCGTGGCGCCGGGCAGCGGCTCGGGCAGGCGAACGTAGCGGCCCAGACAGGCCCCGCCCGTTTCAAGTATCCCCGCCTCGCGAGTCCTTGCGGCAACGTCGGCCTCCATGCGGCTGTTGACGACGATTGGCCGAGCCGGTCGCAACGCTCCCGCCCCCAGCCCCCGCAGGCCCAGTTCCTCCCACGTTTGGTCGTCGATGGGCGGGACCTCGAACACCGGCGGCTGCAACTCGCCCGAGCGGCCGTTGACCGGCACCGCCGTCAGCATTTGGTAGATCGGCTCCTCTTGGGTCAAATGGCCCTCGGTCCGCAACTGCTCGGCGCGGACCTCCGCCCGGCGGACCCACCGCCCATTGCGAAAGGTCCGGCTGCAGGTCGGCCCGCCGTCGCTCGGCTGCAACTGGATTTCGATGCTCTCGACCAGCGGCTCCCGCCGCAGCCAGCGGGGCCGGAATCGGGCCTCGAGCGACAAGTCGGCACTGGGCGGCAATTGCTCGGCCAGGACCCCGTGCATGTACGTCTCCAGCATCAACTCCCGCACGTCGGCCGTTACGTCCTCGACCCACACGGGAGTCGAACGGCCGTCGCTCGTCTTATATAACTGCGAGTACAAGTCGTACTGCCTGGGCTCCAGGATCGGCTTCATGCGAAAAGCTCCGCGCGAAGATTTGAACCGGTTGACGTTGCGTGCCACCCCCCCACTACCCGGCCGTGGTCTCGGGCATCACCAGCCAGGTGTCGTCCTGAGGATCGAGATCGGACAGCCGCGTCTTGGTGTCCAGCTTGACGCCCCGGCTGTAGGCCCACCAGTTGGCCTCCTGGCCGTGAAACTCCTGCGGATCGACCATCTCGTCGACGTACCGCTCCAGCACGCGGCTGACGGTGTCGCGGGGGGTGATGCGGCGGTCTGTGTTGACATCGAGCGTCATCCGCCGCTGCCGCGACACGTCCGACATCTTGATCATGGCTACCATGAGAGAAGCTCCTTTTCCAAAAGGGGTACAGGACTTTGGTATTCGTGCCCAAGCTCCGGCGTGGGCACGCGCAGGCAAAGCGAAGTTACGCGGAAACGGTCTCCGAAGCCGGAGCGTCGGAACCAGTGTTGTTGTAATCACCACCCTCTGTACCGCTGTCGTCTCCTTGGGAGAGAAAGACCCTCTCGCACCACGCCCGCACCTCGGGGCATTCGGCCAGGAGTCGAAGCCGCCGGGCGTGGCTGGCGGCGACGGCCACGGCGCGGGCGGCCGTTTGGATCCAGTTTGGGCTGAACAGGCCGCCGTGCAACCGCGATTCCGCCAGCAGTTCATCATCGGCCAGGGCGTAGCGGGCGAATCGCAACTGGTTGTTGAGTTGCAGTGCCACTACGGCCAGCGTCTCGGCGTCGGCCGCGTTGACCGTAAGGATGGGAACGTAGCAGTGCAGGTCCCCTTCCTTGCCCGGCACAACGACCACCGAATGCCACCGCCCGTCGCTCCGCACGCGGAGCTCCCAGCCGTCGTCGCGTTTGAGCAGGCGTTCCTCGTCCCAGCCGAGCCGCGCCAGGGCCGCCGCAAGGGCCCCGTCGGGCGGCGCCGCGTCGGGCCGCTGTTTGGAAGCCTTTTCCGGCCCGCCCACCGCCCTGACCAAACCGGTTTTCAACTCGGCGAAGGTGGCCGCCAGGTGGGCGAAGCCGTCGAGTTGCGTATCGGCCAGCAGCCGCACGCCGCCCGCGGTCCGCGCGAACCGCAGGTTGCCCGGCAGCGCGTAGTTCCGCCGCAAGGCATCGATCGCTTCCGGCGGCCGCGTCACGCCGGCGGCGACGTGGACCCAATCCTCCAGCTCGATGGTTACCCGGGCTTCCAGATCGGCCGCCGACAGCCGGCCCTCGTAGCCATCGAGCATCGTCACGCCCAACTGGCCGTTCAGGGACGGCTGGCCGATCTTGCCGTCGCGGGCGAGCAAACGTTCCAGCACCTGGTTCATGGCAGTCCCCCTGGAAAAAGCGTCAATACAACGGTTCCATCGGCGGCAGGTCCTTCAAGACCTCTTCGGCGCGCGTGGCGAACACCTCGGCCGCCTCGCGGTTCAAAGGCGAGGAGCAGCGGTAGACCGAGTAGCCGAAAATGGCCACCATCGCGGCCAGCAGGGTTTCGAGCGAAGCCGGCCCCGCCGGCAAATGGGCGCATAGGTAACCCGCTTGCAACGAGACGTTTGGGTGGAACATCCGAACCTGATGGTCGAGCACCACGGCCACCGTGGGGATGTCGGCCGGCTGCGAGGCGGCGAACAGGTCGCGGCGATAGACGATCCGCCCGCTGATCGGCCCGGGGTGTATCTCCAGCCGCCCGCCGGGCGTTTCCTGGCGGAGATAGGGGCGGTCCAGCTCGAAGTGGAAGCACCGCGGCGGCAAGCCCAGCGGCACGACGCGCAGCT
>JBEKZQ010000362.1:0-6530 GCA_049509675.1 Thermoguttaceae bacterium | reverse complement strand
GTGCCACGGTTGGCTTGTCCAACCGTGTTTCCAGCACTGCTGGGCAAGCCGGGCACCGACCGGAGGTTGGTCGTGGCACCCAACCGGTAATGTCGAAATGGACAGACCAGTAGGACGGATTGCCAATCCGTCGGTCATTCGTAGCAGCGGATTGCCAATCCGTCCTACAAGCAACCGGTCAAGTTATTGTTTTGCGGCTCCTAAAGGTCGGCTGTGCGGAAGTCAGCGTTGGTTCATCAAATCGGTGCAGGGAGACTGGCGTGCCTTGCCTTCCGCGACGACGACCTCCAACGGGCCCGCGCCTTCAAGCTTCTGACCGCGGAAGGCGGCCTGGCCGCCCTCGGGCAGCCCCAGCATGAAGTCACGTGCGTTGGTCAGCTTGACGATCAGGCAGGCCGCGCGGGCCCGGATTCCGTCGGCGTCGATCTCGTGCTGCCGGGTGTCGAGCAGGACGTAATGCGTTTCGCCTTTCCAAACGACCTTGACCCCCTTGTCGCCCTGCCAGTTCTCGATGGTCGGGCGTGGTTCGTCGGACTTGTAGGGGAACAGCGCGACCAGGAACCCTTGGCCTTTGCGGCCCTCGACGCGGCAGAGCACCTGTTTCTCGCTGAACCGTTTGCCGAACCGGGCCTGGTGCCGGCTGGCGACGATCGGCTCGCACTGGTCGTGGATGAAGGTGTCCTTGTAGAGTTTCACCCGCGACGGCACGGCGACGTAAAGATCGGTGTCCACGCCGAACTGGCCTCGGTAGCGGGCCGAGCGCTCCGCAAGGTCAACGTCGTCGGCGAACCACCAGCCGTTGAAGTTGGGCGTGCGCCGGTCGAATCCGCCCAGGTCATCGCGGACGACGAGATAGTTCATACCCGCCGCCTCGGCGGCCTTGACATAGAGCAGGCGGCGCGTCCACGTGAACGGTTGATCGAGCGGACTGGACGGCGGCCAGGCCTGCGCGGCAATGGCGATGGCGTAGTTGTCTTGCCGCGTGGGGATTTCGGCGAGCGATTTGACGGCAACCTGGCCTTCGAGCAAGGCCGCCCCGGGCGCGTCGGCGGCGAGCGTCACCAGGCCGCGCGTTTCCGTGATCTGCTCAGTTTTCTGGTCGAAGCCGATCTGCCAGTGCAGCCGCGGCGTGAGACCGCCCAGGTCCACGTAAGGCTGGTTGTGGTCGTGGTACCAGTTGCCGGGTTGGTCCTTGCCGGGATCGGCTGCGCCGCCGGGGCGGACATCCCAGGCGATCGTGGTGTGGCTTACGGCCGTGCAAGCCATCGGCTGGTACATAGCGCCCTCGAAATCGGTGAGCGGCACGCCCTTTTCGTTCCAGGTGAAACCGAACTGGTCGGTGTTCGCATGGTCGATCATGAAATTGCCGCCGACCAGCGCCAGATAGGATTCCTCCGGCGTGCCGAGTTCCCGGTAGCGCAAGAACGCGCCGAAGCCGCGGTTGACCTGCGGACCCATCTTCAGCGCTCTGGGCTGGATGGCCGGATCGATCACCAGGGCATCGGGGATGCCCATGCCGCCCCCCAGATCGCGGCCGCCTTCGCCCCAAAGCTGCATGAGCTGGCCGGCCAGCTCGGGGTCGGTCCGCTTGAAGAACCGCGCCAGGATCGCCGGCAACGACGAACTGCCGGGCCGCGTGTCGCCTTCGTTCATGAGCACGCGAATGCCCCAGCGCGGATCGATGGGCTTCATCAACTGCATGTAGTAGCGGGCGAATTTCTTTAGCACCGGCGCCGTAGACATGTCCTCCGCCAGGCCGCTGTTGGCCAGGGCGATCCAGGCGTAAAAACTCGTGCTGGCCGCGCCGATGTAGTGCGGGCAACTGATGTGCGTGCCGTCGGCCGCGTACTCCGTCTGCAGCAACATGCGGAAGTAGCGGCCCGCGTCCTTCAGCCACGCTTTCGCCAGGGGATGATCGGACAGCGCCGAGGCCATCACCACCCTTCCGCCCCAGCGGCCCACGGGCATGTTCATGGAGCCCCAACCGTAGTTGACCTGCTTGTCGGCCCAGGCGTCCGGGGAAACCAGCGCGTAGGTGAGGATCGCGAGTTTCTTCTTCAGCGCGCGGGCCTGCTCGGGTTTGCACGGCGGCGCGCCGCAGAGGTTGTCCACCCCACCAGCCACGACGATCGCGTGCCAGTAGCCGAGCATCCAGCCGGGGTAGCCGACCGTATTGTCCATGCCGTGCGACCAATAGCCGGCGATCATCTGATCGGCCTGCTTGCTGATGGCGTCGTAGTCGCGGTCGAAGTTGGGCTGGTCCTGCCGGCGAAGGTAGAAGTCGAGCGTGCTGCCCGGCGAGTCGGTCCCCTTGCCCTTGAGCCGCGCGTAGTAGGCGTCTTTCTCGTCCGGCTTGATGAACAGGCGCGGGTAGTCGTTCTTCATGGCCCAGTCGGTGATCCAGTGCCGCGTGATGTCGAGGCCCATGCAGCGCTGCACCCGCTCGGCGTCCAGGGCAGTGGGCGAGGTGGCGGCCGGGTCGAGCATCTCCTTGCGGCTGGAAATGCGGATGGCCCACGAGCGGCGGCCCAAGCCGATGGGACACTCGATCTCGAGTTGCTTGCCGTGGTCGCGCGAGATCACGCGGATGTCGTTGGCCCCGGTGCGGAGCGTGATGCCCCTGGGCGTCGGCAGGACGTTGGGGTTGCGCCAGTTCCGCGCCGAGTGCGTATACACGGCCACCGCATCGGCGCCGTCGTCCCTGGTGGGGCTGGTGAGATACCACAGGACCGCATCGGGCCGCCACTGCGTGTGGCCGGCAAGGTACTTCTCCAGCCGCCGTGGTTTGCCGTTGGCAAGGGTATACTCGGCCAGCCCGGCCCCGTGATTGTCGATGGCCGTTTTGCCCTTCTCCGTGTCGGTGGAAGCCTGGCCGTAGTAGGCGATCTGGCTGGGCCGATAGGCATCGCTCGTCAGGCGAAACACCCAGTTGTTCGGGTGCGTCTCCTCAAGTCCGTCGCGGTCGCCGTACCAACTCCACCACTCCCAGGCCAACTCGTCCTTGTCGTCGGCGTACTTCTTGAACTGATACTTGTCGTCGGGCCCGACGTCGAAGGTCTCGTCCACGTCGATGGAGTGCGAACCGCTCCAAAGTCCGACGGTCAGAACGTGCGTCTTGCCGTTGTCGAAAGTCGTCGTCACCCGGGCGGCCAGCCGCACCGGGCCTTTTTCCAGCAGTTCGGTCTTTGCTTGGACGGGCTTGGCCGATTTCGTGTCGTACGCGCCGCCGCCCGTCCATTTGCCCGAGGCCGTGCGTATGCCGAGGATGGGCGAGATGTTGCCCGCGCCGCCGTTATTCAGCCTCACCGCCGTGTACTTGTTGGCAAGCACCAGCCCGCCGGTCTCCACGGCAACGCTCAGGTCCGTTCCCGTCGGGCCCTGCCTGTCGAGATCCGACGTGAGGGTTGTGGAAGCGTCCTTGCCCAATCGATCGATGACCAGCAGCACGCGGACGCCGTCCGCCGTGGCGACGACCTGAGCCGGGATGGGCGTGCCATCCCGCTTCACCAGCACCTTGTCGCCCTTGACCCCCGGCAGTTCCCAGGCGATTGGTTCACTGATCCACCGTCGGCCGAGATTGTCCTTGATTGTCAGACTCTGCTCGCCGGCAAGACTGGCATGACTAACCGCCAAAAGGCAAACGCACAATCCCGCGCAAAGCATTTTGATGATCTGCATGGCGTTTCTCCCCTGCCCGTAGGACGGATTGGCAATCCGTCCTACTGGTCTGTCCATTTCGACATTACCGGTTGGGTGCCACGACCAACCTCCGGTCGGTGCCCGGCTTGCCCAGCAGTGCTGAAAACACGGTTGGACAAGCCAACCGTGGCACCCGTAAACTCAGGTTGGACAGACCACTACGATGATTGATCAACCTATTTTCTTTCGGCTCCTAGCAGAATGCTTGCCGGTGCGAACGGCGCGAGCGGAACCTCGTGGCGGCCGTCTCGCGGCGAGATCGGCGCGCCCTGCGGCCTGCCGCGAAGATCGCACGGCTGCGCCGCGGCGTTGCGCAGCGGCTCGGGCAAGCGGACGGTGCAAACGCCGCCTTCTCCCGCTTGTTCCCAAAGTCGCAACAGGGTGCCGCCGCCGTCCGGGTTCGGCCCCAACGCGGTCACCAACACCCCTTTACGAGAAAGCTCTATGCCCGCTTGCGCCGGCGGCAGCCCTCCGGCCGGACCGTCCAAGATGGCCGTTTGCAACGGGCTGCGGGCCTCCCAAGCGGGCGTGATCAAGTCCGCTTCGAGCTTCTTCCCGTCAACCGCCCAAAGCCGCACGCGCGACGACCACGTGCCGCCGATCCATTGCTGAAAGTTCGTGCCGTACACATTGGCGAACAGGTTTACCAAGACGAGCGGTTGGCGGGGCTCGAACGTCCGCGAGGAACGGTACAGCCCCGGATATCCCAGGCTCACCAGCGGCGAATCGATCGGGCATAGCCCAACGCCCGAAGAGTCGCCGCCGACCACGTTCAGGCCCGTGTTGAGGCAGAACGTGTCGAAGTTGCCGGAGCGCACGATGTCCTTGGCCGGATCGGTGACCGAGCCCAGGCGGCCCAGGCGGAAACGGGGCTGGTCGATCTTCATTGGGAAACAGAGCCAGCCACCTTCCGGCCAGGGATCGGCCTTCTTGTCGGTCACTTGCCACTCGACGTCGATATAGGGCTGGTCGGCCGCCAGCGTCACGCGCAGGGTCACGTCGTGCGGTACGTCTCGACCGGCCGCTGCCCGCATCGTGGCAATCGTCCGCAGCGGGCCGCGGCTAATGCTCAAACGGAAGTTCTTGGGCGAGGCGGTCACATGGGGGACGTCCTTGGCGGGCGGCAGGCTCGACTTGGCGAAATCCTGAAAGACCCACGGCGCGAGGTTTCGGCAATACGCCTTGACGTAGGCCGCCGCCTCATCGGCGTCGAAACGCTCGTAGACATACTGGCCCAGCCCGTACTTCGACGCCGAATCGACCCACTCGCGGCCCGATCGCTTGTCGACCAGCGAGGCCACGACTCCCCGCACCGGATCGAGGCGCAGGCGGAACAGCGAGTTCTCCAAAGTACTCGTCACGCTCCGTCGTGACGCGTCTTCCCCAGTACTCGTCACGCTCCGCCGTGACGCGTCTTCCTCTCGCGGAACGAGAGGAGTACTTGTCGTAGGAACATACGTGCGATAGCCCAGCGCCGGCACGTCGCGGGCAAGGAAAGAAAGCGTTCCCACTTCCTGCTGACAAGGGACCGTTTGGCCGGTGGCCGCGTCTTTCAACCCGTAGGAGGTCCCGGGCAGCAACCGCACCGTAGCGATGCCGTCGCGCGGCCAGGGCAAGGGATTGAACACAACGATCCGTGGTCCTGCCACGCGTACGGAGCGCGCCAGGGCCTGCAGGTCGGCGGTGGTGGCGGCGCGGGTCAGGTCCGCCGCCTTGCGGATGTAGGCGGCCTTTTCGCCCCATGATTCCTCCAGGCGTGCATATTTGCCGGCGGCACGGGCCTGCTCCCAGGCCTTGCCATAGAGGCGGGGACAGTTCTTGGCGTCAAACCCCCAGGTGTGCTCGCCGAACAGCAGGCTGCCCTCATAAGCCGCGGCGACCGGAGTACCCGGCGGGTCGCGGTTCGCCGGCAGGCGGACGCCCCAGGCCGGCAGCAGCGTACCGAGCGCGTCCAGGGCGGCAATCTCGGGGCGGACGTTGCGCGCCAGCTTGGTTTCGACGGGCATCGACATGATGCCCTTGATCCACGTGTCGGCCAGGTCGGCCCGCACCACTGGCAGCGTGGGGTTCTCCTTGAGGATCGCATCGCTGAAATCGGACAGCCGGCCCAGGCGAATCTTCACGCCGGGCACCTCGCGGGCCGCCAGTTGCAGCAACCCCCGGACTTCGTCCGCCGTGGGCGGTCCATGATTGTCGCCGGTGTGGATCAGCGCCAGCCAGGTCTTGTGGGGCCAATCGGCCGGCGGCTTCAGACCCGTGCCGTAGTCGCCGGAATACATCGTCAGCACGCGCGAACCATCGGGGCCTTCCCACCAGAACAACTGCGGCACTTCGACCATGCTGCTGCCCCCGTTGCAGCCGATGTGCATGAACTCCACTCCGGCGTGCTTCAAAATCGTCGCCAGCACCCAGGTGTGCGCCGGCACGTCGGTCATCTTCGCGTCGCGCGGAAGCGGCAGCCCGAACTGCCGCGACAACCGCGACGAGAACTCCATGCCGCGGACCAAGTCTTCCAGGTCGAGCGACTCGGTGTGCAAACTGGCCGGCAGGGCGTGCCACGCCAGGCGGCCGTCGCGGATCGCCTCGACGATTCGCCCCCGCCGCTCGGGCGTTTGCCCGGGCCAAAGGACCTGCTCCATCGGCCAGCCGGAGAGCGTCCAGACGAAGCGGTGTTCGGGCGGCATCGCCTTCGCCTCGTCGCACACCGCCAAGGCGTTATCGATCATCGAGGTGCGGTACTTCGCCACCACATTCCGCGCCAGATCGGTGTATCCGATGTCGAAATGGGTCTTGAAGACCACGACGACCTCTTCCACCGCGGCGCGGCTGGC
>JBEKZQ010000361.1:0-10335 GCA_049509675.1 Thermoguttaceae bacterium | reverse complement strand
ACGCCCTGGACCCGTGGAACACCTTGCGTTGCCTGTTCGCTCACTACGCCTGTGCTTGCCCGGCTTCGGCTCGTCCCTCGCCTTCGCTGCGGGCTGCGCTCCGGCTTCGCTCGCTTACCCTACTCTTCCGCCAGAACTTGGGAGGCACGGAAGCCCAGGTTGAGGTCACGGGCCCCGGGCCCGCGGTTGTAGCGGCCCGCCGACCGGCAGCGCGCCCCCCCGGGCCGTCCCAGCACCCGCCGCGAAGCACGCGGCCCGAGCCCCCCGTAGGACCACTTGGGTTATCCGTAGGCGATTTCGCGTAGTAATCCTGGGCGTACCAGTCCTGGCACCACTCGTCCACGTTCCCATAGATATCATACAGTCCCCACGGGCTGGCTCGCCTTCCGCCCACCGCGTGCGGTCGTCCGCCCGAGTTGTTCTGGAACCAAGCGTAGTCGGAAAGTAGGTTCTCTCCGGCCTTCTTTTCATCGGATGCAGGGCTGAAAAACCACCTGCCCGTACTCCCCGCACGGCAGGCATACTCCCACTGCGCCTCCGATGGCAGTCGATAGCGCCGCCCCGCCGACTTCTCCTCGGCCATCTCCGACAGCCGCGAGCAGAACTCGTCGGTGTCCGTCCAGGAGACCATTTCCACAGGGAATCGCTTCGTGTCCTGCCCGGCTACCTTGTCCTTGCTCTTGCCTGTCGCCGAAAACTCGCTCGGGCTCGCACCCATCACTCGCTGGTATTCGTCCTGGGTCACCAGGTACATCCCCAAGTAGAACGGCCTGGTAATCCGCACATGGTGCCTCGGCCCCTCACTCGGCAGATGATCCAGATACCACTTGTCATCTTTAGGTGCAGAGTTCAACTCCGCGTCGATCAGTTCCTGGGGCGAGCCCATCTCGAACTCACCTGGCGGGATGAGAACCAGCTTCATGCCGATCGAGTTGGTGATTTCGACCGGCACGCCGAGGTACTTGGCCCAGGCGGCCTGATACTCTTTGGCTTTCTTGGCATCGAAGGGAGTGATGGCGGGAGGGGGAGCGGGACCGACCACCTTCACCCCGGCGGGTTTCTCCTTCTCACTCTTGGGCGTCACATCCTGGCCGTTGACCTCGACCTTGGTACCATCAGTGCCCTTGATTACGGTTTCCGTGCCGTCCGGGTGTCGCATGCGGACGATCACCGCCCAGGCAATAATCCCTACCAGCCCCAGTAAGCCCAGACCGATGCCCACGGCAAGCAGTTTCTTCTTCCGCGCTAGCGCCATGGGGTCTGCACGGCCTCCGCGGCTGCTGGTTTCCTCGACGGCTACGTGCTGCGAGAGGGTCGCACCCGCACGACGCTCGACCTGCTTCTTGGCTGCTGTCGCCGGGCTGCCGGGAGAAGCCTCTTGCAAGAAGGAAAGATGATCCTCCGCCTGAAAGGCGGCGGTCGGCTCGTCAGCAGATGATGTGGCTGATGCGGGCATCCGGCCTGCACAAGTTTCCAGGGCGGTAATCACTGCGGTCATGGTTTGGTATCGATCTGAAGGTTCCTTGGCGACCATCTTTTGGTATGCGGCGTCCAGTTGCGGCGGCGCGTCGGGGCGTTCATTGCGGAGCGACGGGATGGGCGACTCGCGGTGGGCCATGAGAACCTGCATCATCGTTTCGCCCTTGTAGGGGACGTGGCCTGTCAATAGCCGATAGAAGGTGCAGCCCAACGAATAAATGTCGGCCCGGGCGTCTGCACAGTGCGTGTCCAGTGCCTGTTCGGGCGCCATGTAGTCGCAGGTGCCCATCAACTGGCCACTGGTGGTCAGCCGGTCCTGATCGTCTCCGTCGGCCAGCCCGGCGACCAAAGCCAAGCCCATGTCCAGAATCTTGACAGTCCCTTTCTTGTCCACCAGCAGATTGCTGGGCTTGATGTCGCGATGGACAATGCCCTGCTCATGGGCGTATTGGAGTCCGCGGGCGGCTTGGACGATGTAATCCACCGTCTGGCCAATCGGCAGCGGTCCGCGCTCCTTGGCCAACGCCGCCAGGTCCTTGCCCTCCACGTACTCCATGACCAGGTAATGCACGCCTTCATGTTCGCTGGCATCGTGGGCAGTAACGATGTTCGGGTGGTTGAGTTTCGCGGCGGCTTCCACCTCGCGGTAGAAGCGTTTGATGGCATCCGGCGATCCGATTTCTTTTTTCGCGATCATCTTGACCGCCACGAGGCGTTTCATGCGGCGGTGCTGGGCCTTCAAGACGATGCCCATGCCACCCTCGCCCAGCTTGTCCAGCACGACGTACTCGCCGAAGACTAACCCCTTGGCCTTGCCCTGGTAGACAGCCTGGGCCTGGTACTTGGTCAGCTTGCCCCGCTGGACAAGGGCTTGGGCGAACTGCTGGACATCCTTGGGCCGCCGCTCAGGCGGCAACTGCTGCTGAAAAGAGCTGATCTCCTGGGCCGAAATCAGGCCGCTTTCAGTAAGCCGCTCGATGAATTGCTCGACGGTGATCGACATAAACCGGACCCGCCACCAGATCGCTGGGGTGTAGACCACCCTCTACTATACCAAGCCACCGCCCACGCTGGAAGAACCCTCCTTCAACTGAGGGTGGTGGGTATCGAATGGCCGTTCCAGAACACGGAAAGCCGCTTTCGAGCGGTCTTTCGCCCAAGGACCAGGCCGTAGTTCCCATTTCCCACCCCATGATACCACGGCGAGTCCCGGACGCCGGGAAGACTCGGTGGAAAAGCCGCCTACTGAGTGGCGGCGGCCCGGCGGGCGACCCGTTTTCGTCGGCGGCGGGCCTGAGCCTCACGGGATTCTTCCTCCCGCTGCTCCAGCCGATGCTCGGGATGGGCAGCAACCCATTTATCCGGCGGCAGGCCGCTCCGCACCGCCGAGGCCCAGCAATGCTTTCGTTGCGGGGCGGACTGGCATGGGAAAGCGGCCAGGACCGAGTGAAGATCGGCCTGATGCTATTCCCTAAAAGTAGTCGTCGCGGTCAACACCGTCAAAACCGGCCCGATCTGAGGCAGCACCGCTTGAACCGCTTGCCCGATCCGCACGGGCATCGCCCCGCGCGGCCGTGTCGGCAAGTATCCAAGCGGCAGCCATCGGCTGCTTAGGATTTCCGGGGGTGTCATCACAGCGGCTCCCGTTTCTTCTCGGCGTTCAGTTCCGGCCCCACCTTGCGGCGCTTGTAGGTCACGCTGTAGCTGACGAGCTGCTTCTTGCCAGGCTGAAGATCGAGGAAATACTTGACGTGGTTCTGATCCACCCGCTCCACGCGCCCGGGCATGTTGTGCAGGTCCACGCAGGCCCCCGGCTCGTTGGCGGTCCAGTCCTTGGGCGGCTGGCCTTCGCCCCACAACACCACGTTGGCGTCGAACTGCCGCTCCAACTCCGTCTTGGCCACCACCGGCTTGCCGGAGACGATCTCCTCCTCGTAGTAGAACGTCTCGTCGAAGTCCACCAGGTCGTAGTACAGAACGAAGTCGTTGTTCAGCCGACGCTTGTACTGCCGGGCCGCGACGTTGCTGGTCGCTTGGTCCTTCAACCGCCGGTGGATCGTGATGTCCTTGTCCGGGCCGACGTTCACTTCCACGCGGTCGCCGATGGGTACGTACTTCGTCTCGGTGCCGCCCACGTAGGCCAGGTCCTTGCTCTTGTACTCGGAGAAGAGCCGGACGGTGCCGTTGGGCAGCGGCGAGAGCCCAAGATTCTCCATCGCCGGGAGCTTCTTCTCCTTGCCCTGCTCGTCCAGGAGCTTGGCGTTCTTGAAGCGGTAGAACTTGGTGAACTGCTGGCCACCGTCGCGGTCGCTGAGCTTGTAGGCACGTCGGCGACTTTCAGGGCCACCAGCCGCTTGGGTTCCTTGTCCTTGATGTCCTCGCGGCCTTCGATGGTGAAGAGGAAGTATTCGGAAAGGCCCTGCTTGACGACCTGCTTTCCTTTTTCGACGGACGCATCTGCGGGCATTTCCAAGATTCCCAGCTTATCTTCCTGTTCGGCCTCTTTGGCAGCTTGGTCAAATCGGTGCTGTATTTGATTACGTTTGGAGGCGTCGAGCTTCTTCCACTCGCCCGGCGGCGGCCTCTTCGCCAGGTCAGCAATCTTCTCCACCAGATTGATCGTACCCACGACCAGCCGTGTCTGGGCGTTGTCATAAAGTTCGCCCGAGTTGTTCGTCACCCGCACGTAGCCGGTCAGGCTGAGCTTCGTCTCGTCATCGTTTGCGATGCCCACGTAATCGGCGCTCCAGGTGGTGCCCGACGTGAAGTAGCGGATCTCGACGGCGACCTTGCCGGCCATCTGGCTCTTGATGTTCCACTGGAGGGCGTCGTTGCGCCCAGCCGGGAAGGTCGTGTTCGCCAGGTCCACCTTGTCCTGGTGGTCGAGGATGCGGAACTCGATGCTGGTTGGGTCGATCAGGGTGTTGGCCCAGGAGAACTGGATCTTGTTGACGCCCTCCTTGACCGTCAGGAGTCGATGCTCCCGCACCATTGTGATGTCTTCGGAGTTGTAGATGGTCAGTTGCGTCCCTTCGCGGGTCGGCAGCGTCACCAAGTCCACGGCGGCCAGGGAACGGCCAGTTAGCCCCGCCACAAGCATCGCCGTCAACCAGTACGTTCGTCTCTTCATGGAACACGCCCTCATTTCAGCATCTATTCTACCTTGCCGTCAGTGCCGCTGTCTGCCGGTTTGACGGTCCGCGGCCCGAGACGGTTCCAGCCCCCCAACGGGCCAAAGGCCGCTCTTGCCCAGCGTGAAGAGCCATCGCGTGCCCGCCCCGCCCCCCGCCATCGCTTCTGGCGGCCTCCTGGGGGCCAGGTCTCGCTGGTGCGGCTAGCAGTCGGTGATCCAGCCTCTCCGCGTTCAGCCAGCTATCAAGGTCCGCAAGACGAAGCCCTCGCCCGGTCAAATGTGCTTGCCGGGTATGGGGCTTGGGGCGGATGGCAGTGCAGTATCGCTACACCAAGACAGCAGCCCCTATAGTCGTGGCGGCTCCACGCGGGATTGACGTCTAGCGCGGGAAAGGCTCTTCGAGCCGACTGGGACGGAAGCGCATCCTACAGGCGAGGACCGGCACCAGATCGTGACCATGCACGCGGTAGGACCGGATGAACAGGCAATTCGAAGTGGAATTGTCACTGCCACAGCAGGGCCAAGACCGCGTCGGTGGCCTGTTGGACATCTTTCTTCGTCCGACCGCGATGGAGCGGCAGGTTGTACAGGCCCCGCCACGGCACACTACCTTCAGCCCGGGCCGACTCGTGGGGCTGAGATGCCGATTGCGAACCGTCCTGATTCGGGCTCGACGCTTGCGCTTGCCGCGCCAGCGGTGCGACTGTCTCTTGCTGCAGCAGCATGTCATGTGCCCGTATCCAGGCGTTTGCGGCCGAGTGTGCGGCAGGATTCTCCGGCAGTGCTGATGCAATGGTGGAGCGAGAGTTGTTCTGTAACGGAGCCACACGCGACGGCTGGCCCAGATAGCTTGCCGTTTGGGTTGTCACGAAAGCTGGTGGGGCGACGGCGGCACTGGCCGGCAGCGCTCGGGCGCCACGACCAACCTCCGCTCGGTGCCCGGCTTGCGCGAGCGGTGCGGAGGACACGGTTGGGCGAGCCAACCCCGGCGAACCATCGGCAGCGGCTACCGTTGCGGCAGCGGACGCAGGCACAACCGACCCGCCGGACGCGCCGAAGTTCAGCACCAGGTTGCCGCCGGCGAAGACGATGGCGCCGCCCACGGGCACGGACGCGGAAGAGTTGGCGATGATCGTGCCGCGGTTGATCGTTGTGCCGCCGGTGCTCGTGTTGGCCCCGGAAAGTGTCAAGTCGGCGGTCCCCGTCTTGTTCAGGGCGCCCGCGCCGGTCAAATTGGCGGCGATCGATCCGCCCTGGACGTTGAAGGCGTTGCTGGAAAGCGAACCGTCCATGATGTTGCCGCTGAGCATGGTCAGGCCGCCTACGGTTTGCGTGCCGTTGCCGAGGTCGAGGGAGCCGTTGCCGAGATCGAAGCTGAAGTCCTGCGTGTTGCTGCAGGTGACGGTTTGCGCGCCGTTGAAGATCAACTGGCTGCCGCTGAAGGTGACGGTATCGCTGTTGGCGGCATCGGAGACGACCAGCGCGTCGGCGCCGGAGCCCGGGCCGCCGTCGTAGCTCAGGCCGCCGGCCGGAATGGGATTGCCGCCGCTGAAGTCGATCGTGAGCGTGTCGGGGAGGTTGTCGCGGCCGGTGACCTGAACACTGCCGACGAGCGCCGCCGACATGGGCGTAACGGCGTCGGCGCCGCTGTCCGTGTAACACAGGTGCAGCATGCCGTCGCTGGTGCGCTTCAGGGTCAAGCCGGCGTCTGTCCAATTGACCGCCGTGGCCGTCAGAACGTTTGTTGCGCCAACGGCGAACGTACTGCTGGGACCGGCGGCGGGGGCCTGGTTGCCGGCCAGGTCCCAGGCGGTGCCGGCGGCAATCGAGATCCCCAGGCTGCCATCGCCCGTGATGCTGCTGATGGTGACGGTGTAGCTCGTGTCCGAGCCCGAGACACTCACCGTACCGTTGGCGGTGCCGGTGCTGTTCAATGTGACGTCGGCGGGGCTAAGCGTGCTGACGTTGAAGTTGGCGTCGGCGTAGGTCACCGTGTAGGTGATTGGGCCGCCCCGGGTATAAGCGGCAGATGGCGAGCCGATGGAAACGGTCGGGCCGGCGGTGTCGATGGTGTAGGTTTGGCCGGTGAAGTTGCCGTTGCCCGTGCCGGTCCCGCCCAACCGGTTGCCGGCCTGGTCGAGGATGGTGTCGTTGTCGACGAGGTTCAGGCCGAGGGTGCCATTGCCGGCGACGTTATTGACGGTTACGGTCCACGTGGTTCCGTTGGGGGTTGCGGCGAGGATCGTCCCCGAGGTTCCGGAAAGCGCCAAGGCGAAGTCGGCGGCATCCACCCCAGTGACACTTTCGCTGAACGTGACGGTGAACTGCAGGCTGTGGGCGTTGGTGGGACTGGAGGCGGAGGAGATGATGGAGACCACGGCCGGCGGCGTGGCGTCGTCACCCGGCGTGGCGGCGGCGGCGGTCCAACTGGCAGAGCTGTCACCCCAACTGCTGGACGAGACTCGGTTCAAGGAGAGGCCGTTGCCATTGGCGCCCCAGGATGGGCTGTAAACGACCTCGTCTTCCAGGAGCGGCGGCCAGTAGTCGGGCATTCCCAGCGGCGGCGTATCGGAATCCTGCAACTGGACCTTCTCGCCAAAGTCGCTCAGATGGCCGGAGTAGGGCCCCACGACGGCCGCGGCAGTCATGCCGTAATGCGCCTTGAAGGCGGCAAGCATCGCCGCGTTGGCAGGGTCGAACGACACGATCGCCAGCGATTGGTGCGAACCCAACAGCATGCCGGCGGGGAAGTCGTAGGTGACGCCCGCGGCCAGGTGCCAATGCGTCAAGTCGACGGCCGAGGCGGTCGGGTTGTAGATCTCGATGAACTCGATGTCGTCGGGGGTCGTGAATCCGGCGCTGATGTCCGAGGGGGTGAGCGCGTTGGGCTGGTACATCAACTCGCGGATGATCACGGGGCCGACGCGCGGGCCGTTCCCATTGGCGTCGTTGGCCTGTCCCAGCGTGCGCTGGAGCATGGGATAGAGGTTGCCCGTCCCGTTGGGCCAGCGGCCCAGCGACTCGCCGTTGGCCATGGGGCCGAAGGTCACGTCGTCGGCGACGCGGGTGATGTTTCCCGAGGAATCCGCGGCCGTCAGCCAGACGTCGTCGCCGAGATAGGAATTCAGGCCGAAGGCGATGGGGTTGGCGCCGCCGAATTCATTGGCCGCGAACTGCATCACGTGGCTCACCCAGTGTCCCATGTAGAAGACAGCATAGCCGTGGGCGGCAATGGTCGTGTTGTCCGGGATGCGGAACTTCTTGAAAGTGCCGCTGGAGTCGCTGAGATACCATCCGCCGATGTTGACGGAACTGCCGGTCGTGTTATACAGCTCGATGGAATCGGCCAGCGGCTCATCGGTGTGGATGAGGACTTCATTGATAATCACGTCGGCCGCGACCGTGCCGTTGTCGGCCCGGCCGGGTGATCCGCCCAGCACGGTGCCGACCTGCCAACTGGCGCCGCTGCTCCAGGTCGCCGGCAGGGCTGCCGTATTGCGGATGGCCAAGGCATAGCCGCCGCCGGCCGTGCTCGGATACCAGGTCGGCTGATAGTCGAAGCGGAGGATGGCGGCATCATACGGCCCGGGCAATTGCAGCACGACGTGGTCGCCGCCGTCGGAAAGCTTGCCATTGTACTCACCGGCCAGGTTGATGCCGGGACCGAACTTCTCCGAGAACTTCTCCGCGTTGCGGGCAACCACCACGTACTGGTTGGGCGCCAGCAACATGGCGGGGAAGGTGAAAGTCACGGCATCGGTCAACCGCACGCCGGTGAGGTCCAGCGTCGCCGTGCCGACGTTCTTCAGCTCGATGAACTCCAGGTCGCCGTCGCCCAGCGGGTTGTACATGATCTCCGTGATGCGCAGCCCGTTTGTCAGGTTGGTGAGATTGGTCACGGGGGCATTGGCTACAGCCGGCGTGGGCACGGCGAAATACTGGTAGGGAGAAGCGCCGCCGTCGGGGCTGCGGCCCTGCGAGTAGTCGGTCGTCTGGTCGAAGTGGAGGATCGTGTCCAACGGGTTCAACGAGGCATCGTACAGTCCGAGCCACTCCTTGTTGGCGGAAAGCTTGAAGTTGAGATGATCGGGTCCCAACTCGGGATTGCCGTCGGCGGTGAAGGCGATGTAGCCGCCGCCGGCCACGAAGCTCAGCGCCGCGATCGGATTCATGCCCGGCTCGCTGATCGGATAGTCGGTCAGCGAGAGGCCGGCCAAGGGCACCGGCAACGGGTCGGGGTTGTACAGTTCCAGGAAGTCGTCGGTCAGGCGCACATTCTCGCTGGCAAGCCATTCATTGATCTTCAGCGTGGCCGGATTGCCGGTCCGCGCGGCGACATTCGCTGCGCCGAAGGTGGGCTGCGTCAGCGTCCAGTCGCCGTCGTGACCGATGCGTCCGATGGAAAGGTCGGCGGCCTGCGGCCCATACTCGACGGAGTCCAACAGCCCACTGCCGTGGGCCGCCGTGTCGAAGAGGTACACTCCGCCGCCATCGCCGCTGAGGTTGAAGCCCAGGTGCAAACCGGACGTACTCGTGTCGCTATCGGCATAGAGCACGAGGTACTGGCCGACGCCGAGCAAGGTGCCGGCGGGAAAGACGAACTTGCTTGCGTTGGCCGGATCGTCGCTGATGCCCATTCCCGTCAGGTCGACCGCGGCGGCCCCGTCGTTGTAAAGCTCGATCAGATCGGGATAGCTGGTCCCGTGCAGCACGGCCGCATGATTGATAGCCAGGACCTCGTTGATGCGCACGCGCGCCAGAACGTTGTTGACGGTCCAGGACTTCGACGCCGTTGGCGCCGCCTGGCTTTGCCACGCGCCGGCGGCATTCTTGCCGACCACATAGACCGTGTAGGTGCCGTTGGCAAGTCCCGTGAGTTGCACGGGGGTGGCTATGGGGATTTCCGCGCTCCAGGCTCCGTTGTTGACGCAATACTTGTAGCTCGTGACGCCCGGGCCGCCGATGGCGAGGGTGGCTGAGGTCAGCGTGGTCTGGGCGGTGGGCTCGCCGGCGATGGCGGGCCCGCCGGGGACGATGGCTCCCATGTCCAGGCCGTAGGGGCCGGCGCCCAGGGCGGGAGAACCGGGGCTGAGGCTGAAGTTGCCGCCCGCGGGATTGACCAGCCGCGGGTCTTCGGCCGTATTCGACGCGCCGTAGCTCTGCCATTGGCTGGGTACAATCGAGCGGTTGATGGTGAGGCTCGTCGCCGGGAGCACCTGGCTGAAGACGGTCGGGCAATTGCTGAAGATGGCGCCGTCGACGTTGGCGCCGCGGCCCGCGCTGAGCGTGTAGCCCGGCACATTGAAGTACACGGCCGCCAGGGTGGCGCTCGCCACGGTGTCGTTCACAAAGGCGAGGAACGAATTGTCTTTGACCAACACGGCGTGGTCCACGTCGTAGAAGACGTTGCGCACTGCCGTATAGTTGTGGCCCAGCCCGGCGGAATCGCCGGCCGAGATGGCGTTGGACCCGGTGGGGTCGGAATTGTAGGCGTCCTTGTGGAAGTGCGAGAAAACATTGCCCTCGATGTAGCAATCGCCGTCGAGATCCAGGGCCTCGTCGCCGCCGCCGGAGAACGTGTTGTTGAGGATCTGCGGGACGGGGTCGCCGTTGGCCGCGGAACCGGCGCTCAGCAGGATGATGTCGTTGCGGCCCTTGGTGCTGCCGAAGGTGTTGCTGTCGATGACCAGTTGTCCGCCCGCCGCGGCGTTGGTGCCCCAGAT
>JBEKZQ010000360.1:0-6578 GCA_049509675.1 Thermoguttaceae bacterium | reverse complement strand
ACTAGATGCCGCTGCGGCTCTTGTTGTATTGCCGGCCCAGGGTCTGGATGCCGCGGATGGTGTTGGTGCCGAAGCTGGTGATGTTCATGGCACGCTCGAACGGTCCGGTCATCTTGCCGATCACGTTGGCCACCATCAGCCACTTGTCTTCGGCAATGAACACCCGATCACCGGGCATGACCTGATAATTGGTGGCCGTCACCGCGCCTTGCGTTATGGCGTCCCAGTCCACCGTCAAGACCTGCTCGCAGCCGAAACCGTTGGGGGCCGGCCGGGCAATCCAGATCTTCTTGCTCGACAACTGCGACAGACCGTTGATCTGGGCAATCGCGTCCAGCACCGTCTCGTTGCCCGTCACCGGCAATCGCCGCACGCTGTCGCCCATCCCCGCCCCCTGCGTAATCACGTAAAACACCTTGCTGTTGTAGGCCAACACCTCCACGGAAACCTCGGGCGAATCGAGGTATTGCGCGAGATGCTTTTCCAGCGCCAGGCGGGCCTCGACCACCGTCATGCCCGACAGATGCACCACCCCGTACTGTCGCAAATTGATGGTGCCGTCGGGACCGACGATGTACTGGCCGGTCACCGGTTGCGCCCCGGCCACGCGGGCCAGTTGCACCGAGACCTCCGGCGAGTTGAGCACCTCGCGCAACTTCTTGTCCACCGTGCGCTTGACCTCGTCCAACGTCATGCCCACCACCCGCACCGACCCATAGCCCGGCCCCAGGTTGATGAGCCCTTCGGCCTCGACCATGTAATAGCCGTCGATCGGCTGTTCGGCCAGCGTGCCGATCACGCGGATCTGCAGGACGTCGAACACCTCCGCCTTGTAGGGGGGCAGAGGAACCAGCTTGAGCATCTCGATCTGCAGGATATCGGGGGGCTCGATGCGATAGGCGGGCAAGGAGACCTTGTTGAGCTCGATCGGGGGCATGGCGGCCTCCGGGACGGGCGGATTAAGGCAGCGGTCGTTGTTGACGGTGATGGCCTGACAGCCGGCCAGGCAGAGGCAGACCCCGACTGCGAGCATTGCCCGGTACGGCAGCGGCGATGTCGGACGAGATAAGCACATGGTCAGGAGGGGCTTTTCTTGGTCGTCGACTGGATAATTCCGGTGGTTGTGGAAGGCTTGTGAATCTGCGTTGAGGTTTTGATGCGCGCAATGGCCGTCAAAGTCAATCCAGTCGATGCTGCCGGAATAATCGGCAAAGTCTTCCCAGTTCTTTGCCCCGATTCGCCCAATCGGGAAAAAAGCCGAACCAAAGAGGGCACAGAGGCCACAAAAGGTAAGAAGATAATCACCACACAGGGGGGAGAATTGGCGCACACTCTGGATCTGGCGAAGAATAACTTCCGCTCTTGGCCGTAAGACGGATTGCTAATCCGTCGCCAAATTGTGGACGGATTAGCAATCCGTCCTACGGGATTCCGCCAAGCTGTTCTTCGCCAAATCCCTACAGGCTGTTCTCGTCCACCGGCGGTTCGTTGACGGTGGAATCTTTCACGCCGTCGGGCGTGACCAGCGACGTGTAGAGGGTATTTGTCGAATAGGCCGAATTCGCCCCAGTCAGCGCGATGTCTCCCATGTCATCACGAAGCCAGGCGCCGTGGCCATCGCAGAAGACGGCGTTTACGCCCCCGCCATGATTGGAATGGATATTGTCCTTCATGGCGTTGGTAGCCGGATAAAGGTTCTGGTAGTTGCTGCCCCTATTATTTACCCCAAACGTGACGGCGGACGCGGGCGCGCAGTCGTACCAGTAATGAGACTTCGAAACAGCCGAACCGCTGACCGTGGGCGAATCCAGGTGCAAATTCTCGGAAATCATCAAAGTCGTGCTGGTGCCGTCGTGCAGGGTGATGTAATCGAGCGAGAGACACGGCCGGCTGACGGTGGTGGTGGTTGGATCGCCGAAGACCAGGCCGTTGGCCACGTAGGACGAAGGTCCTTGGCCGGCAGCGGTAGTGTCGGGCGGATCGGACTGGCAAATCATGAGTTTTAGGAGAACCGTCGGGGTCGAGCTACCCTGCGCCTGTTGGGGGGTGCCCTTCCACAAGTTCCAGAGATCGGTGCGGTCCAGGTACGGCAGGAGCAGCACGGTCCAACTGGCGTCCCACGCTTTCGCTCCCAGTTTGCTGTGATAGGCCGGAAAACTCCGCCGGACGCCCTCGTAACTCATGGCGGCCGTGCCCAGTTGTTTCTGGCTGTTCAGGCACGTCACCCGGCGGCCCGCCTCACGCGCCGCGTTCACGGCCGGCAACAACAGGGCCATCAACATGCCAATAATGGTGATGACCACCAGCAACTCGACCAGCGTAAAGCCTTGTTTTCTGTCCTGGTTCATGGAAGTTCCTCCCTCTTGAGCGTGCCCTGCTAGCATTGTCTCAGATTCCAGCAAGGAAAGCCAGTGATTTTCACGAAATTCTTTCGTCCACTGTGAGCGTCTTGGTTGTGGGGTGACTTCCCTACTCCTCTTGACACCACCACGCCTCTGCTTTACCCTTCCGCCTTCCCATACACCGCATGGCAGCCGTTTCACGGGGACTGTCCCGATTTTCGGCGGCACGGACGGCACCGTCGTAAAGAAAAGCGTATTCGCCGCGAAAATGGGACTGTCCCCTTCGGCCGCCGGGAGCCCCGCATGCTGACCCTGTTCACGATCCCCAAGGCGTTTCGCGGACCATTCGACCAGATCCAGCGGAACGCGATCGGAAGCTGGACCCGACTCCACGCGGATTGCCAGGTCATTTTGCTGGGCAATGAGCCGGGGACCGAAACCCTTGCGCAGGACTTGTCGCTGGAACACGTTGCCGAGGTGCCCTGCAGTCCGCTGGGCACTCCCTTATTCAACGGCCTGTTCCAGGTGGCCGAGCGGCACGCGCGGCACGCCGTAATGTGCTACGTGAACGCCGACATCATCTTGATGCCCGATTTCGCCGAGGCGGTCCGGAAGGTGATGACCGGCGGCACACCGTCGTTCGTGGCGGGGCAGCGGTGGGACGTGCCGGTGCAGTTTCCCGTGGAGTTTTCCGCCGACTGGGACGCGCGTCTGCGGGAGTATGCCCGGCGGCATGGCAAGCGGCACGGCGCGGGCGGACTGGACTATTTCGTGTATCCCAAGGGCGCCCTGGGCGACATGCCGCCTTTTGCCGTGGGGCGGACCGCCTACGACAACTGGATCCTGTACCATGCGCTGCGCTGCCGCCTGCGGTTGATCGACGCCACGCGGCGCGTCATGGCGATCCACCAGAATCACGACTACTCGCACGATCCCGGGGGAACGAAGAACGTGTGGGATGGTCCGGAAGCCCGGCGGAACAAGGAGCTTTCGGGCGGTCCCCGCTATTGGTACAACCTGTACAACGCGCGTTGGCTGTTGACGCATTGGGGGCTGTTTCCGGCCTGTAGTTTCCGGCACCTGAAACGCCGCCTGAAGTGTCCGCTGTGAGCCAGACTATCGACAGGGAGGTCGATGCACATGAAGATCAGCGTTTTCGGACTGGGCAAGCTGGGCGCGCCGCTGGCCGCCGTGCTGGCCTCCAAGGGGCATGACGTCATCGGCGTCGACGTCAACGCCTTCGCCGTGGAACAGGTCAATCGGGGCCGGGCCCCCGTGGCGGAAACCGGCCTGGCAGAACTGCTGTGGCAGCACCGCTCGCGGCTCTCGGCCACCACCGACGGCTACCAGGCCGTACTGGAAAGCGACGTGGTCTTCATCGTGGTCGCCACGCCCAGCGAGCCCTGGGGCGGCTTCTCGCTCCGCTACGTCCGCGAAGTGGCCGGCGCCGTCGGCCAGGCCCTCCGCGACAGCCCGCGCTACCGCCTCATCGTGCTCACCAGCACCGTCATGCCCGGCTCCACCGGCGGAGAATTGCAGGCCGAGTTGGAGCGCGTTTCGGGGCGGCGCTGCGGGCCGGACTTCGGCCTGTGCTACAATCCCGAGTTCATCGCCTTGGGCTCGGTCCTCCACGACATGCGGCATCCCGACCTCGTGCTGATCGGCGAGTCCGACCCCGAAGCCGGCCGGCAATTGGCAAGCCTCTACGAAGAACTGTGCGAGAACCGGCCGCCCATCGCCCGCATGAATTTCGTCAATGCCGAATTGGCCAAGCTCTCGATCAACACCTTCGTGACCACGCGGATCTCCTATGCCAACATGCTGGCCCGCATCTGCGAACGCCTGCCGGGCGCCGACGTGGACGTGGTGACCAAGGCCATCGGGCTGGACAGCCGCATCGGCGGCAAGTATCTGCGCGGCACGACGCAGTACGGCGGTCCCTGCTTCCCCCGCGACAACCGCGCCATGGCGGCCATGGCGAAAGTGCTGGGCACGCCCGCCGCGCTCGCGGAAGCCACCGACGAAATCAATCGCCAACAGAGCAGCCATCTGGCCCGGGTGATCCGCGCCCGGCTGCCCGAGAACGGCTGCGTGGGCATTTTGGGGCTCTCGTACAAACCGCACACCGACGTGGTGGAGGCCTCGGCCGGCATGTCCCTGGCCAAGGAGTTGTCGCGGCAGGAGATCACGGCCCGCGTGTACGACCCGCAGGCGATGCAAGCCGCCCGCGCGGTGCTGGGCGATCGCGTGCAGTACGCCGAATCGCTCAAGGACTGCGCCCGGAACTGCGATTGCCTGGTCATTACGGTTGCCTGGGACGAGTTCCGCGAGTTGGATCCTGAAGATCTCCGCCGTGCCGAGGGACGAGTCCTGGTGTTCGACTGTTGGCGCCTGTTGGATCCGCAGCGTTTCGCGGAGGTTGCCGTGTGCCTGGCGCCGGGGCTGGGCCCGCCCGAGGCAGGACGCGTCGCGGCCCAGGGCACGTTGCCCGTCCAGGCGCCGCTGCCGCGGACCGGCGGAGAGCAACTCGGTCGGGCCGCGTAAACAGACGCGCAATCTATCCGCCCACGCCGGGTGCCATGCCCATGCTTACGTGGGCATGTTCACCAACCATCGTTCAGGGGGCTTGCGGCCGGGTGCCACTGGCTCTGCCAGTGCTTCCGCGAGGTTGACTTGGCCGGAAGAAGCCGTCGCCTGATCGCTCCCAAAGCAACACTGGCGAAGCCAGTGGCACCCAGCGGGAAGACAAGTTCAATGTTTCCATTGGCAAATGTTCACCTCGCAGCCCTTGCCTTCGACCTCCATTTTCCAGGTCTTCCAGACCTTCCATTCGGCCGTCACGGGCAGAACCGCAGTCACTTCCCCGCGCCTCGGGACAACGGGGACCACGGCCTCGGCGAAAACATTTCCCCCTTTGTCCTTCGGGTTGCGCAGCCGGATTCGCACATCCGTAGCGTCGCGGTCGCCAAGGTTCAGCAGGCAGGCCCGCATGGTTTTTGGCTGCACCAACTTGCCAGGGTCCGCCGCGCTACGGTTGGGCTCCACCAACGCCGGCGAGCACACGAGCAGGGGCTTTTCGTGGCGCTCAGAGTAGAACTTGCCCAACGCGGAAACGTCGGCGGGGAGTTTCGAACCGTCCGTGGGGAGATCGGAATAGTGGCTGGCCAACTCGTCGGCCTTGGCCATCAGTTCCGGCCAGTCCGAGCCGGAATAGAAGCCGATGCCCGGGGCTTCCGGGGCGATCATCCGCACGAATCGGACCTGCTGTTCGAGTTCCTCTTTCGTGCGCGCCCATTCTTCACCGGGGTTGCCGCCCTTGCCGATACCGAGCGCCACGATGGTTTTGGGCAACAGCCCGTGGATCCGCGCACTTTGCACCTGGGCGGCGGCAAACCAATAATCGTCCTTGTCCTTCAGGTAGGATTCGAGCGTGACAAGGTCCGCCACGTCGCGGTAGGCGTCGCCGAGGACCTTGGGAATGGGGCCGCGCATCTCCCACACAGCCAGCCCGAGCCCGGGCCGCTTGCGCTTCGTCTCGCGGAGGATCGCGGCGGCCTTCTGGTCGGTCTCACCGCCGTAATCGAAGCCGAACTCGTCGATCGAGACGACCGGCCTCGGATTGCCGCCATAGTCGCCGCCGGCCAGGATGTCCACGGCCTTGTCTACCGGGTTCCGCAGGAGGTCGAACCAGGTGTGCCCCACGGCGGTGACAACGCCGCGCGGCGCCCAATACTGCCAGTCTTTCGGCTGGGTCGGTTCGATGAAAGTCACGGAGCGAAGCTGCTTCGGGTCGTACTTCCCGCCGATATAGGTGAAGGCGATCACGCGTTCCAGGCCCAACACCTTCTTGGGCGGCTCTGCCCGAGCAAACGTCTGGCAGGCCGCGACCACCGCCGCGGCGGCCAGCGCGACCCCAACTACGCACGACCTGCGGAGGCTCAGCGTCACGGGCTGTCTCCGCTCACGAAACTCCACGAGCACGGGCAGATGCGTGTCCGGCCCCTGGGTTTGCAAATCCGCGGCACTCGCAATGATAAAATGCTCCGCCATGATCAGTTCCTCCGAAATCTGCCATTTAGACTCCGCACGGATAGAAGGGAATACCAAAAAACTCGTGGTCTGTCCAACTTGAGTTTACGGGTGCCACGGTTGGCTTGTCCAACCGTGTTTCCAGCACTGCTGGGCAAGCCGGGCACCGACCGGAGGTTGGTCGTGGCACCCAACCGGTAATGTCGA
>JBEKZQ010000036.1:0-20346 GCA_049509675.1 Thermoguttaceae bacterium | reverse complement strand
TTTTCCAGCAGACGAAGGTATCCGACCTGTCGCCGCTGAAAGGGATGCCTCTGAATACGTTGGATTGCATTGACGCACCGGTATCGGATCTGTCGCCGCTTGAAGGGATGAACTTGACGGCGTTGTGTTTCACGCCCAGGAACGTCACCAAGGGGATAGACCTAATCCGCCAGATGAAGAGCCTCAAGACCATCACAGTTAGCTACGGACAAGCGGACGTGTTCCCGTCCGATGAGTTCTGGAAGAAGTACGACGCTGGGGAGTTCAACAAGTAGCATCATCTCGGACAGCGTAACACAACTCCCACCTCTTCCCCATTACTTCAGCAAGGGGGGCCGCACCCTACGACATCAGCCGGCGTGACGCCCACTGATTTCGACCATTTGGCCGGTGTGCTGGCCGAACGCATCAAGCAGGATCATCATATTGTTACACCTTCTCAAGCACCGCCGCCCGGCATCCATGGACCCGAGGCCCTTCAACTGGCCGGAGGCCCACTTCTTCTGCGATAGTCATCTCGTTGGCGAACGCCCTCCCGGCAACGTGCAGACAAGGCTCGGCCACCAGCAGCTTCCCGCCCGGTTTGAGACAAGCCTGGATTTCGCCCAACAGCCGCCGTTGATCCGGCACTTCATGAATCATCATGAACGCCAGGGCGAAGTTGGCCTGGGTCTCAACACCCAGGTGGTCCTGCTCGCACTTGTAGGTTTCGATTCGGTCGGCCACTCCCGCCTTTTCTGCCCGTTGCCGCAGCACATCCAGCATCTTCTGCTGGAGGTCGACGGCAATCACCCGGCCCTGGTCGCCCACCATCTTCGCCAGCGCAATGGAGAACATCCCCATGCCACAGCCCACGTCCATGACCGTCATCCCCGGCTTGGCGTAGGGGCCGACGATCTTCACCGGGTTGTGGATTAGGCGGCGCAGCGGATTGTCGATGAAATAGCCGCCCCACCAGGGGCAAACGTGACCGGCCATCGTTTCTCCTTCCGGGTAACCGGCCGCCTGTGAAGGACGGCCCTCATTTGGAATCATTCTTGCGCCACGATCCAGAGAGTCAAGGGGG
This sequence comes from Thermoguttaceae bacterium, assembly GCA_049509675.1. Classification (GTDB taxonomy): domain Bacteria; phylum Planctomycetota; class Planctomycetia; order Pirellulales; family Thermoguttaceae; genus JBEKZQ01. Next base: position 19,280 of record JBEKZQ010000036.1, on the reverse strand, counting down.
CAAATCGACAAGCAGAGAAGCGTGAACTCGTACTCATTGATCCAGCGGCGAAACGGCCAGGTCGTCCGCCACACTTTGATCGACGTGGGCATGGGCGTGGTGCCGTCGCTCTTGGAGTTCGAGCACAGCCACGGCGTCCACGTTGTTCATGAAGTACTCCTCACCCATCCGCACTTCCACCATTTCGCGCAGCTCGATTGGCTGTCGATGTGCCTGCTCCGCAGCAACCGACCCGATCAGCCGCGCCCGCTGCCCGTCCACGCCACCGTTGCGTGTTGGGAGAACGGCCCCAACCGCGTTCATCGCCACCTGGCCGAACGGAGCGACATCCGGCCTGCGGAGCACGGGACGGTCCTGGGCGACACGGTGCCTTGGCCGCGAAATCCACCTTCATCTTCCACGACCAATCGTCGATGACGACCTTCATCTTACGGGCGCAAAGGTGTTTCATGGGAAAGGCTCCGTGTCGGGTGAGGATGTTGCGATGTGCGTGAGCCGATTATAGCGTTGCCGGCTGAGAGCCTGCAAACGGTCCGGCAGAGCCGTTGCTCCAGCCAGCGTTGCCGCTGCGGATATCAGCGCAACGCCCTGTAACGCGACGGCACGAGCAAATACGTCTCCATGGCATGGGCCGCGGCCGTCGCCGTGAAGTCCCCGTTGATGATCCTCATTTCGCCGATGGGGGTCTCGATGTGCGTCGTATGCTTTACGGCCGCGATCCCCGGCGACCCCATCGCGGCCGTGAACATGCCCGGCCCGTCGGCCAGGTTCCAGACCCGCATCGCGACCCCGGCACTCTCGATGCCATCCTCGGCGGGCTTCAAGCTCCACAAGAGCACCTTGGGATCGCTGATCGTCAACAGACTATAAGTCGTCTCGGGGCAGAAGGGCCGCCGGCCGGTAACTTGCCCGGTCACGAAGGGGTTCTGTTGCGCAAGCGCGAACCGCATGGCCTCGGCCTCGCGGTACGCGTCATGGGTTTGCAGGGCGAACCGTTGGAGGAAGTGGCTGTCGCCGCCCTGACGGTGAATCCCCAGACTCTCCCCGTCGACCAAACCGCCTGCCAGCACGCTGATTTGCGGACTGGCGGTGTCGAGCAATGTCAGGGTGCTGTCGCCCACCTTCATGAACAGGCAATCGGCGTTGGCCAACGTTACGCCGGCACCCTCGCCGCTTATGTCGGCAAAGTGATTGAGTGTTTGCCAATCGTAGCGGGCGTGGTTCGGCGCGTAGTGCCCGCCGGCTGCAAGGAGCCGGGCGCGAATGACCGCCCCAACCTCCTCGTGCCATACGTTGGGCGAATTGAGATCGAAGCTGAAGGCCCAGCGCGGCGGACTGTCGCCGGTCGAGTGGAAGTTCTGCGTGATCTCGTTGCGGATGTCGAGCCGGCGGGAATCCCTGATGAGCGTGATCCGCGTCGTGTGGGCCAGGACGGCGGACGAAACGGCCTTGAGCGTTACGGAAACGGGTCCCATGTTTTCGACTTCGAGACGGCCGTCGCCCGCACCCAGGTCGTTGATCGCCCGGCCGTGGATGGTTCGGACAAATTGGCGATTGCCACGCGTCTTGTCGACCAGGCTCGTGATGGCGCCGCGGCCATCGACTGTCAGCGCGTAGACCGAGTTCTCGACCTGGTTGCCGGTAATCGTGGCGGCATTGGGGAAGGGCTGTCCCGCCCCCGGCCGGATCTCAAAAACCTTGTAGCCGACCGATGGCACGTCGGCGGCCAGCACGCGGAGATGCGGCTTGCCGTCGATCGTGATGCGTTGCGAGGGCACTTCCTGCCCGGTGAGCAGATCGACTACATGGATCGAGCCCGAGCCTGCGCAGGCAAAATCGGCCGCGTCGGTGCGGGTCCAACCCAACGGGTTGAAGACGTAAAACCGCGGGCGCGTGCCGCTGGTGCGAATCATCTGGCCCAGGGCAGTAGCAGCGTCGTCATGAAGAGCGCCGACATAGCTCTCGATCTGGGCGGCCACGCCCTTGGCCCAATCGCGGAACGTGTCGCGGCGGACCGGGCCGTCGCCGGTCCAATCGTGATTGAAGTACAGGCCCATGTTCATCATCGCCTGGTCGCGCGCAGCCTCGTGCCCAAGCATGAACTTCGGCTCCTTGAGGCTGACCAGCACGGCCATCGCCTCGGCGGCCCGCAGTTTCTCGATGGCCCGTTTCACGCGTGCCGAGACCTCGGCCATCGAGGCCGGGTAGAGGTCCCACTCGTTGCCGAAGGCGGCCGAGTAGGACGGCGTCTTGGACCCGTAGGTCGCCTCGAAGTCCTGGAAGAAGTCGATTTCGTTGGAGTTCCGCACCCGGCGGTTGGCCGTCGTCTTGTCCCTGGCCACAGACTCGAACTCGGCAGTCAGCGTCTTGAGATTGTCATGGCCCTTGCCAAAAGCGGCCTTCACGAGCGGATATTTCCAGCGCGAAGCGTAGCCCGGATCGTGGTCCATGTAGTCGATGATGCCGGCGGGGTTGCTGGCCTCGGCATACCCGCCCATGCTCGCGTTGCCGTGCAGCGAGTTCCACTTGATCAGTAGTTTTCTGCCGTCCAGGCCGGTCCACCAGTAGATTTCGTGCGTCCGCGGCGCGGCGTTGTCGGTTACGCGGGAGGCGCAACTGCAAATGCCCATCCAACAGTACCTGGCGCCGGCACCGGTGAAGAGCGACCCCACGCCGTACGGCATGGTCTGGTCCTCCATGGGCTGAACCGTCGGCAGTTGCAGGCCATAGCGCCGCTGGATTCGACCGGCGTAGTACATCGCGCGCAGCACCCCTTCGGCCGGCATGGCGCCATAGCAGAGCGTGATGGGCGTCAGCGGCACGCTGATGTGGCCGTCCTTGATGCGGCGAATGAGCCTCTGGAAGTCGGCAGCCGACTTGTTCCGTTCGTATTCCCACATCCACAGGCTGCCATCGCAGTTGAAACGGGCCTGGTAGTCGTCCGGTTGTCCGGCCGTGGCATCGGCGCGGGCCAGGTAGTAGTCAATCATCTCGAGGAAGGCGCGGCGGTAGGTCGCCGCGTCGCCGCTCCAGTAGTAGTCGGTGTGATCGTCGCAGGCGATGTAGACACGCTCCGGCGGTGCGGCAACCGCAGAACTCGCCAGGATAACCACGATCAAGGCAGCCGCCAAGATCACGACTTTCGGCACAACTCTCATGGTTCTTGTCTCCCATTCATTGACGCCCGGCGCTGCCGATGCAATAGAGGTTCTTTTGAGTACGGATGCAGATTCGGCCATCGTCGATTCGCAAAACCGCATCTTCTGGCCGAAAAATGGACCAGTCCCCGGCCCGTGAACGGTTACGCATGCCGGTCAATCGGACCGGGCGGGCGGCGGCACAGGTTCGCCTTTGAGCAGGGCCTGCCGCCAGGCCCTCATGCGCGCCTGACAGCGGGGGTGGCCGGCGCCGTCGTGCGGCGCATCGGGGAGCACCAGCAACTCCTTCCGGCCGGGCACTTGATTGAAGGCGGCATAGATGCCCGTGGGACGGCAAACCGCGTCGATCAGGCCGACCGATACGAAGGCCGGACACTTGATGCGGGGGGCAAAGTTGACCACGTCGAAATAACGCCCCGCTTCCATAATGGCCTGTTGGTTCGCCGGGCGCGGCCAACCGCTGAGCAAGGAAGGGAAGCTGTCGCCGCGTCCTGCCAGCGGGCCGGTGATGTCGCACCCGCCCGGTGCAATGGCCATCATCGCCGTGATCTGCGGGTGCAGCGCGGCGGTCACGAGCGATTGGTATCCGCCCTGGCTGACGCCGAAAACCAGCAGCGTCTTGCCATCCCAGTCGGGATGCCGGACCAGGTAGTCGGCCGCGCGGTAGCAGCCGAGGAACATGCGGAGCGCAACTCGGCCGTGGCGTCGGGCTTCGCGCCGGCAACTGCCACACGCCAGCGGATCGGCTCCTTGAGGCGATGAACGCCGCCGGGGTTCTCCGGCGTCACCACAAGCTGTTGGGCGAGGCAGTTGGCCGCCGACAGCAAAGTCAGAACGAACGAGAGGGCGAAGGATCGTCGCATGGTCTTGAAATTCCTTGGTGAAAGCGCACGGGCGGCCGCGAGCAACTGGCAATTCTCCGATTGTGCCACATCTCACCGACAGCTACTTTGCCATGTCCTTCAGCAGCTTCAACGCCCGCACCTTGACCTTGTTGTAGGCCGGCTTGGCCGCACGGTCCATCAATTCACCGGGCTTGAACGGGTTGGGCACGCCTTTCTCGGCCTTGCGGGCCGGGACCTTCTTCTTTTCGATCTTCACAAGGCCCGGGATGGTGATTGCCCCGGCGCCCTTGGCGCCGAGGCTCGTCTTGATTTCGGCGGCCAGGGCCTCCAGCACCGCGGCCACCTGCTGCTTGGGCACTTCGGTGGCCGCAGCAATGTTGATGAGCAGTTCGGTCTTGGTCAGAGGTTTCTTGGGGGCAGCCGCTTTCGCCATGGTTCGTTTCCTTTGTGTGAGTTGGCAGCGATGAACAAGTTGTCCATCCGCAAGGGATCGTGATGATTAGAGCGGGTTGTACGTGAAATGCAAGCCCAGGAACGTCACAGTGTGCGGCAAGATTTTCTGGCAGACGATTTTACGCCCGTTCACGGGCGTTTCCAGCGTAGCCGGTCACAGGCCCGACGTTTACGTCGGGTTGGCAAAGATGCTCGCTCCCTTGTGCCCCTCGCCCCCTCCGCCCGCCGCCGATGGCGGCGGGCGGACGGGGCGAGGGGACGCACCAAAGCGCGATCGCGCTGGTCTACCCGTGCTGAAGCACGGGCCTAGAACCGCCTGCGGCGGAAAGCCCGATGAATCGGGCTGGATTCCACGGCGCTTGCAGCGCTACTCCCTGCACCCAAGAGAACCTTGACTCATAGCTCGCTCGCTCCGCCTGTGCTTGCCCGGCTTGTCCCGGCTGCGCTTCGGGACTGCGGCGCGGGCCGCGCACCGGCTCCGCTCGCTCACCTGAACTACTCCCCCGCCACTCGGGAGACACGCAGGCCCAGGTTGATGCCGCGGCCCCCGGGCCCGTTGAAGTAGCGGTGCGCCGAGCGGCAGAGCCTGGCGACGAGGCTCCAGCCGCCGCCGCGATCCACGCGGTCCGAGCCATTGGCAGCACCCGTCGGATCGTCCGTCGGCGACTTCGCATAATACCCGCTATCATACCAATCCTGGCACCACTCCCATACGTTGCCGTGCATGTCGTACAGCCCCCAGGCGTTCGGCTTTTTCTCGCCAACCGGGTGCGTTTTGTCGCCCGAGTTCGCGGCATACCAGGCATACTCGCCCAGCCCCGACTCCTCGTCTCCGAAGCAATAGCGCGTGGTGCTGCCCGCCCGGCAGGCATATTCCCACTGTGCCTCCGTGGGTAAGCGAAACTCCCCCTCCCCTGCCGGGAGAGGGCCCGCCTTCGCGTTGAGCTTTTCCAGAAACTGCTGGCAGTCGTCCCAACTGACCGTCTCCACAGGGTTTTTCGGACCCTTGAAGTGGCTCGGGTTGTTGCCCGTCACCGCCTGCCACTGCTCCTGCGTCACCAGGTGCTTGCCCAGGTAAAACGGCCGGGTGATCCGCAGCCGGTGCTGCGGTTTCTCGTCACCTCCGGCGTTGTTGTCCGAATCGGGCGAGCCCATCAGGAACTCGCCCGCCGGAATCAGTGCCATCTCCAGCTTCACGCCGCCGCCCAGGTCGATGACGATTTCCTTGCCCGGCGATGTGACGGGGGCAGGGGCAGGGATTGGCCGCGTGACGGTGACGACGAAAGGCGCGCCGGGAGACTTCTCGGTGGCCGCCGGCGCGGACGATGTCTGCCAATTGCTGCTGGTCCCAAGCCAGACCGCCGCGAGAAGCAGCAACGGAAGAGCAGCCCAAAGGAAGTAGCGGAGAAGGTCGTTATCGCCGACAAGGCGGCGGAAGAGTCGGTCGAGGGGGCGGGCGGCGGCGGCAAAGCCGCGCAAGAGCAATATTCCCGTGGCGCGGACGCCCGGGCCCGGCGGCACATTTGCCATAGCTCGATCTCCTTAGACAGGTGGGGTTGGCTTGGCTCCGCTTGGTGGGAAATGAGACAAACGCCCTCCGTTTGATCGCCCTTAGTCTATAGCGGAGACACGCCCTCTGCAAGCGGGGGGCCGCACGGAAGGCCCCTTTTCATGGGCCGACGTACTCATCACGCTCCGCGTGATGGATTCCATCTCGCGGAGCGAGATGAGTACGATTGATTCGCCGATCCTGAGCAGTTCGGTGGCCGGGCACGACGCGATGCTCGCGCGCAAGACTTCGCGGACTTTGCAGGCCTCCTGATTGGGACCGCAGGACACCGGCTTCGGCCGGCCCCATCATGCCCGAATGGTCGCGACCTTCTTCGTCGATCTGCCCGGCCCCGACGAGCAGGAGGTGATCTTTGCCGTCCAGATGCCGCCTACTGCGCAGTGTTCTGTCGCTCCACGGCGCCCACGTCCGCAGCAGCGCCTACGTACCGGTCGTGGTTGTAGTGATCCCTGGTGATGTAGCCAATTCGTCCGGTGGCTGCGTCTCTGGCCGGACTGTCCTGGGACGGCAGGAAGGTCTTCGCGTCCACAAGCCCCGCCTCGGCCCAGGTCCTGAACACGAGATTGTTGTCTACGGTCAGACCGGATTGCGGGCCTGCGCCCAGGTGACAGACGTAGTTGCGGCCGGAGTCGAACGGCGCGTCGGCTTCCGGCTCGATGACCAGGTTATGCTTGATGGTGACATCAGGCCCGTAGACATCGACCAACGTGCCACAGTAGGGGTCTTTGCTGCCGGCCGCCTTCCGCGACCGGTACAGAGTGTTGAAGTAGATCTCGGAGCTCGTCCGGGACAGGTAGCCGGAGCACTTGTCGATGTCCGCCTGCGGGACGTGGTTGTGCTCGTACATCGGGTATTTCCGCTTCTCCCAACTGATGTTGTTGTAGAAGCGGTTCACGGCGTCCGGTCCGTTGTAGCCCAGGGCGTTGAGCTTCATGGGCCACACGCGCACGTCGTTGCCCCACTGCCGGGTGAAGCGATTGCCATGCGCCCGCACATAGCCGGCCAGGCAGATGCAGACGTTGTGGCCGATCGGCGATTCGGCCATGCCGATGTCGCTGAACGTACACTCGTGTACCACCAGGTTGAAGCATCGCTCCAGCCCGATGACCGGGAACGCCTGTACCGCATTGTCGAAGTGCCGGAACGTGCATTTGTAGATCTCGAAATCCAGCAGCACCGAGATCATGTTCGACAGGCGGTAGTTCGAGTTGCAGATGGCGGCGCCGTCCGTCTTGCCGTCGACGACCACGCTGTCCCACTTGAAGTTGTAGAACGTGCTTTCCTTCGTGCCGTCGAAGATTTTGGCCGGGTCGTACACCTGGAAACTGTAGCCCGAGGCATCCTTGATGAAGAAGTTCGTGAACAGCAGATCGTGGCTGTTGCCGGTGATCTTCATGCAGGTGCTCTTGTACGTCTCGAAGCGGAAGTTCTCGAAGCGCACGTGGGCGACGTTGGGAAAATTGTTGACCTGCGGGACGACGGTGGTGAAGACGGTCTTCGGATCGCATTCCACGGTTATGGGGTTGGCGGCCGTGCCCGACAGGTTCCCCAGCGAAAGGCCGCTGTACGTGCCGGGATTGATGTGCAGCGTGTCGCCGGGTTGCAGCTTGAGCGCGGCCTGGGCATCGTCGTATCGCAGGTATCCCGAGCCGTTGCCGACGTTGACCTGCCGGCGGGCGGCCCATGAATGCTGCGGACACCACAGAAAGGCCAAGGCACACGCGGTGCCGATCAAAACTCGCTGGACGCTCATTTCACTTTATCCTCCGTTTGCCAAGCCCCAAGACCGTCCCCGCCCTTTGGATCGGTGAATCAATAAGTATTGCAACAATCGTACTCATCTCGCTGGAGCGAGATGGAACTGCATCACGCGGAGCGTGATGACTACTTTCGAGAACCGGACAGTTATTGTCTTGCCGATCCTTAGCCCATTTCGCTTGCCGTTAGCGCCAAGACATCGTGGAAGGGGGTCGTTCGGAACAGGCCGTACATCGCATGCGTGCGAAGCTTGGCTCGCGTCGTCGCCGGCGATGCCAGCCCGCACAGGAACCGCGCAACTTGCCGCGGTGAAGCCAGCGCCGCGCTGCGCTGGGCCAAGAGTTCTTGCAGTTGCCTCTGCCAGCCGTCGGCGGGCGCGGCGCGCCGCGCCGCGGGAAGCGGTACGTGCGGCCGCCCCTCGCAACCCCCGCAGTGTCCGCAGACATCGCGCTTCTCGCCGAAATAGGCCAGCAGATGGCAAGTCAAACAGCCCTCGGTCTCGGCATAGGCCAGCACGCGGCGGATGCGGGCAATGTCGTGCTCCTCGCGCTGCTGGAAGCGACGGCTAAGTTCCTCGCACAACTGCGGCACGCTGGCGGGCTGCTGTTTGAGCCGATATCCCTGGCGCACGCCGGCCGCCTCGACCACCAGATCGCCCTTCTCTTCCAGGTAGGTGATGGCGGCGACAATGCGATTGCGCGGTTGGCCGATGGCGCGGCCCACCGCTTCCAGATCGAGCGAGAACCACGTGCGCCCTTTCACCGCGTGGCGAAAGACGTCGCGGAGGAACGCGGCCCGCTGCCCGTCGAACTGCCCCAGAATCTCCTGCGAACTCTTTTGCGGCTGAAACTTGTACTCCGAGTAAAAAGGACTGGTCGATTGAAGGACATCCTCCAATTCCAGGTAGGTCAACAGAGTTTTGACGACCAGCGGGCGGACGTCGTGCCGCGCCGATAGCTCGTATTCCGATACGTCGAAGTCCTGCCCGCGGCCGAGCACGTCGCGCACCAGGGCCGCGACGGCCTCCGGCGTGGGCGTATCGCCGTAGGAGAAGTTCTCCAGCGTCACCACGTCGTCGGCGCAGGCCAGCAGCTCGCAGATCGCCTGCCGGCCGTCGCGTCCGGCGCGCCCGATCTCCTGAACATAGTTCTCCAGCGCCTTGGGGAGATTGTAGTGATAGATCGAACGGATGTCCGCCTTGTCGATGCCCATGCCAAAGGCGATCGTGGCCACGACGATCATGCAATCCGACGCCATGAACGCGTCCTGGACCGCGTTGCGGTCCTCGCTCTCCATGCCCGCATGATAGGCCCGGGCGTTCAAGCCGCGGGCGGCGAGCCGTTGGGCCACTTCCTCGGCGGTGCGCTGCAGCGTGACGTAGACCACCGCGGGACCCGCCGGGCGTTGCTTCAGACGCGACAGCAAAAGATCGTCCCGCGCCGCCGCTTCGCACGGCGTCACGTACAGATTGAGGTTCGACCGGTAGAAGCCGGTATGAACCACGTCGCCCGCGGCGATGCCAAACCCCGCGACGATGTCGCGGGCCACGTCGGGGGTGGCGGTGGCCGTCAGCGCCAGAACACGCTCGACCGCCAGTTGCCGGGCGAGCCGCGCGATCTTCAGGTAGTCGGGGCGGAAATTGTGCCCCCACTCGCTGATGCAATGGGCTTCGTCGACGGCCAACAGCGCGATCTTCCGCCGCTCGAGTGACCGCAGGAAGCGTTCGTTGCCAAGCCGCTCGGGCGAGACGTACAGCAGCTTCAGGCGGCCGCCGTTCAGGGCCTCGTGAACCTGCAAGGTCTCTTCGCGCGTCAGGCTGGAATCCAAGCGGGCCGCAGGCACGCCGCGCGACACCAGGAAATCCAACTGGTCTTTCATCAGCGCGATCAGCGGCGAAATGACCAGCGTCAGTCCGTCCAGCAGCAAGGCGGGCAACTGGTAACAGAGGCTCTTGCCGCCGCCGGTGGGAAAGATGGCCAGCACCGATCGTCCTTCCAGCAGCCGGCCGACGGCCGCTTCCTGGCCGCTACGGAAGGCATCGAAGCCAAAGACCTGTTGGAGCGTCTGCCGCGCCGATTCCGGAATCGGCGCAGCATGGGTGGCTGGTATGGTTGGCATAAGCGAGGGGTATCCATGATTTTCTCTTGTGGTAGCAGACGCGTTGCGGGAAGTCAACTGCCGTTGCTCCTCCTCTTGGATAGTTCCACGATAACCGCTATCATGGTTGGGGAAGTGACAAGCCTGTCTCGGCATCGGGAGCTGACACGATGAAACGGACCAACGAGAAACCGGGTAAAGGAAAAAAACTGAATAAAGCGGCCGGCTGGGCCGTCCTGACGTGGGATGATTTGGATCAATGGGCGGGGAGCCGAAGCGTTTCGCGGGGCCGCTCTTACCAGAACCAGGGGCGCGTGAAAGACCTGGCAATCTCTGCCGACGACCGTTTGCTTGCCACCGTGCAGGGCGGCGACCGCTACGTCGTCTCCGTATGGCTGAATGCCGGCAAGAAGCGGCAGGATAAGATCCAGTCCCATTGCACGTGTCCGGTGGGCTATGACTGCAAGCACGCCGTGGCGACCGTTGCCGCTTACCTTCAAGCGTTGACCGATGGAGCAACGGTTCCTACGGCCGGCACGGACGATCCGCGCTGGCGTAAACTCTCCGGCGCCGAGGCGGAGTTCGAGGAAGACCTGGACGACTGGGACGATGACGATGACCAGGAAGACGAGCAGGAGGCGGAGTCGCCGACGCAGCCGCCAAAACGCCGGTCGCCCGCGCGGACTCGCACCGCGTGGGACGACAAGATCGAGCGGCTTATTCGTGGCAAGAGCGGCGAGGAGTTGGCTGACGAGGTCCTCTCGCTCATCCGGCGCTACCCGGAACTGCGCGAAGAGTACCGAGAACGAATCGCCTTGAGTGAAGGCGACGTGGATAAGCTTGTGGCCCAGGCGCGGCGGGAGTTGCGTGACTGCACGTCGGAAATCGGCTGGCAGAACCATTGGCAGGACGAAGGCTATACGCCCGACTACAGCGGCCTGAAGCATCGCCTGGAACGGATGGTGGAACTCGGCCATTCCAATGCGGTCGTGGCACTGGGCCGCGAGTTCATCGAGCGGGCCATGAGTCAGGTCGAACAATCGCACGACGAGGGGGAAACGGCAATGGCCGTGGCCGAGTGCTTGCCCGTGGTGTTCGACGCCGTCGTGAAGTCAACGCTCCCGGGACCTGAAAAGATACTGTTTGCCATCGAGGCCTGCCTGAAGGACGACTACGACGTGATCGGCGATTCGGCGGCGGCGGTTCTCGACGCCAAGTGGAAGCCGGCCGACTGGTCGGCCGCGGCGGATGAACTCGCCCGGCGCCTCGACAAAATGCCGAGCGGCGGCGACGACTCTTGGCATCGCAATTACCAGCGAGACCGACTGAGCGACTGGCTGCTGACCGCACTGGAAAACGCCGGACGCGGGGGCGAATTGCTGACGGTCTATGAATCCGAGGCGCGGGCGACCGGCAGCTACGATCGCCTGGTCCGGCACCTGATTGCCGAAAAGTGTTTCGATGACGCCGAGCGTTGGGCCAGGGAAGGCATCGAGAAGACCCGCGAGAAGTTGCCGGGCATCGCCTCCGCGCTGGCCGCCAGGTTGTGCGAGGTGTCGCGCGGCCGAAAACAGTGGGACATTGTCGCCGCCCACGCCGCCTGGCGGTTCTTTGAACAGCCGGGAAAGACAACTTTCGACGAGCTTGCGGCCAACGCCGCGAAAGCCAAGTGCGGCGAGCAGGTGCGCGCCGCGGCACTCCGTTTCTTGGAGACCGGCGCCTCGCCCTTTCAGTGGATCGCGTCGCCCAAGGCGGGACAGACGCTTCGCATCGATGCCGCCTGGCCGCTTCCGGTTCCCGATTATCTCGTCCCGCTGCTGCGTACGGGCGGTAGGGCTACGGTGCCGCCCGGGCCGCGCTACGACGTGTTGCTCGACATGGCCATCGCCGCCAAGCAGCCCGACGACGTGCTTCGTTGGTACGACAAAATGGCCAAGCGGAAGGAACCCTTTGGCGGAGGGGGTTGGACAGGCAGCGGAACAGCCGATCGCGTGGCCGCTGCGGTCGCCAAATCGCATCCCGAACGGGCCTTGGAAATCTATCGACGGCGTTTGGATGGAACCTTGCCACACGCGCACGTCTCGGCCTACGAATCGGCGGCCGCGTATCTCAAGAAGATGCAACCCGTCATGAAATCCCTCGGCCGCCAGGACGAGTGGGCCGCATTGGTGGCAGGGATCCGGGAAAAATACCGTAACCGCCCGCGATTCATGGAAATTCTGGACAAGCTCGACGGCCGCACCATTCTCCAAACCCAAAAAGCTCGCAGTCGTCGGCGATGAAGGGCATTGCTGGACTTCGCCCGGCATCCGTGTGCATGGATGGTGATCCTGACGAGGAGTGCCGACGTGGAGAACCTGCTGGACCTCGACCACGCTGACCGGACGATCCTCTCCTGGGTCCAACAATTACTCCCCTCTCCCCTTGCGGGAGAGGGGCCGGGGGTGAGGGCCATGAGCAGTCGCCAGACGGGCGGCTTCGATTCAGTCGCTCCACGCGAGAAGAGGTTTACGCGGATTATTCATGTAGGGTCGAGGTCGCGCAGACCTATGGTGGGTCTCGCAAACCGATCAACCGTTGCGCAGCGCTGCGTCGTAAAGCGGTAAGTTGATAAGCGACCGAAGACCCACCGGAACCTCGGTTTGCTCGACGCCACCCTACAGTTTATGAATAATCCGGGTTTACCGATACCTGGTCGAGTGTATTCGGCGGCAGCGTCCCGATCTGGAAATCGGCCTGTGCTTGGAAGAGGGGGCTATTTTCGCATCGCTTGACTTGCAGGAGGGCATTGGACGCTGTAATGGCATGCTTTGATCTACGATAGTGGCGATTGGCGCAATGCTCAGCACCGATTAGAGTACTGGGAGTTGCTCATGGGTCGGTCCATGTAGTGATCGGAAGTGCTGGAGGGAGTTTCTATGGCCCGCTTCTGGACATGCCACTGGCAGAATCGTTCTTGGCGTAACGATGTCAACGCGGAGTACAGTGCTGTTTGCAGCTCCGGCAGCCACAGCTTCCGAAAGCGAGGCGTTTCGGTTGGCGATGTCGCCTACGTCATCTCGCTTGCCGACGGGCAGCTTCTCCTGGGCGGTAGGATGACGATCAAGCGGATCGTCTCCCGGGATGAAGCCGTGCGGATTTGGGGCAACGAGCGCCTCTACCCCGCTGAGGAGTGGATCATCGACCCGGAGGAATCCGGCACTCCACTCAACCTGCATCGCCGTTTGGCGCCCGCGGTAACGCGGCGACTGCGCTTCGTGTCGTCGAGGTCTGGACCGAGAGGCTTGTTCTTCAAGTCCGAAACGCATCTGGATCCCCAAGCCACTCGCGGAATCCACGAACTGACAGCGGAATCTTCGGTTCTCCTTGACCGGATTATCGAAATCACCGATCGATTCCCAAGATCGGAGGCACCCATCACGGTTACGGAGGAGTTACTGGCCAACGGGAGGCTACAAGACGCCAAGAATACGATCAGACTCGCCGAGGAAGTTCCGATCGGGTCAACCTACAGCGAAGGCAGCGTGGAGCGAATTCTGATCAACCGCTACGAGCGCGATCCCCGCGCCCGGGAAGAGTGCATCCAGCATTACGGGACAGCGTGTTTCGTTTGCGGCTTCAATTTCGTTCATGTCTATGGGGAGGTGATGGCCGGCTTCACTCACGTCCATCACCTCAACCCGCTGTCGCTTGTCGGAGCGCACTACGAGCTCGATCCCATAGACGATCTGCGGCCCGTATGTCCCAATTGCCACGCTGTGCTTCATCGTCGGGAGCCGCCGTATTCACTGGACGAGGTGCGTCCGTTTCTGGAAGGACGCAGGATCGTGGAAGGGGAATCGCATGGCGCATGAGAAGTAGGGTCGAGCGCGGCGAGCCCCACCAATCATCGAGGGCGCACACGCATGCCCGGATATCGATCCCGGTCCGTAGTCGTGGAGGAAATCACCCGGCAATCCTCTTGCCCCGCGGCGTCGGACGTGGTACAATCTAATTAGCATCTAATTCAGTGCGAAAGGAAAGCCCATGCACCACGTCGAAACCGACATTGATTCCCTGACCAATTTCAAGCGCCAGACGGCAACCTACCTCAAGCAACTGCGTGAGAAGGGAACGCCCGTGGTGCTGACCGTCAATGGCAAGGCGGAAGTCGTCGTCCAGGACGCGGCAGCCTACCGCCGGCTGGTCGAACGCGCAGCCCAGATCGAGCGGGATGAGACGGTCGCGGCGATCCGCGAGGCACTCGCCGACGTGGAAGCCGGAAGGACGAAGCCGGCAAGGCAAACGCTCAGGGCGCTGGCCAAGAAGCACGGTATCCCGGTGGACGCATGAAATGAAATACCGCGTCCGATTGACCGGCAAGGCCGAAGAGGACGTATCCGATGATTCACTTGTCGCCCTTGGGCGTCGGGGGTTTTCTCGAGTCCCACCTGAAACCCAATTGCGTCAGCCGTCGGATTCGCTCCTCGCTCAGCTTGCCCCGCTTTCTATATCTACGCATCGTGCCGATCCAGTTATACAAGCTGACAAGGTCCTTCGATTGGTTAGGCACCCGGCAGTGGCCGTGTGTCCGCTGGTATTCGACCAGGGCCGCGTACTTCGATTCCCATGCTTCTTCCGCCCTGGCTTCCACAGTCCCATCCCACTCGAAACCCAATTGAGTCAGCCGCCGGATTCGCTCCTCGCTCAGCTTGCCCCGCTTTCTATATTCACGCATCGTGCGGACCCAATTGCCCAGGCTGGCATGGTCCTTCGAGAGCTTAGACACCCGGCAGTGGCCCTGTGCCCGCTGGTATTTGACCAGGGCCGCGTACTTCGACTCCCATGCTGCTTTAGTGGGCGTCCAGACGAAGCCGATTTTTTCGAGCCGTTCGCGATGCTCTTGCGCGAGGGTATTCAGCTTTCGGGCGTACCGCTGATACTGCACCCACGACCCCAGTCTGGGATTCTCCGACCCGTAGGTGGGCACGTTGCAGTCGCCGTGCTTGGCCCGGTATGCCACAAGTTCTGCGAACATATGCTCCCAGTGTTGGTTCTTCGGTTCCCACGCAAATCCCAACTTGTCCAGTTGTCGGATACGTCCGTCATCCAAACGCCCGCTCCTTTTCCGCCGTCGAACGTCGGCCAGCCACATCCCAAGTGTTTGATACTTTGCCGGTTGCACTGGTACGCGACAGTGTCCGTGTTCCTTCTTGAATGCTGCCAAGGCGGCGACCATCGTATCCCAATCCAACCGAAAGGTTGTACGGGGACGCAGCACCCAGGTGAAACCGAGTCCATCCAGGCGGCGGGCCAACTCCAAGGCAATCCTACCGCGTTGCTTTTTCCTGCGGACGTAGGACACCCAGTTTGCAAGAGGCCTGTTCGGAGCATAGCCTGCCGGGACGTTGTAGTGTCCGTGCTTCTTCTTGAACGCCTCCAACTCCTTGAGCCGTCGTTCAAAAGTCGGACTAAGGGCGATGGAGTGGGCCGCATGCCCAGTGCCAGGCTGCTTCACGGCGGGGGATCGCGTCGGCTTCTTGGTCTTTTTGCGGGACATGGCTTTCCTGTGTGGGGCTCCAGTCTACAGCGATCTGCATCCCACCCTATTCTACCACGCCGCTGGGCTTCTTCAACTCCACCGCCGATGTCGCCAGGAGACCTGCAAAGTTGCGAAGTCGCCCGGGACACAGGTCCATTCCGTACACTAGCCCGAAGCGCCAGCGAGGGATTTTCGGCGATTCTCCCTTGCTGGCGCGTCGGGCTAGTGTCGCGCATCGCGACATTGCAGTTCCACCGCCGATGTCGCCGACCGTCGTGCATTGGTTGCCGTCGTCCGCTCCTCACCCTCGAAAGAAGTCATCCCAACATCAAGCTCCTTGGCTTCCCGTCGCCCCAATCCGACCAGCCCATTGACATCTCACCCTCACATGCCATAATACCCAAGTTCACCACTCTAACCCTAACTGGAGGACACACATGCCCAGGAAAGCAGCAACGAAGGCCACCACGACCGAGGCAACCAAGCCGCCCAGCAAGCGCCAACATGTGCTTGAATACATGGTCGCAAATCCGAAGGCCACACCGACTGAGGTGTCAGTGGGCTTGAAGGAGAAGGGCGTGGAGATCAGCCCCATGTATGTTTCCAACATCAAGAGCACCAGCAAGGCGAAGGGCAAGCGTGGCCGGAAAAAGGCAAAGGCCCCGGCGGCTGCCTCCAAGGCGAAAGCCCCAACCGATCTGGCGGCTGCCGCCCAATTGGTCGCCAAGCTTGGCGGATTGCAGCAGGCGAAGAAGACCATCGAGCAACTGGAAGAAATCAAGAAGTTGGTGTAAGATTCTGGGAGGCCAGAGAGCCAATGGCGGCCAGCCCCCATCATCCTGACCGGGCAGGATGATGGGGGCGAACCTGTTCCGGGCCTTCGTCATGATGAGCGTCACATTGCGGCGGAACGTGGTGGCAATCCTGGCCCTGCTTGTCGTAACGAACGGGGCTCAGGCTGGTGATGCAGTCGTTCCGCCGTGGGATTGGGCAACAGCCTCGCCAGAAAGCCAGCGCATGGCCGCCGCCCGATTGGAGGCTGCCTGGGCCAACCTCAAGAACCGGCATACCACTGCCTTTCCAGAAACACTGGCAAAGCCAGTGGCGCCCAGCGGACGCACTGGCAAAGCCAGTGGCACTCAGCGCAGCACGCCGGCGCCGGTGGCCCAGGGCATGGAAGTGCCGTTGGCGCTGTAGCCGCGCAGTTCGGTCAGGTGCTCGTGCAGAATCCGCCGCACCTCCATCACCGCCAACGGATGGCAATGCACCATCATGTGGTCGGCCGGCACGATCAGCTCCGAGGCCACGCCGTCGACCCGCGCGCTGGATTCGGAAACCACTCCGTCGCTGCTGCCCACGAAATGCGAAACCAGCCAATTGGCGGGCAGCACGCCGATGATGTTGTGGTACTTGACCCATGGGGGCGTGTGCGTGGAGAGCATCACGGGGAAGATGGGCGAACCGGGCGACAGGGAGTCGATGCTCGTTTCAATCTTCAACAGCGAGTGATCGAAGAGCATCTGCGGGTTGTGGCGAAACAGCTCTTGCTGCGAATTAACCAGGGTCGAGGGCAGGCGGATCAGCTTGTCCAGGAGATACTGCGTGGTCTGGTTGGAGAACGTGCTGCCGCGGTGCGGCGTGGCAATGGTAACCACGCGGCGGATGGACGGATTGGGCTGGAAATAGAAGACGTCTTGCAGCTTCTCCCGGGTTTCGGCGTCGGTGCGGACCTGGTCCAGCGGCAGGTGGCTGGCCAGGTTCCAATAGTCGCCGCCGCTGGGGAGCGTCTGCAACTTGGAGACCAGGCCGCCCATGCTGTGCCCCACCAGCACCATTTGGTCCAGGGCCGGCTCGCGGCGCTGCGGATCGAGCACCTGCCGGGCCTCGGCCAGGTCGTGGCGCAGCCGGGCCGCACTGATCCAGAACGGCTGGCCGGTCGGATACAGGTAGAACCAGAACTGGTAGTGGCGGCGGATGTCGAGCGAGCTGCGCAGATCGTTGAACATCTCCATCCAGGTCATGGGGCTCGACCACAGCCCGTGGACCAGCAGCACGGGAATTTTGCCCGGCTGGTAGGGCTGCACCATATAGAGCCCCATGAGCGGAGTTTTCTGGCCGGGCGCCGGGGCCAGGAGCTTTTCCGGCCGGAACAGCCCCTCGGTGGCCAACTGCTCCATGGGGATCTTGGAAAGGCAATAGGCCAGCGGGGTGGTCAGGTCGCTTTCCAACGGCACGTGCAGCGGGCCCACCGTGGTGTCGGTCGTCAGCAGCGGATCGTACAGTTCCAGCAGGCCCTTCTTGCTCCCCGACATGCCGCCGTCTTCGCCTGCCTCCGTCTGCGGCCGCAGGAAGGCGGTCACGGGGAAACTCAGATCGGCCGGGTAGTAGCGGGCCGCGGCCGGCTCGCCCGGGTAGCCGTGCCGCACGGCGATCAACGGCACGCCCAGGCCGTGCGTCTGGTACTTGTTCTTCAACCCCTTCATCTCGTAGTCCGAGACGAATTCAAAGCGCTCGAAATCCTTGGGCTGCCAGTCCTCGGCCCGCAACGCACAGGTCACGTCCCAACTGCCGGTGGCCGTATGGATCGTTTTGGTCGTGCCGGGCAGCAATTCGCCGCTGCGGCAGATGATGCGCAAAGCCGCTTCCAAACCGCCGTTGTACAGCTCGCAGGCGCCGCGGAATTGCGGGTCGTAGCAGTTCCGCGTGCGGGCCAGGCGGGCGTCGAACAGGTAATCGTAGGCGTGCAGCACCGAGGCCCCGTAGAGATCCAGCGCCTTGCGCCGATCGTGGCCCTCGGTCTTCTTGCCGCCCAAGTAGGCCAGTTCCGACAGCGCATACACCTTGTCGGCCGTGCGCTCCCGCTCGGTGATCTTCTGGAACTTCTCCAGCAGCAGCCGCGGATCGCCCTTCAGGTCGTCCGTGAGATTATAGACCCGCAGCAGTTGCTCCGTTCGCGGGCTGGGCTGCGGACCGCCATACGAAGTGAGTTGCAACTGCTCGCCCAGCGGATTGCGCGGCACGCTGCGGAGCGTGACCCACTTCTGCGTACATCCGGCCGTGGCCAGCAGCAGAGCCAGGAGCAAGGCCAGGGATGAATGCCGCGGCGGCGCTGGCTTAGTGTTCATCCTTCATCCTTGCTCCATGACGGCCGGGCCGCCACTACGCCGCTTCCTGCTGCGCGTCCGGGGCAGAGTCGATCTGCCGGGCTTGCCAGGTCTCGGTCCACGTGCAGCCGGCCCAGGAAAGGCCCACGCCGAAGCCGATGAGCATGGTCCGCGTGCCGCGCCGCAGTCGTCCCGACTGGCGCAGGTCGCGCATCAACAAGGGCAGCGTCGAGGAAACCGTATTGCCGTACTCGGCCAGCGCCTCCGGCACGTGCTCTCGATCCAGGTCCAGCCGCGCCCGCAGATGGTCGAGCATGAAGGTGGTGGGCTGGTGCATCAGGAACAGGTCGATGTTGTCGCGCGTCCAGCCCGCATCGAGCAGAACGCGGTCGATCAGGGGCGGCACTACGTCGAGGCTGAACTTGACCAGCTCGGGGCCATCCATGAACAGTTCGCTGGGCCAGCGTTTCCGCTTCCGCGGCTGCAAGGCATTTTCGGCCGGCCGCGCCCCGCCCTTGGTGACCAGCAGCGTGTCGGCCCCGCGGCCGTCGGTGCCGAAGACGAACGAGCCCAGCGAGGGTTCGGCGGCCGCGTCGAGCAGCGTGGCCGCCGCGCCGTCGCCGAAAATCGTCCGCAGCGAACGGTCGCTCGCATCGATGTACTTGGAGTACGTCTCCGCCGTGATGAACAGCACGCGCCGGGCCGCGCCGCTGGCGATCAGGCCCTCGGCCAACGACAGGCCGTAGACAAAGCCCGAACAACCCAGGTTGAAAT
>JBEKZQ010000359.1:0-6582 GCA_049509675.1 Thermoguttaceae bacterium | reverse complement strand
GGTGCTGGTCAGGCTCTCCTGGGCGGGCCTTCACCCGCAGGGTTCCGACAAAAGGTTTCAACTCACTTCATGTGGGTTATCCTCCTCTTCCAAGCTTCTTGGCACAATCAGACTTTAACTGCCAACTGAAATCATCTGCTGGTATAACTGCGCGACGACGTCGGCGAAGGCGTAGAGCATGGTTGCCGCCGAAGACAGGCCGTCGGCGAGTTGGCCGAGGAACCGCTGACGATCGTCACTGGTCCAAAAAACTTGCTGCCGCCCGTTACCGCGGCTGGTGACGTGGTACGGCGCGTCGGGGAAGTCAATGCGTGGAGGTCGTGCGATGATCCCCATACGATCTCAGACGCCATGCCGCCTGTCAAGGCCAGTTAGCTGTTAAAGTCTGACCCCGCTCTTCCCGCAAACTCTGCTCCGACGCCGGGACCGCGATCAAGTGGCTGATTGGGCATCAGGCAGTAGCCCCAGATGTCAAACCCTTCCTCTCGGCACCACTGGGCCATCAGTTCCAGATAAGCCGCATAATCTCAATCGTTGAAAAACGTCTGCTGGCTACGATTCCCCCGCTGGGTCAAATGGTGGGACATACCGGGAATAACCACTCCTGCGAGCCTCGGCATTTCCTGAAACTGCCAAGTCTCGCCAAATTTGTCAATAACTAGTAATGTGTCACACGATTCCACCAGGCTACGTAGGATGGATTGGCAATCCGTCCTACAGTTATTGTCCTACGGGCACTTACCTGACGCGCGTGCCGGCCGGCTTCTGGGCCACCAGTTCCGGCCCGGAGCCAACACGCGGCGGCGGCGACAGCCGCCGGCCGATAAGGATGAATTCGGTCGGATGCTCCGTTCGCATGGCGTTGTTGGAGACCACGCCCACCGTCTCATAGGCGAAGTCGCACGCGGGCTGCGGCGTGGTGACCGGGCCCATGCAGAAATAGGACCAGTCCGTTGGCGGTTCCTGCGCGACGGCCGCGGCGGGAAGCTGCCGGATCGGCTCACCGTAGTAATAGAGGAACCGATCATCGACAGGCCCCAGGCTGACCATCCGCGTCCCCTCGGGCAAACGCTGTTTTACTGCCGCGATGTCGGTCCCCATCGGTTGCCGGGTGGCGACCAGCACGTTCAGCACCGCGCCGCTCCAAGCGAGCCCGAGGAACGTGGCGACGCCCAAAATTCCCACGCGCAGATGGAGCGGTTGCCGAGAGCCCGACGACCAAAAAGTCAAGCCGCCCAAGACGGCGGCCGCCACGACGAACAGCGCGGCGAACAGCGGCGGCTGCGTTCCAAACTCCGCCGCCAAGCCGAGCACCGTCGCGGTCAGCACCCAGACGGCCGCTGCCGGCATGATAAGAGCCATCCCTTGCAGATAACGTTTCCACAAGTTGGACCAGGGCGTAACGGCCACCGCCGCGCAACACTGCTCCACGACCAGCCCGACCAACGGCGCCACACAGGGCAACAGCGGCAGGAAATACCGGTTCTTCGCCCCAGGCGTTATCCAACAACTCAGCAGCGCAACGCCAATGCCCGACGCCAGGAACCGGATCTCCGGCCGGGCGAAGGCCACGCGGCGGCGGAAATCGCGTCGCAAGTACGGCAGCAGCAGGATCGACCAGGGCAACATGCATACGGCCACGTCGAACGGATAGACGACCAGGTGCTGGAAGAAGCCCAGCGGGTTGGCGCCGTGGAAACGCAAGGCAATGTCGAAACTGAGCATTTGCCAGGCGCCGGCGATCCCGACCCGCAACAGGAACGGGACGAACCAGGCGGCCCAGGCGAGCAGGAAAAGTGCGCAACCGGCCAGGTGCGGCCAGCGGAGCATTTCCCGCCAGCGCCGCGTCCACACGAGATAGAGTCCCACGCCGCCCACAAAATAGGCCGGCGCCTGGGGACCCTTGGCGAGCATGCCCAAGGCGGCCAGGCCGTAGCCGGCACACCACGGCCAGAGCGGCGGCAGTGTGCGCACGTCGGCCCACCGCCAGAGCAACAGGGAGCCGGCCACGAACAGCGTGTAGAGGGCCTCGGTCTCGCCGCGCCAGCCGAACTGGAGCACCAGCCCCATCGTGGCAAAGGCCGCTCCCGCCCCCAGCGCGCCCACGCGCGACAGGAACGTGCGACTGTAGCCGTAAATCAGCAGCACCAGGAACATCATGGCCACGGCGCTGGGAAGACGGATGGCCACGGCATCCACGCTGCCCCGGGCCGCCCCGGCCAGAGCGATCATCCAGTTGTGTACGGGCGGGCGGCTCATGAATGGCGCACCCTGCTGGCGGGGCACAATCCAATCATCGAACTCGGCCATTTCCCGGGCCACCTGGCCGCGCCGCGGCTCTTCCCCCGTCAACGGCGGATCACCCAGCCGCGTAAAATAGATCGCTCCGGTGAGTAACACGAGGAGCCAGACTTCCGCCTCCCGCCACCACTGCTGACGCTGCATACGCCGTCCCCCCTTGGATCCATAAGACGGGATCGGCGTCGCAGAAGCGGAATATCGAGCAAATTCAACGCAGACGGAAAGGCTTGCGCCTCCGCCGCATCTTATCGAAAGTCAAGAGTCCAGTGGTCTGTCCAACCTGAGTTTACGGGTGCCACGGTTGGCTTGTCCAACCGTGTTTCCAGCACTGCTGGGCAAGCCGGGCACCGACCGGAGGTTGGTCGTGGCACCCAACCGGTAATTTCAAAATGGACAGACGTCGAGGGCCGGCAGCGGACTCCGGGCTCGCGACTTTTGACTCTGGACTCTTGACTCCTCAGTCCCGCAGTTGAAACAGTCGGGCCAGGGCGTCCAGCAATCCCTGCGGTATGCCGTTGCGCGACTCGTCGCGAAGTGATTCCAAGGGCGGGTGCAAGAGCTTGTTGACCAGGCGATCGAACGATTGCCGGACCTCGTCGCGTTGCCGTTGATCGAGTTGCGGCAGCCGATTCAAGAGCCGATCGAGTTCCTCCTCTTTCGGTTTCTGCCAGCCGCGCTTGAGTTGTCGAATGACCGGCCCGGTGGCGCGACGATACAGGTCGGCCATGAATCGCTGCGATTCCTGCCGGACAATGCGCTCGGCGGCGGGCAGTTCCCGATCGCGCTGGGCACGGTTCCGCTGGCAGGCTGCCTGCAGGTCGTCGATCGAGTACAGGTACACGTCGGACCGCGCTGCGATGGCCGGATCGAAATCGCGCGGCACGGCCAGATCGAGGATGAACAGCGGCCGCTGCTGCCGCGCGGACTCGATGGCGCGAAACTGCTCCAGCGTCACGATGTGTTGTCCCGCGCCGGTGGTGCTAATCACCAGGTCGGCGGCGCTGATGGCCGCGGCAAGCTCTTCCCAGGGCCGAGCCTCGCCCCGCCACTGCTGCGCCAGGGCGGAGGCGCGCTCGAAATGCCGATTGACGACCATGATCGCCTGCGCACCGGCGTCGCGCAGATAACACAAGGTTTCCTCGGCCATCTCGCCCGCGCCGATGACCAACGTCTGCTTGTCGTCGAAGCGCTCGAAGATTTGCTGGGCGAAGTCGGCCACGGCGACGCTGGGGATGCTGACGCGGCGTTGATGGATGGCCGTTTCGCTGGCCACGCGTCGGGCCACGCGGATGGCCGCTTGGAACGCCGCGTGCAAGAGCGGGCCGGCCGTATCGCGCTCGGTCGCCGCCTGGTAGGCCTGCTTCACCTGCGCCAGGATCTGCGACTCGCCCAGCACCATGCTGTCGAGGCTGGCGGCCACGGTGAACAAGTGCCGCACCGCGTCTTCATCCACGTAATGATAGAGGTGCGGCAGCACGTCGGCCGGGTCGAGCTGGTGGAAGCGGGCCAAAAAACCGGCCACCTGCTCGCAACTCGGCAGCGGCCCGGCCTCGTTGCCGGCGTAGATCTCGACGCGGTTGCAGGTGGACACCAACACGCCTTCCACGTGGCGAAACACCCGCCGCCAACGATCCAGGGCCTCGCCCGCCTGCTCCGCGGCGAACGAAAGCCGCTCGCGGATGGCGATCGAAGCGCTCTTGTGGCTACAGCCGAAAACCTGGACGTTCATTAGTGCGGAGTTTGAAGTTTTCAGTTTTCAGTTCGCTGGCGCGGAAAACCGGTTGGGTCGGCGAAAAAAGGGGACTGGCTCCGTGGCACAACTTGGTTCGGCAGTATGAGAAACGTCGCCGCCACGGTGCCTGTCCCCTTTTTTCCGGCTGGCATTGCGCCCTGGTTCCGCGGCACTCCGTGCTGGGTATTCAGGAACAGGCCCACCGCCAGGGCGATGGCCAGGAACACGAAGCTGGCCACGGTAAGGTAGGCGACCTTATGGCCGCGCCGCGCCGGGCGGGAAAAGGCGTTGATGAGCGTGGCAGCCAGGAGCCAGGCGAACATGACCAGCGTGGCCAGAATGACCGGATCGTTCCAGGGCAGCGGCGCGCCGCGGCGGCGCGCCTGGATCAGGTTCAGCACCACGCCCGAGAGCACGCCAACGCCCAGCATGAGCACCGAGAGCACGATGGCCCGGCTGTTGAGCCGCGCCAGCCATTCCAGGCTGGGCAGGCGAACGCCGCGGCCGGGGGCGTGCTTGCGCTTCAACCGCGCGGATTGGTGCAGATACATCATGCCGGCCGCGAATCCCACCAAGACCGTCACCGTGGCCAACAGGATCGACGTGCCGTGGATCAGGCCCCAGACCTTCGAGGCGGGCATCTGGCCAAAGGGCCGCGCATCGGCACAGTATTTGGCCGTGCCGATCAGACCCAGCACCAGCGGCAGCAGGAACAGGCCGAAATTCGTCTTCGGATAATAGCACAAGAGGTACAAGTACACGACCACCAGCACCCAGGCGGCGAGCAGGAACCAGTCTTGGCTGCTGGACAGTGGGGTGCCGTTGGTCCGTAGGGCACGGTAGTACAGAAACGCGGAATGTGCCACCAGGCCCGCCCCGGCAAAGCCCAGCAGCACGAAGCCGCGTACGGCGCTGCGGAACAGCAATCGCGAAAGTTCCAACGCCAGCGCGACGGTGTAACTGCCCGCGAAACAGATAATACTGATTCCCGACATAAACGTCATTATAGCAGAATTTCCCGCTTGATTTCGGCCGCAATGAAAAACGAGCCGGTGATGCAAATCAGGTCCTCCGGCCCGGCCATGCGCCGCACGGCGGCCCAGGCGGCAGCCGGCTCCGGAAAGACGGGAAAGCTGCGACCGGTCAACTCGGCGGCCACGGCGGCCAATTCCTCGGCGGGCACGGCCCGGGGATTGCTCAAGTAGCGAGTCAGCAGCACCTCGTCAAACAGGGGCAGCAGGCGCCGCAACATGCCGCGATGGTCCTTCTCCGCGGTGGTGGCAAAGACCAACAACCGCCGCCGCACGCAAAAACTCTCCAAAAGCACCTCGGCCAGGGCCTCGACGGAGGCCACGTTGTGCGCCACGTCCAGCACGACCGCCGGCCGCCGGGCGACGACCTCGATCCGCGCCGGCCAGACCACCTCGGCCAGGCCCCGCCGGACCGCCTCGTCGGGAATTTGCCAAATGCCCTGCTGCGGGCCTCTCGTGCTTTCTGTACCAGAATTCGCCTTTGCGCCGGCAAAGGCGCCGGCAAAGGGGACAGTCCCATTTTCGCTTAGACGAAAATCGGGACAATCCCCCTGCTGCAACTGGCCGACGACCGCCAGGGCCAGGGTCGCATTGGCCGCCTGATGGCGACCGACCAGGCTCAAAGCAAGATCGCGGTAGCCAAAGGCACCCAGAGGGTACCCGGTCCCATTTTCGCTGAGACGAAAATTGGGACAGTCCCCCCGCAGACCGCGGAACGTCAATCGGCCCTGCGTCGCAGCCTGCTCCAGGTGTCGCGGCGGCTGGTAGTCGAAGTCGAAATCGACACCCTGCTCCAGCAATCGGCAGCCGTGCTGACGGCAGGCCTGCCGAATGACCGCCCGAGGCTCCTCGGCCACGACGCCGCTAACCACCGGGACCCCCGGCTTGACGATGCCGGCCTTTTCGGCGGCAATAGCGGCCAGGGTGTTTCCCAGTTGTCGCGTGTGGTCGAAACTGATGCTGGTGATGACCGACACCAGGGGCCGGCAGACGTTCGTGGCGTCCAGCCGGCCGCCCAGCCCAACCTCCAGCACGGCCGCATGGGCCTTGGCCCGGGCAAAGTACATGAGGGCCATGGCGGTGGTGATTTCAAAGTAGGTAGGTCCCAGGCCATGCTGGGCGTCGGCGGCCGCTTCCCGGTCCAGGGCCTCGACCGCCGGCCGCACCAGGCCAACCAGCTTCACAAACTCTTCCGGGGGGCATGCCTGGCCGTTGATGGCCATGCGTTGCTCGATGCGGTCCAGATGGGGCGAGGAGAACAGACCGGTGCGGTAGCCGGCGGCCGTGAGAATCGCGGCGATCATCGCCGCGGTCGAGCCCTTCCCCTTGGTGCCGGCCACATGGATGATTCGCAGCCCCTGCTGGGGGTTGCCCAGCCGGTCCAACAGTCTCTGGATGCGTGCAAGGCCCAGCAGGCCCGGATCATAGGGCATGGTCCGCATGCGTTCGTAATCGATGCGGCCCATGAGGAACCGATGGGCCGCGTCGTGGCCGGGGAGGCATGAAGCCATGGCGAGT
>JBEKZQ010000358.1:0-6585 GCA_049509675.1 Thermoguttaceae bacterium | reverse complement strand
GGGCGTGGGCAGAGGATTGGGATCGGAGAAGAGGCAGTACCCGTCGGAATGTGTCAAGGCCAGCGTCGTCGTCGCCCGCATGAGGTGGAGGTCGTCTCTGGACTGGTGGAACCACGTCTCCAAGCAGTTTACCCGAGGCGAACGAAGGTTCTTCTCGGCCCAGGTCAGCGTGTCGGCGATCTTCTTCCAATCTTGGGGCGTCTTGCTTTGCGTACACTCCATGAAGTAGCCGTTGATGAACCGGGCCGTTTGTGGCGTCGTGCGGTCGTTGGCATTGCAGATTATCAACGCACTCTCGCCAATCGCCTCACGTACTTCCTTGACCAGGGCGAGCCTGCTGGCGTCGTCCGACCACCAATCGAGCATCACGCCGTCCACAACCCCCGACGCCACTGCCGCCTTGGCTTGTTTCGCAACTTGGCGGCGAAACTCAGGGTTGTGGAAATCCAGGCAGAGAAACCCGCCTTCGTCCCAGCCCGGAAAGATTCGCCCTTGGTTGTCCCGCAGCCACCAAGCATGTCCCTCTGGCAGATAGCTCTTGTGGGCATCCCGGTAGCGTATTTCGGCGATGAAAATGAGGTTCGGGTTCAGGGACAAGAGCTTCTGGCGAAATGCCTTGCCCGTCTCAATGCTCTCCTTATCAAAGCCGTCGGCAAGCCCGATATGCCGATTGTTCCACTTGAGCCGGAAGAACTGCGGGTCATGCCAGACCAAGTCATGGCGGGCCAAAGTATGAAGTGGCGACTCGTCGTGCATGTTCGTGGCCGGATTCCACGCCTGAAACACCGAAGGAAAGCCTCTTGCCTCGATCCGCTGCTGGACGCCATGCTCCCCCGTCTTGTATGGGGCCTTGAAAGCACGCACATCTCGGAAAAGGCCGGCGCAAGCCGAGGATGTTCCGGCCTTCTTCATCCAAGCCACAGCTTGCTCGGCTGTCCAGCCATGCTGGGCCATGCAGATAATGGCCGAGGCACACGGACCTCGGTTCATGCCATAGTGACAATGGACGTAGAGTGGACCGGGCTGTTCCACCGCCGTTTTCACGATCTGAACAGCCTGAACCTCCTTGATCGCATCGTAACTCAAGGGAACATGCACGTAGCCGATTCCATGTTTCTTTGCCAGAACCACGTCCGGGTCCGTGCCATCCACACTGAGGATC
This sequence comes from Thermoguttaceae bacterium, assembly GCA_049509675.1. Classification (GTDB taxonomy): domain Bacteria; phylum Planctomycetota; class Planctomycetia; order Pirellulales; family Thermoguttaceae; genus JBEKZQ01. The sequence continues at coordinate 5,423 of JBEKZQ010000358.1, read as the reverse complement.
GTCTTGATGCCGAGTTTGGCTAGGAATCGGAAGCCCTCTTCGCCGTTGGGCTTCGAGCCTGAATACAGACCGTCAGCGAGTTGGTAAAGGTTGTCCACGCCCGAGCCGTCCAGCTTCTTGGGGAAGGCGTCCGGCTTGCGATCTTCGGCTCCGCAGACCGGGGCTGTGAATGCGAACGCAAGGCAAAGTATGGCAGCCAATCGAATCCTCATCCGGCTCCCCCCCCGCTTTCATCGTAATCGTGTTTCCGGGCCTCCCGCCATCCTGCTTCCCAGGATTCCCGGCGAGCGGCATCGGTCTCTTCATCGTAAGGATTGTCGCTGACATCGACGCCTTCCCAATAGGCGTCGTAGCCCTCGTCAAAGGCATCGTGGTCGGTCATGGGCCTAAACCCCTTGATTGCCTGAATGGTCCGTCTGCACATCCGCCATCTGCGTCAAGACATTGTGGGCGACGTCGAACCCAGCTTCTCGCAAGGCGATTTCCACCTTCTTCTTGCTGGGCGGCTCGCCATTCAGGTAGACCAAGCCCCAGAAAACGGTGGTGCCGCCTTCCACATGAACACCGGTCGCCACTTGCTTGACCAGGAGCTTCGGGTTCAACCGAGCCATCAAGTGCTGGATCGGGAGGAACTCATGTTCGTCCCGCACGGAAAATGCCTTGGGCAACTCGACTTTGGTGTGCATGTTGTGACTCCTAGCCGACCTCTCGAAAGCCGTCCGTCTGCCTGTTCTGTCCCTTCCTCGCCAGCGGTGCTCGTTCGTCTTGCTCCTGCTTCTTCCGCTCTTCCTCCTCCCAAAAATCACTTCCCAACAGGTCCGCCTTCAACCATGACCAAATTCGTTTAAGCCATGTTATCATGGGTATGTTCCTTTCGGCTTTCTGGCGCTGTCTTCCACCTCGGGAACAAGGTGAATACTCAACTTCAAGTCTTAGCCATCAGTCCTGTAGCCTCCCCCTCAACGCCGTAAACCTTCGGGCCGTGTCCTGCCGTCTGACCGCCATCCCCAACGCCTTCTTCGTGCCGACCAGGACGACCAGCTTCTTTCCCCTGGTGACCGCCGTGTAGAGCAGGTTCCGCTGGAGCATTATGTAATGCTGGGTGTGGACGGGAATGACCACGCACGGAAACTCGGAGCCTTGGCTCTTGTGGATCGACAGCACGTAGGCCAGGGCCAGTTCGTCCAAGTCCCCAAAGTCGTACTCCACCTGCCGACCCTCGAAAGTGACCACCATGTTCTGCTCGATCCGGTTGATCGACTCGATGACGCCGAGATCGCCGTTGAACACGTCCCGATTATAGTCGTTTTCCGTCTGGATTACCCGGTCCCCGATGCGAAACGTCCAGCCAAAACGCTGGACCTCGGGGCCACCGTCGCCAGGATTCAGCGCCGTCTGGAGGACTTGGTTGAGATTCCTGGCCCCCAGCACGGAACGGTTCATCGGGGTGAGTACCTGGATGTCGGTCTTGGGATCGAAGCCGAACCGCTTGGGAATCCGCTCCTTGACCAGCCGCACGATCAAGTCCTGGATAGCCTCGGGCTCCTGGGCCTCGATGAAGTAGAAGTCCGTCAGCCCCTCTGGCGGCTTCAGTTCCGGCATCCGGCCCTGGTTGATGGCATAAGCGGCGGTGACGATCTCGCTTTCGGCGGCCTGCCGGAAGATTTCGGTAAGACGAACTACCCGCACTACGCCCGAGGCAATCAAGTCGGCCAACACCGTGCCGGGGCCAACGGACGGAAGTTGATCCACGTCCCCGACCAGGATGACACACGCTTCGGACGGCACGGCCCGGAAGAACTGGTGCCCCAGGACGACATCCACCATCGAAACCTCGTCCAGGACGAACAGGTCGCCCTTGAGCGGGTTCTGCTGGTTCTTCTTGAATTCGCCCGTTGCCGGGTCGAATTCAAGCAGGCGATGGATGGTCTTAGCCGTCCGTCCCGTGGTTTCCGCCATGCGTTTGGCTGCCCGGCCGGTGGGCGCAGCCAGCACGCATTTCAGCCCTTTGGCCTGGAAAATCTCCAAGATGCTGCGCACGAGCGTGGTTTTGCCAACGCCCGGCCCGCCCGTGATGACCAGCATCTTCTGCTGGCATCCCTGCCGAATCGCCTCCTGCTGCCCGGCTGCCAAGCTGATTCCCAACTTCCCCTCGACCCAGCCGATGGCTCTTTCCACGTCGATCTGCGGCATGGGATGGGGCGTGGTCGAGGCGATCCGGTGGGCGCTTTGCGCCAGTCCGACCTCGGCACGGTGGAGTGCGGTCAGGTAGAGCCAGGGTTCGCCTTCGATGTTCTCTCTGACGACCGTCTTCTCGGCCACCGCAGCCCGCACCGCCTCTTCGACGATCAGTTGGTCGATCTCGACGAGCTTCGTCGTATGTTCGACGACGCTGGGCTCTGGATAACCGACATGGCCTTGGCTGGCAAGTTCCCCCAGCGTGAATCGGACGGCCGCCCCTGCCCGATAGGGGCTATTGCGGTCGATGCCCAGCTTGGCGGCCAGTTCGTCGGCCGTCTTGAAGCCGATGCCACGGATATCGTCGGCAAGTTGGTACGGATTCTCCTTGATCTTGGCAATCGACTCCTGGCCGTAGGTGCGGTAGATTCTGACCGCCCGGCCGGAACTGATGCCGTGCTCGGCCAGGAACAGCATGATTTTGCGGACTTCCTTCTGCTCCTGCCAGCTTTGCCGGATGCGTTTGACCCGTTCCTGGCCGATCCCCTTGATGTGGAGGAGGAAGTCGGGGGCCGTCTCGAAGATTTCGAGAGTCCGTTCCTTGTAGATGCCGACGATCTTGGCCGCCAGCTTGGGGCCGATGCTGCGGATTCCCCCAGCGGCCAGATACTTTTCGATGCCCTCGGCAGACGCCGGGTGCGTGGTCTTGAGTTCGTCGGCCTTGAATTGTTGGCCGTGTTCCCGATCCACCACCCACTTGCCGGTGGCTTCCAGATGCTCGCCAGCCGAAACCGAAGTCGTACCGCCGACGACCGTCACCAAGTCCTGACGGCCTTTGACCTGCACCTTGAGAACGGCGAATCCATTTTCTGGATTATGGTAGGTGACTCGTTCGATGAGGCCGGTCAGGGTTTCGGGCATGGGATGGCAGACTGCGTTCGCTTCCGTTCATTTCACCGGTGAGGGCGGGCCGTCAATCTCCAGCGCCTCGGCCAATTGGTTGGCAATTCTCCTGGCAATACCCAATAGACGCCGGTGAGCCGAGTCGCCATCGACCTTCGGCCCGCATAGGGATAACAGGACCGAACTCCATTCCGTGACCTCCAGGTCGATGGTCTTGTTCTCAACTGCCATCGCCTCCAACCGGGGACGGCGCTTCTTCGTCCTGGCGATGTTCGTCTTGGTCAGAATTGCTTCCAACTCGTCAGTCGCCAAACGGGTTGACACGACGGTCGTAGGTTCATAGGTCGGATCGGGGGCGTTTCGTCTGGGGTACGCTCCCTTGAACATTGCATCCGACCATTCCATGAGTTCCATTGCATCCGTGAACCAAGTGCGTTCCCTTTCTGGAAACGGCTTTCGCAGAATGGCCTTGACCTTGTCGGCGGAAGGGGGTTGCTCTGTCTTGTATTGAATCCATTCGACGGCTGCTTCGTCGAACCAAGGCAAGTCCTGCCCAAGAACGACCTTGATCCCCAGTTGTTCAAGGTGAGGTAACAATTCCTGCCATTGGGGGCGATCCCGAAGATAGACGGTGCCGGGCCGAAGGCGTTTTCCGTCATTCAAAGGCCGGAGCATGGTGTGGGCCAACAGGTCCGCAAGGTTGTTGACCGTAGGCGGCGGCAATCGCACTTCCTCCAAAGCAAGCACGGCACCGTATTCCCTCTCGATCACTACTCCGTTCCACGCCTCTTGGCTTTCGGTCGAGAACTCGGGATCAAGGAAGAAATCCGCCTCAAATTCAGCTTCAGTCTGCGGCAATGAGCGAATGTCTCGCTTGGTGAAAGCCGATGACTTGCCGAGTTTCAGTTTATCGCACCATTCCCACATGAAACACTACTTTCGTCTTCCGAGCAGGTTCGGCCCCCAGTCGTCGCTGAAAGCTTCCATAGGGAAAGGGCGGGATGAAGAGCGCGCGCGTACCGCGAGCGCAACCGCAACGAGTGGGTCTTGAGAAGGCGTTCCTCACGACGCGGGTGTCCAGCACGAGCAATCTCTGTCGTTTGCAAGCGGCTCTTCTCGCCAACCTGGTAAATACGAGGCTCCAAGCGCCCCACGTTTCCTTATCCGGCGTTCGAGCCCGCGACAGAGCGCCATGCTTTTCTGACGGGCTTGGCACACGCGGCTTGCGACCGCCTGGCACTGCCCATGGGGTCAACGGCGTTATCGTGCGCCCGTGCCGGACAGGTTCGCGTCGGGACTTGGAGCCTCTGATTCTGATTGTACTTTGCCGAACCCAAGCCTCGCCAGTACCACAAGCAAGATTTCGCCGATCGCTTGGGGGCCTGCGCGGCGGCTGTGCCGCGCCCGCCGGCAGATTTCTTGCAGTGGCCGCGCCTCCGCCGCGTGCTCGGACTTGGGAATTTGGGCCGCCGCCTCGTGCAGGTCGCGGAGGATTTCCACCGGTGGCGTGCCGTGCTCCTGGTGAAACGCCAGCAGTTTGTCCAGCACGTACTGGCGATCGAGGCGGCTGGGATGATCGTAGAGCCGCCGGCCGCTGACCATCTGGAAGATGGTCCGCGTGGCGCGGTTGGCCACCCGACAGTGGATGTCACGAGGAGCGACGCCACGTTGCTTCCAAAGCGCAGATTTGCCGCGATAATGCGCGTTGCACTTGATCAGACAGTCGGCGACGCGCATCCAGGCGGCCCGCAGACGGGCATTGCGGAAGCGCGCCAAGGGGCCGTCGGCACGGTCCACCTCGTCGCTCTGATAACGCGAAGGAAACAGTCCCGCGCGGCCGGAGATCGCCGTGGCGTGGGCGTAGTGCTCGATGGGTTCCATTTCTCCTGCCAAGTCCCTGGCACTGACCACGTTGATGCCTGGATGGCTCAACAGCAGGATGTAGGGCGTTTTCATGTGGCCTTTACGCCGCCATCACCGGCCGTTTCGTATCCTCTCCCCGCCCCTCTACAGCAGAAGACGGAAGGGGACATCACTGATATTAGGACGGAAGGGGTCATCACTGATATTGGCAAATCGGGAGGAATTGATGAACACCAACAACAAAGCGCAGAGGGAAATCAGTGATGTCCCCGTTCCAGGTGTCATTGGGCGCTTCAAAACCAGCCACCGGGAGGCGCTTCAAAACCAGCCAGTTGGGTTCATGCTGGTAATGTAACTAAAAAGTACGGTCTGGACCGCGTCAGCTTGGAGGAAGCCCGGCAAACCGCCTGCCGCGAGGAAGAGGAACGTGTGACGGCCGAGGTGCTTGATGCCCGTGCGCCAGGCGGGTTGGTGCCCGT
>JBEKZQ010000357.1:0-6632 GCA_049509675.1 Thermoguttaceae bacterium | reverse complement strand
GTGCGTGGTCTGGCAGAAGCCGCACGCGAACGGGCAGCCGCGCGTGATCTCGATCGGGCCAACCCTCCTGCGTCGTCGCAGCGGGAAGGGCGGATAGGAGTCCAGCTCGATGGGCGTGCGGCGCGGCGTGTAGTGCGGCGCACCGGCCGAGGACTCGAAGGCGATGCCCGCCACCCGGGCCAGGTCGCCGCCCGCGTCGATCGTCTTGAGCAAGTCCGGCAGCGTGGCCTCGCCCTCGCCCAGCACGACCACGTCGAAGCCCAGCCGCAGCGTCGCTTGCGGATCGGCCGTGGGATGCGGTCCGCCGGCCACCCAAAGCGCCCCCGGATTTTGGGCCCGCAGACGCGCGACGAGTTCCGAAATCCGCCACAATTGCGGCGTGGTGAACGACAGGGCCACGATCGGCCGTTTGCCGCCGGCCCGTGCCCGGGCAATCTGTGCGCCGAGTTGTCCTTCGCCGGCGGGCCAGCGGATCTCCAGATCGTCCAGTTCCCCATCGGCCTCCAAAGCGCCGAGCAGGGCGTTCAGGCTATGCCGGTTCGGCTTGGAATCCAAGAGGATGAGTGCCGTGCGCTCGAACATGGATGAACGAGCACTCAGTCGAGAAAACCCACCAACTCCTGGCTGCGGCTGGGCTGCTGCAGCTTGCGGACCGCTTTGGCTTCGATCTGGCGGATGCGTTCCCGGGTTACCTTGAAGATGTGCCCTACTTCTTCCAGCGTGTAGCTGTAGCCGTCGCCCAGGCCGTAGCGGAGTTTGATGATCTCGCGCTCGCGGTAGCTGAGCGTCTTGAGCACCTTGGCGATGCGGTGCCGCAACATGCCGTGGGTGGCGCCGATGGCCGGATTCTTGGCCGAATTGTCGGGCAGCAGGTCGCCGAAATGGCTGTCCTCGCTGTTGCCCACCGGCCGATCCAGGCTGATCGGATAGCGGCTCATTGCCAACACCCGCCGGGCTTCGTCCACGCAGGTTTCGCTGGCCCCGGCCGTCTCCTCGATGGTCGGTTCGCGTCCCAGGTGCTGCAGCAGCTTGCGCGAGACGCTCCGCACCCGCGACATGGTCTCGACCATGTGTACGGGGATGCGGATGGTGCGGCTCTGGTCGGCGACGGCCCGGGTGATGGCCTGGCGGATCCACCAGGTGGCGTAGGTGCAGAACTTGAAGCCGCGGCGATACTCGAACTTGTCCACCGCCCGCATCAGGCCCGCATTGCCCTCCTGGATCAGGTCCAGGAAACTCAGGCCGCGATTGCGGTACTTCTTGGCGATCGACACGACCAGCCGCAGGTTGCCCTCCGACAGGCCGCGCTTGGCCTCCTGATAATGGGCGTAAACCGCCTTCAAATAGGCCACGCGGTTGCGCAGACTGGTGGGCGATTCCTGCGTGGCGCGGAGGATGTTGCGATACTCGGTCATCCACGGCTCGCGCTGGCGGGGCCGGCCCTTGGCCCTGCGATGCTCGTCGATGCGGCCCTTCAGCTCGTCCACGCGGCGGCTGAACTCCTCGAGCGTCTTGATCATCGGCTCGATGCGCTGGGTGCGCAGGCCCAGTTCCTCGACCAGCCGCACCGCCCGCCGCCGCCGCCGGCTCAGCCGCCGCCAGGCGGCCCGCCGCTGTGCGGCGGCGCGCGAGCGGCTCGTGGCCACGTTGTAGTCGTGCTGGTTCCGCTTCATGAGCGTGTCCAGCGTGCGCAGGTTGCCGGGCAGGCGGCCCAGGATCTGATGCTTTTCCAATTGGTCCGTCACCGACACCTGTACCGTGCGATCGAAGGGCAATTCGCCCTGGTGTACGCGCCGCAGCACTTTGAAGGCGGTCTGCATCACGTAGTCGCACTCCAGCACGCGACGGCGAAACTTGGCCCGCGTGATCTCGATCTGCCGGGCCAGCGTAATCTCTTCCCGCCGCGTCAACAGCGGGATCTCCCCCATTTGCGTCAGGTACATGCGGACCGGATCGTCCGACCACGAATCGTCTTCGTCGACCCCCTCCAGAAGACCGTCGACGTTCACGTCCAGATCGAGGTCCAGCTCGACAACGAGTTCCTCCGGGACATCGCGCATCAGGTCTTCGTCGGCGTCGTCAAAGCCGTCGACAACTTCTTCCACCAATTCGATCGTCTCGTCCGGGCGTGATGTCGAATCGTCTTCCAGATCGTCCAGCAATGCGTCGTACAAAGCGTTACTCCTCCATCAACAAAGGTCCGGCTGGGAGCGGGCCAGGCGATAACGGTCAGATTCCCCCACCGTATCTCTTGGCGAGCCCTCAGGAAAACTGGTCGGTGAGCTAGAGCCATCGCCCGCCGCACAGCGGCGCATCTTTGGCGGCCTGCTGTGACACGACGCGGGATCGTCCGGACTTCATACCGCGGACGGTTGCCAGCAAGACACGCAGGTGCCCAACAGGGGCCCGCGTGCATCGCGCGCAATCATACCGCGTGTAAGCTCTCTCCAACGTACATTATGCCACAAGTGGATTTGGAAAGCCACGAAATTCTACCACCCTTTCTTTGGGCGCCGCGGTCGCATCCGCTCATTTGGCAAGGGATTCCGCTTAGGCAGAAAGTAGGCCCCGCCCCGGAGGATCGCAATGCTCCGGGAGCCCACAAAAGGCCCTGCGGAAAAAGAACGGCCGCCCTGCTCAGAATCATTCTCTTTCCAGGGTCGGGACACGTGCAAAAAGTCCCCGAAGATCTCGATCGTCTGCCCGAACGCAGCACCGCGTAACACCGCTTGAGGATGGCAAGAACAAGTAATTGTAATCCATTGCTCACACTAGTCCAGTGCCTTGGATGCCGCTGAGGGAATTTCCTCGGCCTATCGCGGGAAAATGCCTGCAATCACGGCACTTCTCGTTAATATAGATAGTATGCGCAGCATGGCTAATATACGGGCCGCACACGACACTAGCCCGATGCGCTAGCGAGGGAGAATCGCCGCCGGTCCCCTCGCTAGCGCGTCGGGCTAGTCTTGGCACAGTCTGACGCAAAGGGGTCAGGTCCATGTTTTCGGTCCAAGTCCAATCCAGTGGCTATGCCTATCAGCCGAAAAATGGACCAGACCCCGACTTCGCAGTTGCCCTGCCACCCGATCCGAATCGCTGGCAACCGCGTAAAGGACGCTGTACGATACAGGGACAGGGATCTCTTGCCGGACCGCGCCATCGGTTGTCGCACGAGAGTCGCCTGTCTCCTTCCCCCCCAAGGCGGCAACTCGAACCGGAAGGCTTCGACCTGGCGATGACGAGCTCGAGAACGATCTACCTGCTCCCCTGTGCCTGCGGACAAAAACTTCCCATTGAGCCTCGCCAAGCAGGGGAAATGATCCGTTGCGTCTGCGGCAGCGAGGTCTGCGCTCCGGCGCTGTTGAAAATGTCGAAGTTGGAAAGGGCGGAACCGGAGCCGCACGCGGCGGGCTCGGACGGACCGCGCCCGGCAACGGGTTGGGGGGGACGCGAGCGCCTGGCCGCGGTCGGGGCGGTGATCCTGGCCCTGGCCGGGATCGGCACCCTGCTGGTCTTCGAGAGCCGACCGCTGGCTCCCACCACGGGTCTGACACCCGACGTCGTTCAGCAACGCGTCGAGGGCCTTCTGCCCGCGGGCGCTTTGAGGGCCTGGCACGAGGACGTGCTCGTCCGCGGTCTGGACCCTGGCAACACGCCGACGGACAAGAACTACATCGCGGCACGCAGCCAATTCTTGCGTTGGTTGGGCGTGGTGGCCGTGTTGGGCATGGTCGGCGCCGGTCTACTGGCGGCTGGGATATTGAACTCCCGATCGCGGAGTGGGGAGATTAGGGATTAGGGGAATCGACTTCGCCGCAGATCGCATAGTAACAACTCAAACCGAGGATGGCGGAAAGCGGACAGGCCTTCACGTCATACCCGGCCAGCGCCAGACAGGCGTCGCTGCGCGGCCAATGCGGATTGACGTACAGGTGGCGGGGGTCCCGGCCTTGTTCGAGCCCCGGGCCCTGCGAAGTGATGAAGATGGTCCGCGCGCCGAGGGCATGGGCGGCGGCCGCGGCGGCGTCCTCGTTCTCCTGGTAGCCCAGCAGCAGATAGAGATCGCCCGAGCGGAGATTCGCGCGGACCCACCGCTGGGCGTCCGCGCCGGCCAGGGAAATCGGCCTGGGGTTGCCGAAGAAATCCGCATCGCCGGGCCGCCCGGCCTCGCAGGGCGGGAGGTGGCCCTGAAGGTTGCGGAAGATCCGCCGGTGGGCCGCGCGCGACTCGGCCAGCCAAGCCCCGGCCTGACGAATCCGCGGCATCTCCTCACGGCGAATCGCCTCCAGGCCGTCTCGCACCAGGGCAAGGAACCGGCCGCCGTATGCCTTGCGCTCGACCGGGTCCGGCCGCAGATCCGGTTCCAGCAACAGGCCCTCGGTCCGTTTGAATCGCCGCAGGCCCGGGTCGAGGTGAATGCTCAGATAAACGGCAAGTTGGCGGTGACGGCGGCGGCCCGCGCCCAGCAGTTCGGCCACAAAAGCCCACTGTGCCGTGGCGACGGCCGGCACGATCGCCCTGATCACCCGCTGTCCGTCTGCGCCCGCGGCGTTCCGCCCTTCAAGCGGGATTTCGTAAGACGGATTGGCAATCCGTCCTACAGTCGGCGTGATCGTTGTGCCGAACGTTCGCACGTGTTCGGGCAAAGGATGCGTTGCGATTCCCCCCTCACCCCCGCCCCTCTCCTGCAAGGGGCGAGGGGAGTAATGGCTGGACTCTTCCGGGACGAAGGCGACGACCAGGGCGTCGCTTTCGAGAAGCCGCGGCCAGAGAGGGCCGGGCTGCGGCGTCGCGCCGTAGTCGCTCCACAGGACCACGTCGTTGCGTCCCAAGGTCGCGGCCGACTTCTCGGCCGGCAACACCCGGGCGCCGCACAGTCCGCCCGCGCGGCCAGCCAACTCGGCGACCATGCCGGGCTCGCCCGCCAGCCACAGGTTGCCGCCGGCCAGAAGTCGTGCGGCGGCCGCGTCCGCCGCGTCGGCCAAACCATCCAGATCGCGCTGCAGTCCGCGCACGGCCTGAAGCTGCGCGTCAAGATAGCGTTGGGCCGGGCCGGCGACACTCTCCCCTGCCGCGGCCTCCACGACGAGCACTTCAAACGGCTTGAGCGTCAACCGCAGCGGTTTGCCGGCCTCGGCCGGCAGCGCCGGCTTGCCGCCGTCTTCCGCCCAGGGGCTTTTTAACATGAATCTGGCAGCCGCTCCGGCGGGGAGTTGGAAGGCCGACTGTACGTCCAGGTTGAACTGTTGCGGCCGGTCGTCGGGGTTGCGCAGCATGACGATGCCTTTGCGCGGCATCCACGAGGCAAAGCCGTACACTTGCAGCTTGCCGGGGTCGCCGCCGATCCAATGCGTATCCACCAGCACGTCGGCGTTGGCGCGCGACCAGCGGGCGGCCTCGGCCAGCACGTTCCAATCTTCGGCCGTGAGCCTGCCCGGCTGGATGTACAGTTCCTGCAGGCCGGTGCCGCTGCCGAAGAAGGCACGGACGTCGTCCTTGAAACCGGCGGAGTTGAAGGTCGGATCGCCCGCCCGACCGCGCCGCGAGTAGGCCACCCCCTGCGTCATCAGCGCGTTAAGCGGGAACAAGGGGCCTTTGCCGGCGATGTTGCGAAAGGTCTCCCGGTCGCGGTAGGTGAGCCACTGCTGTTCGAGACTCCCCTTGCCGGCAGATCCCATGTCGTCGCCCTGCCGCCACAGCGAGTCGGCGTAGCGGAGCCAGAAGGGCGATGGCCATGAGCCGGTCGTGAGGTTGATATACAGGTTCGGATCTTCCTGCCGCAGTTCCAGCATCAACCGCCGCATGGCCTCGGTATCGAGCAGATAGTCGGCGCCGGCCCCGTTGGCATACATGCCCGAGGCGATGCCGTCGAACTTGAAGTGGTTCACGCCGTAGTTGCGGATCATGGCCAGGCAGGCCCGCTTGAAAGCGGCGTAGTATTTCGGCCCGGCCAGGGAGAAGCCGTTGGCGTTGGTTTCGTAGCCCCGGGCGCGGCCGAACTTGAGCCGTTGGTTCCGCGACTCGCCGTAGCCGCCGAAGGGCGAGAGCCAGACGCCCAAGCGGGTGTCATAGCGGCGGCACAGTTCCGCCAGAGGCGTGAAGCCGCGCGGAAAGCCGCCGTGGAACTGCCACAGCGTCTGGGGATCGTCCCAGCCGTCGTCGAAGACCAGGGCGTCGACGACCACGCCGCGCCGCTTCACCAGGTTGTCGCCACAGAGGCGGATGGCCTCAAGGCAGTTCGTCTCGTTCAGGGCGAAAGGATCCCAGGCGATGTCGTACCAGGAGTTGTAATGCAGGAAGGGGCGGTAGGGATGGGCCCGCGCGCGCTCCAGATAATACAGGAAGGCCCGGCGCATCTGCCCCGGCGGCGCCACGCCGATCACGAAGCTCTCGGCGATCGTTTCTCCCTTGCCCAACGGCGCATTGCGCCACAGGCGGCAACCGCTGGGCGTGTTCATCGCGTGCGGGTCTTCACAGCCGAGGAAGAAGTCGCCGGCCACCAGCGGCGAGCCGTCGACCAGGCCGACGGTCCGCGCGCCGCCGAGCGGTTCGTCGAGCCAAACGATTTCGCGGATGGCGCAGTCCTCGCGGGCAGTAATCTCCAATTCCTGCCGCACGTAATTGGCGCCGTC
>JBEKZQ010000356.1:0-6638 GCA_049509675.1 Thermoguttaceae bacterium | reverse complement strand
AGCTTTCCCCGCAAAACTGGCCCGGTTCTGGCGCATCCGTCAGCGTCGAAACTTTGCGGTTTGCAACCTCAACTAAGCCGGCTCCGGTCAACACGCCGTTGACCATTCCCTCTTGCGAGCGTTTGCCCTTGCTGCGCCTATCGGTGCCGACGCGCTGAGTGGCCATGAGCGCCGCCGACGCCAACACGGCCGCTTTTCTCTCCGCTTCAGTTGGCTCACGCTCTTCGCGCACCCATGGGAACCTACGGCGGTCCATTCCCATCCGAACAACACTTATGATTCGTTGTACGGCTTCAGGATCATTGCGGAGCTGTGAAGCGTTTAGGGAGGTGACTTCGGCAACCGTTTTTAGGTCGTCGTCGGAGATTGGCGGCCCCGCAAGGTATCGGAAGGCACCGAACAACTTAGCGTCACTAAGGAACTGGATCGCGGTTTCGTCCAATTCGGTCAAGTCGATGGTGGTTTCAAACAGGTCTTCGACGTTGCCTTGGTATTCGTCGAATGCCTCAAGGTAGTCTTCTAGCGGTTCTTCCAGCCTTTCCTTGCGAAAAATCTCCGTTGCATGTTCGCTGTTCTTTTCAAGGACTTCCGCACTCCATCGCGGTGCTGGGATCATTTCATTTTACTCCCTGTGCAAGCAACTCTGGTCCGGGAACCAAGAGGCGCTCAACCTCTCTTGGCTCGAACTTTGTCAATCCACCCGCATACGTCCGCCCTTGCGTCACCTGTACGGTTCTGCGAAGATACGCAACCAAATTGTTGAGAATTGATTGGGCGAACGATTCCCGCGGATAAATACCGTGGGCAATGTTCAAGTGCCTCGCCTGCGCCCAATTGTGAACGAACGCCGGAGGCCGCCGCGCCATGTACGTTGTCAGGATCGGGGCAGGAGCACGCAAACAAACCGCCCACCATGCCTTTCGATTCGTTGCAACGTATCCGGTGTTTGCCCCAAGCGATATTGCCGTAGCCAAGAATTGGTCAATCTTCTTTCGGTCTGACGTATCAAGAACGTCAAGGTCAACCGGTAAGTCGATGACTTTGCGCAGAATCGACGCGTCTTCAATTGCGTTTCCGGCTCGGAACAACTCGCGGGCTCTTGTAACGGCAGGGAACAAGACTGACTCGGGCAAGTCTGGGCTATGCGCCCCGGCAATCCAAACCTTGTTTAGCCCCGTGACTTGCCCGCGATGCACTCGGCAGATTTCACCCAATTCGATGTAGCCTTCTGGCCCATCTTTGCCTGCGCGTGTCAGGTGTGACCATCTTCTCTCGGCTTCCAATCGCTCGCGGCGAACCTCACGGTTGCCATTGGGCTCTTTCAACTTGCTCAGCGTCTCAATGCGCTTTAACTTAATCCTCTTTGGCTTCGCGCCGATCTGAAAATAGGTAATTGCTGCCGTGGTTGCTGCGTCGGGAAATGGGAGGGCTGTAGGCTCGATAACCACAATTCGTTTACCGCCTAGTTCGCCCATGAACAATTCGCGCACCAAGCTGCCGTAGTTCACGTCGAGCCACTCGGCCGCCGTAATGAAAGCGCCAACGTCACCTGTTGCCGCTTTCTGGGCCGTCGCTAAGAAGAAGTGAACATGGAGGCCGGCAAGTTGGCTCGCGGAGTACCCTCGCTTTGTTGCTTCCCCAGTTAGCCAAGTCTTCCATTGCGAGCCAAGCAGATGATGCCGAACGTAAGGCGGATTTCCGATGAAGAGAGTTTGCCCGGCCACGGGCGGAAGTGCGACAGCACGGTAGTCGTCCAAGACCACTTCGGACCGTTCGGCCATGCCCAACACGGCGAGGTTAGCACGAGCCAGAATTGCGGGCAGGGGGTCATTCTCTATCCCGAGAAGGGAAGCCTTTGGAATGCATCGCCCCGCTGCCATAAGGTAACGACCAGAACCTGTCCCAGGATCAACGATCCGCTTCGGCGCGGCTGTGTCTGCCGCCCATTCGACCATTGCGTTGATGATCGTGCGCGGCGTAAAGGTCGCCCCGTTGGCCCGTCGCTCGGCTGGCAGCCGCAACTTGCAAAACGCTTCGCCTAGCGGGTCTTCACCGGCGACGATGCGCTCCCGGACTTCGACAATAACTGCTCGCGAGACTTGTTCGGCCGCACCGGCTAAATTCTCTTCTGACGGAGACCATCCCGCAACGGTACGGGCACCTAGCGCGAGCGCAACCCCGACAAGGGCCTTTTCCGATCGCAGGCCCATGCACACGCTGGCAATAATCGGGCCGTTACGGTCCGATAGCACTGGTTGCGGTGCAATGCTGCATTGAATCATTTTACCGGCCCATGTCTGGTTTTAGGTTTCGCCGATAAACAGAAGTCATCCCTGGAATACGTCTATCGTCGCGCCGTCAGTGGCAACATGTACAACTGTACACATTTTCGCCGTTCTGGTCAATAGCGCTTTGGCAATTTCAGAAAGGGCACGCGTTACTTCGCGTGGAGTGCTTGCCTGAGTTCAAGATACCGTGCTAGCACTGCTAGCACCATCCCCCGACGGCAATTTCGCCGATGTCGGCTGCCTTAAGAGCGTCCACATGCTATCGGCTGCCCCATACGTTGGGGTTCAATCGGAAGTGGGTCTTGGGGCCGTTTCACATGGTTCCGGGACAGCGCATTCAACTGTCAATTGGCAGGCGCAAACCGCACGTGATGCACCCAGGCGGGCGGGATGTTCGGCCAGACCCAGTCGCGGCGGACCTCGTAACTCGATAGCAGCCGCTCGAGCACCACGCCGATGCCTCGCAGTCGCTCGCGCTCGGCCGAACCGCTGAAGACGGCTTTCAGCCGGCGGACCGCGATGTACTGGAAGAAAGAGAGCGTGCCGCCGGGCTCCAGCAGGCCCGCCAATACGCCCAGGATCTGTTCCACGTCGCCGACGGCGAAATTATTCAACGGCAACCCGGAGATCACCAGGTCGTAGGTTCCGTCGGCGGGCAGGTCTTGCAGGGCACAATGATGAACGCGGCTGCGGCCGGCAACGGCCTGGAACGCGGGCTCCCGCTGGAACCGCTCTTGCAGGCATTGGACGAAAGCATCGTTCAGTTCGACCAGGTCCAAGCGATCCTCGGCCCCCAGCGCGGCCACGATGCGGCGGGTGACCGCGCCCGTGCCCGGCCCAACCTCGAGGATCCGCCGCGCTCGGGACGCCGGCTCCGCCACGAACCGGGCCAAGGCGCGGGCCAGGAACCGGCCGCTGGGCAACAGCGCGCCGGTAGTGTGGAAGTTCCGCACGAACTCCCGCAGAAACACGCCGCAATCGGATAAATGCGCTGCCATGGCGCCAATAGTCTAACAGACGCCGTGGCAGCGCTCCAGTGACAGCAAGGCACTGGCAAGTTGCCTGTGGGACGGATTGGCAATCCGTCCTACGATAATTGATCAACCTATTCTCTTACGGCTCCTTAGTTTGCGAGCCGAAAAATGGACCAGACCCCGCCGTGGCAGCACTCCAGGGCGATCAGGGGTTCAAGATGCTCTCGAACTCGTCACGGTTCGTTTGCCGGGTTGCGAAACTGCCGTTATCAGCCACGGGCATGAATGGCGCGAATTGGGAATGGCAACAGCCGCGCCCGCCGGGAACGAACTCGATCCCCACGCCCACGTTCCACATTTCGTCGTTCTGACCGTCGATTCCGGCCGCGTTGGGCAGGATGTAGCTGGCTGTGCCCACCAACGACAGCCGCGGACTGATGGGGATCTTCGCATCCGAGCCGAACACGAACTCGCCGGGCCGCTGGGCAACGCCCAGCCAACTGGTGGTCGAGATGTCGTGCCACCAGGTATGACGCCAATAGATGCTTCCTTGCGCCTCCGGTCTGAACCGCACCGGCACCGGCACGTACTCGCCCGTGATGGGGCTGATCACAAAGACGTCGCCCGAGGCGCCGTGGTCGGGAATGGCGGCCCAGATGCCGAGTTCATCGCAGGGTCCCTTTTCCCAAGCCAGTTTCACCCGCCATTGCCCAAACTTGAGCTTGGTGTAATAGTTGTCGCGGAGCCAGTCGTACACGAATCCGTAGCCGAAGCTTCCCCGGGGGGTCGGAATGCGTTGGAAGAACCCGGCGGTGGTGAATCGCTGGTCGCGGTCTTCGCTGCCGGTGAGCGGCGTGCCTTTGAAGTCGGAGAGCAGCTCACTGGTGCCGACCTGGAAGCCAAGCCCCTTGGAGCTGACGATCGGGATCGCGCCGTTGACGCCGACGCGGAAGCCGAAGTTGCCGTCGTGATTGATTTCGTTCAGGTCGATCGGCCCCTTGAAGGCGTCGACAGAACTGAAGACATCGACGTTGAGGAAGCTGTGGCGGCAACGGCTCTCCATTTCCTCGACCATACATCCGTCGTTGCTGAAGACCTCGCCGTCGGAGAACGAGCCCGGCATATCGCCGTAGGGCGACGGGACCGGCCTGGGGCCTGCCTGCTGGTAGGGATTGGCAGGGATCACGGCGCCGTCGGGTTCTTCATAGTTCAGGCCGGCGGCCGACGGGTTGGGCTGGGACGACTCGTAGCCCACGCGCCGCGCGCCGCCGGCAACAAGCCGGTCGTCGACACTGGGGATGCTATGATCGCCGCCGCCGCCCCGGTCGCTCGCAGCGGCCAGCCGATCGAGCGTGCGTTCCAGGCCGTGCAGATCGTCGGTCGAGAGCACCTCTTTGGCGTGCAGGAGGATCGTGTACTGTTCCTGACGGCTGAGATAGCCGTCGGCCATGGCAGCGGCCAGTTCGGCGCGGATCTGCTGGCGGCCGGCCAACGCCGCCCGACCTTCAATCTCTGCCGTACCGCCTTGACGCGCCTCGCCCCACACGAGTGCCGCCGCCAAGGCAGCGGTCCCGAAGTACCAGCGAAAAGACATGAGAAGATCCCCCCTTGCGATTGGCCAGGCCGCTCGGCCCAGCCGTTACTATCGTTATAGGTAGAATCTTCATCGGAACCGGCACAACCGGAACTTGACGCACAGAATACCCAGGCGGAATAGTTTAACTCCGGTCGCTCGCTACAACCGGCAAAATCGGAAAGGTTTGCCAGAATAGCCCATTTTAATAGTCGTACCACAGGCCGACGCCGAGCAACTGCTCGCTGGTGGTGAAGAACTCGGTCTCGTCGCTCATGCCGTTGAAATAATATAGGCCGGTGCGGAACAAGTGGCCGCTCTGGCCGCGCCACTGCCAGCCGGCCTCGGCAATGAGATTACCTCCGAAATTGTTTTCCTGGCGGAGATGCCCATTGACGGCCAGGAACGGCGCGCCTTGGCAGCCCGTGGGCCGGGCCGGACTGTACTCGCCGCCGAACTGGAACTCCCACGGTTTGGCGCCGCCCCATACGGCGAAGGCCCAGCCGGCTTCGGCGTACAGGCGCCAGTCGGGGGTTGGCCGAAAACCGCCGCCGACCACCAGTCCGGTGCGAGAATAATGGATCCGATCCACGTCGGGATGTTCGGTCAGGAATTGGTCGCCGAAATGCGAGCTGAGATGATAGCCGCCGAATTTCCATTCCCACGGGCCTTGCCGCGTGGTCAACGGCACGCCGAAGCGGAAATCGGTCGCCACCAGGCCGCGGTTGTCGTCCAGCGTAAGTCGTGGAAAGGCAGCACCTTCGAGATCGACCTGCCAGCCCTCCGGCACGATCGCATCGGGGGTGCCGGAGCGGATCAGGCCCACATGTCCCCCCAGCGCGATGTCCCAGAGCGGGCCCAGGTTCTTATCATGCACAAATTCGCTGGCGAAGCGTGATTCGCGGCCGCCCGCCAAATAGGCTTTGTAGAGTAGTCCGTCAGGCAGCAGTTGCCATGTCCACGATTCTCCGTAAATTCCGACGTAGGGATCAACCAGCGGCTGCGCCGGCTGGGGGGCCGGGAACATCGGGGGGTTCTGCGGCGTCACGGGCCCGAGATACACGCCCGCCGGCGCCGGGCCGCCCAAGACTGTCACCGGCATCACCTGGGGTTGTGCCTGTGCGCGGCCGGAGCACAGCCCGATTGCGGCTGCCACCAGCAAAGCCGAGAGGTAGTTTATGCTGCGCGTAGACATGGGACCAAGAGACCCGGATTGGGCCGGAAAAAGTCGCGGTAGTGTACTGTTCTCAGCGGCTCGCGACAAGCGTGATTGGCGGCGTACAATGCTTTGTGTCGGCGAAAGCGGTTCTTTCTCTGCAAGGAGTGTTTTGATGGTTCTTCTGGAATTCAGTATTTTTCCCCTCGACAAGGGGGAAAGCGTGAGTCCTTACGTGACAAGAAGTCTTGACATTATCGATCGCAGCGGCCTCGATTACCGCTCAAATGCCATGGGAACCGTGTTGGAGGGCGAGTTCGACCAGGTGCTGGGGGTGGTGAGGCAATGTTTCCAGGCCCTGGCCGCCGATTGTGGCCGGATCGAGTGCTCGATCAAGATCGATTACCGGCGCGGCCACCAGTCGCGATTGGACGCCAAGCTGGCCAGCGTGGAGCAGAAGTTGGGCCGCGCGATCAGGAAGTAGGCAGTCGCGGCCGGGCCGGGCTATAATTGCGGGGATACTAATATTACTGCGCAAGGTTACGGCCACTCGCAACGGATGAGGTCTTTGAGGTAGATGCCCTTTTCCCGCAGTTTTCGCCGGGTTCGCTTGATGTGTGACTTTCGTGCCGCAGCGATACGCTGTT
>JBEKZQ010000355.1:6678-11741 GCA_049509675.1 Thermoguttaceae bacterium | reverse complement strand
GGCCAGCGTGGCCGCGGCGTCGGGTTCGATCCTCTCGGCGACCAATAACTGGCGCAGCCGGCCCGAGTACACGGCGATCTCTTCTTGCAACTGGCCTACGACGTGACGCTGTTTGCGCGCGGCCTCGGCCTTCTCCAGCGCGTGGCCGTGGCGGACTAGCCACTGCCGCATCTCGCGCGGCGCGGCCGGATCGACGGCAAGCGGCCGCCACAACGCCCGCCAATCGCCCTGTTGTTGCTCGCGCCGCCCGCGCGCGGCCGCCAACTCCTGCTCCACGCGGACCAACGTCTCCTGCTGCTCGTTCTGTTCGGCCAGCAGCCTGGCTTTGCGGGCCACGCGGTCCACTTCGCGGCGGAGCCGGTCGGAAAGTTGATCGGCCTGCTCGACGCTTCGCTGATAGGCCCGGGCCAAATCCTCGGCCGGCGGAAAGCGTGCCACGAAGGCGGCGACAGCGGTGGGGTCAGGCAACTCGCCCTGCCAGGCCTGCCGCACGAGCCGCCATCCTTCGTCGCGAATCTGCCGGGCTTGGGCCAGGTCGTTTTCGGTGGGCACATCCTGCTCGCGCGCCAGCTCGTCGAGTTGTTGCCGCAGCGCGCCGATGCGGTCGCCCGCCTGCCGGTACTGTTTTCCCAGTTCCTTGATCGCCCCGGCCGCGTCGGCCTCTTCACGCTCGAAGCGATCGACCGTTTCGCTCTCCGGCACGCTCAGCGCCTCGAGCTCGGCCGGCGTACCGTGCCACAGGCCCAATCGCTTCAGGGCCAGGGTGGCGTCTTGTTCCATCCGCTCCAGCTCGCCGCGCTGTGCGGCAAGCTGTTTCTCCAACGGCCCGCAATCCTGGATGCGGCCAGCCAGATCGCGTAGATCGTCGACCGCGGCCGCCGTGTCATGGGCGGCGAGTTCCGCTTCGAGGCGGGCCAGTTCCGCCTCGATTTTCCGCTGCGTCTCCTGGCGGTTTCCCAACTCGTGACGCAGTCCTTGCCAACTCTGCGCCAGCTTCCGGATGCGCATCCGCTGGGCGCGAGTGAGAGAGAGTTCGGATCGCGGCGGCGGAACCGCCGGCGGGGGGCCACCCAACTCGCGCAATAGTTCGCCGATGCGCGCTTCCAATTGCTCGCGCTGGCGGACCAGTCCGGGCCGGTCCCTTTGCGCCTTGCGATAGGAGCCCAGTTCTTCCTGCAAGGCGCGGATCGGCTCGGCGTGGCGGAGAAGCTCGGCGGGCACGGCGGTTCGGGCCAACTCGTCGGAAAGCCCTTGGAGCGACTGCTCGATCCGCTGCCGCTCGCCCCGGGCCACCTTCTGACGGGTCAAGGCATCTTGGCGGCGATCGGAAAACTGCTCGGGCAGCAACGGCGTGCCGCGCAGCGGCTCGAACTCCGTCTCCAGCACGCGCCGCCGGGCGAACAGCGGGATCGCCTTCTCCAGACGGGCCAACCGGTCGCGCTGGCGCTGCTGTTGGCGCAGGTTGTCCAGCACCGTATTCAGCCCCGCCTGGGTGTCGTCGAGCAGTTTCTGCTGGGCTTCCCACTGGCCGCTCTGCAATTGCAGTTTCTTGACCGTGCCGCGGCGCTCTTTGAGTTCGGCGAGCGATTTGTTCAGGCGCGGCGTGGAGGCGCGGGCGTTGGGATTGAACAGGTCGCCCGCCTCGTCGTCCAGGTTGGTCTTGATCTGGCCCAGGTTGGCCAGGCCGGCGGCGGCGGCGAAGAGGATTTCGCCCACGTCGCCGCGTCCCTCGCAGATCTCCCGGCCGCCGGCGACCAGTTGCGGATAGTCGATGCCGAACTGGCGCTGGAAGGTGGCCCGATCGATGCCGCCCAGCAGGCGATCCAACTCGGCGACGTCGGCCACGGCGGCGTCGTCCTCGCCGCGGAGCGAGCCGGCATTGCTCTTGCGGCGGACATAAGCCACTCGCCGGCCGTCGTGTCCTTCGAGCACGGCGGCGATGCGGAGATTCTTGGAAGCGTGCAGGAAGTTGTCTTCGCAACGCAGATCGATGCCGTAGAGGAACTGCCGCAGGGCGCGAAGGGCCATGCTCTTGCCGGCTTCGTTCTCGCCATAGACGATGTTCAAGCCGGGCGCAAGATCCAGCGTATGGTTGGTGAAGTGGCCGTAGGCACGCAGCTCGAGGCGGCACAGATACATCAGGCATTCTCCCGGGCGGCGAGCCGCTGGAGCAACAATGGCCGGACCTGACCCAACATGGCGGCCAGCCAGGCCGGATCGTCGCAGGCCAAGGCGTCGGGCCCTTCGAGCAACTCGGCGGGGAGTTTCTTCTTCAGCGAGTCCAATTCGCCGGCCAAGGCTTCCAGCCGCGAACGATCGGCAAGCAGTTCGTCCAGGCAGGCCGAGAGTTCCTGGCCCGGGCCGTCGGCGGCCAGGGCCGCATCGGTCGAGGTCGGATAGGAGGTGCCAATCTCGACCTTCTCGACCCAGGCCCGGCCGCTGGAGACCTCGATGGCCGTCGCGCGGATCTGGGCCGCAAAGGCTTCCTGGTCGGCCGCAAGCCGCTGATGCGCCGGGCACGGCCCGTCCAGTGCGACGCGGATACCCAACGGCAAGGGGGCGTGCAGGCCAAGCAGTTCCCGCAGGCGGCGGCCAAAGCGGTCCAGCACGTCGTCGCCATCGGCCGCGTCGCGGCAATTGACGCGGCACAATTCCCAGCGAAAAACGTCCAGCGGCCGGAACTGAACGCTCACCTCATGGCTGTCGCTGACGGCAACCAGGCAGCAGCCTTTTTCGCCGCTCTCCCGGATATGCCGCCCCTGCACGTTGCCGGGGTACACGACCAGGGGATCGGCGCCAACTTGCCGCCGCTTGTGGATGTGTCCCAGGGCCCAGTACTGATACTCTCGGGCCGCCAGGTCGGCGAGCGAACAGGGGGCATACGTGGCGTGTTCCGCATCGCCCTCCAGGCTGGTGTGCAGCAGGCCGATGTTGAACATGCCGCGATCCGCGGGCGGGTATTCCACTGCCAGATTCGCGGTTTCGGCAGCCGTGGCGAAGCTGCGGCCGTGGATGGCGACGCCCAGGTCGTCCAGGCGGCGTGTCTCCGGCCGGCGCGGCGAGAGCATCGGATCGTCGCCGGCCGGATTGGCCGGCAGGCGCAGGGCCCGGGTCATTTTGTTGGCGGCGTCGTGGTTGCCGGCGACCAGGTACACGGGGATGCCGGCGTCGCGCAGGCGGCTCATTTGTTTCACGAAGCACAGCCCGGTGTTGTAGTCGCGCCAATCGCCATCGTAGAGATCGCCGGCGATGAGGACGAACTGGACCCCTTCTTCCAGGGCGCAGGCCACCAGGTTCTCCAGGGCGGAGCGGCTCGCCCGCCGCACTTCCTCAACCGGCGCCCCGTCGTAGCGGTCCAGGCCCCGCAAAGGGCTATCCAGGTGGATATCGGCGGCATGAAGGAATCGGAACATGCCTTCAGCGTACCGTCCGCAGGCGAAAGCACAAGACGGGCGGATGCAGCCATTCCCCCTTCCCCTTGAAGAGGAATCTACTGAGGGATAAAATAGAGCGATCCTGCGGAATCCGGGGAAAGGGGGACAGGCTCCTTTTGTGCAACGACCATGCGTACATGGTGCCCGCTTCCAGGCCGTTCCGGCAAAAGGTGCCTGTCCGGAAAGTCTTTGGGAAAGGTTCTTGATGCGACGCTATGTCAACGAGTTGGGTCACCAAGAGGCTGTCGACCAGGTCTTTGTCGCCGCCGACAAGCAATTGCGTCCCAACCGCAACGGCAACCTTTACCTGCAGATGGAACTCTCCGATCGGTCCGGCAAGATCGGCGCGCGGATGTGGAACGCCACCGAGGCGGTGTACCGCTCCTTCGAGAACGGCGACTACGTGCGCGTGGAAGGCACCACGCAATTGTTCCAGGGGGCCGTGCAACTGATCGCCACGCGCTTGAGCAAGGTCGATCCCGGCGAGATCAACGCCGACGATTTCACGCCGCTGCGGGCCTTGGAGGTCGACAAGCTCGTGATGCGGCTGAGCGAGATCCTCCGCGGCCTGAACGACCCCGGTTTGCAGACCCTGGGCGAATGCTTCTTGTTGGACGAGGCCTTCATGGCCAAGTTCACCCGCGCCCCGGCCGGAGTCAAGAACCATCACGCCTACCAGGGCGGATTGCTGGAGCACGTCGTCAACCTCATGGAGGTGGTGTTGCGGATCAGTCCCTGTTATCCGCAGATCGATCGCGACCTGCTCCTGGTGGGGGCCTTTCTTCACGACATGGGCAAAATCGACGAGCTCCGCTACGATCGCGAGTTGGCCTATAGCGACGAAGGCCAGCTCATCGGCCACCTGGTCATGGCCGTGGGACTGCTGGAGAAAAAGGTCGCCGAGGCGGAAAAACTTTCCGGCGAACCGTTGTCCGAGGAGGTCGTGCTGCGTCTGAAACACATGATCGTGAGCCATCACGGCAGTTACGACTACGGCAGCCCGAAATTGCCCATGACCCTGGAAGCGGTGGCCCTGTACTGCCTCGACAATCTCGACGCCAAGGTGAACGCCTTCCAGCAACTGCTGCGCGACGATCCGAACGTGGACAGTCCCTGGACCGGCTTCCACGCCAACTTGGATCGAAAACTCTTCAAGGGCAAGTCACGGAAGTAACTTAGCCCGCGGTCGCCACGCGACGGGCCCAGCGGCCCAGATCGGCGTAGAACGGCGCCGGATCGCGCTCGAAATCGAAGGTGTGCGCGGCCTCGGCGTATTCGATCACCTGTTTGTCTGCGCTGGCGAACCGCTCGATCAACGCCCGCACGCGGCGGTTGTCGATGATCCGGTCGCGGCCGGCCAGCATCAACAGCGTGGGCATGTCGATTTCCTGCGGGGCGGCCGTCGCGTAGCGGGTCAACTCCAGGTCGGCCAAGGCGAAGCCGACGGTGACCTGCCGCAAGGCCAGCGGATCGTGCGCCACGTAGGTCTGCCAGGCGGTGCTGGCCGTGAAGAGCGTGCGGTCCTGGAGCGGAATCGTTACGCGATAGTTGCGCAAGCCCACCGCGCCGGCCAGTCGCAAGGCGGCCCGGCCCACGGGCCCGGCCCCTTTCTTGGCCGCCAAGCCCGGG
>JBEKZQ010000355.1:0-6661 GCA_049509675.1 Thermoguttaceae bacterium | reverse complement strand
GACGGCCGTTGCCAGTTTTCCACCCCAACTGATGCCCAGCAAAATGATGGGAAGCCCAGAGCCGAGTTGCCCCAGATAGCCTTCCACGTCGTCCAGCCAGGTCTCGAAGCGATCGACCTGTCCGCGCCGGACCGCGTTCAATCCGGACCCGCGGCGGTCGAGGAAATGCACCTCCAATCCCTGTTGGGCCAGAGCCCGGCAACTGGCCAGATACCATCCGCCGTGGCTGATGATGCCATGCAGGAAGACGACGCGGCCGATTCTGTGGTCCACGTCCCAGATCCGCACGGCCGAGCGGTAGCCATCGGCGGCGGTGAAGAAATCGATCCTGGGCGCGAGCATGTTCATGAACGGTAGGTGGTAGGTCATTTTAGATTTTACATTTTGCACTTTGCATTCCCGCTTCCCTCACAACCGTGCGCAGCCGAACCGGGCAAGTGCAAAATGCAAAATGCAAAGTGCAAAACGAGAAATGGACGCCGGAACCTGGGCGCAAGCCGGCAAATTGCCGCCCCTATTCTCGTTTCGAGGGATTAGGGAACCTACATGCCACTTCCTCATTCGGATCTATCAACGGGCAGGATGCGGACCCGCCGTCCCTCGACCTTCACGCGCCCCTCGGCGATGAGTTGCAACGCCTCGGGATAGGCCTCGCACTCGGCGGCAAAAACCCGGGCGGCAAGCGTATCGGGTGTGTCGTCGTCCAGGACCGGCACCGCCTTTTGCAGGATCACCGGGCCGTGGTCGTACTGGTTGTCGGCAAAATGGACCGTGCAGCCGCTGAGCTTGGCGCCGTACTCCAAAACCGCCGCATGGACGTGGTGGCCATAGAATCCCGGGCCGCAGAAGGCGGGAATCAACGCCGGGTGAATGTTGGTCACGCGGTTGGCGAAATCATCGGGAATGGTCACGCGCTTGAGGAAGCCGCCCATGACGACCAGATCGGCCCGGACCTCGCGGCAGCGGGCGAAGATCGCCTGGCTGAACTCCTCTTGCGAGGCGAAGCCGCTCGGCGGTACAACGCTGGTGGCGATGCCCGCCGCTTGGGCATATTGCAATCCGCGCGCCTCCGCACTGTTGGTGATCACCATCGCGATGTCGGCGCAGAGCCGGCCGGCAGCGATCTTTTCGATCAGGTTGCGCAGCGTGGTCCCCCCGCCGGAAATCAGCACGACGATGCGAAAGGGAAGATGGGATGTCGCAGTGGTCATCACGGTCGGTTTGCCAGGCTGTTACTGCTCTCCACGTCGAGCGGCGCGAACTCTCTCCCAAAACTCCTTCTGCCAGCCGGACTCCCTCGACTTGGCCTCAAGAAACGCGAAATACGATGGAAATTCATGTTTCCGAGACTCGTATTCGGCGTTGAGCCTGCGCTGCGCTCGGCGTTTCATTTCCACGCAATCAAATGTCACTGTTTTCGATGTCATCAACGACCTCCTGCGGGCTAAGAACAATCATGGTCCGATATCCCAGTCGCGCATTGACACTATTATAACCGCGAATGCGATTGAAGTTTACGATGTGCTTGAAGTTCCAGCTCAAGATCAAGTCGGCACTGGCCACCGTTGCGGCGGCAACATGCACTGCATCGTCCTTGGATGCTTCCCCGAGTACGCCGGCTCGTATGTATTCTTCCGCCAGGGATTTCACCTCTTCATTGAGGGCCACAGGTTCGATCGCATCCGGCGACAGGTTAGCTAAGACCGCTCTGACAGCCTCGGGGGCGTCGTCAATCTCGTCCGTGGTAAGCGTGGAAATCAACACCACGAATTCGCCGTTCGCAACGCGGCCAAAGAACAACGTGCTCGCTTCCTGGAAGCGATCGTCATGCACGCCGCCAAAGACGGACGAATCGACGTATACTCGAATCCGATGCACTTCTTCACTCCAATGGAGGGCGTCTGGAATCTTGGCAAGTTATCGTCTTGTGGACAGGAGACGGTTGTTTTGTTCGCCGCTTACTTAGCATCCACTGCCTAAGTCGGCCAAAAAGCCCGTGAAAACCGAAGATGACCGTTTTCAGGCAGCCTAATCAGCGGTAAACCTTGCACTTGGGTAATAGCTGCTGGAGCCTTTTCACGCCTTCAACGGTGACTTTAGTCCCCGTGAGCCGCAACTCTTGTAATGAGTTCAACCTGCAGAGATTTTCCAAGCCAGCGTCGGTAACTTGAGTACCGTCAAGGTGCAGGATTGCGAGCAGCCACAATTCACTGTTCACTGAGATGCTCCAGCCCAACATCGGTCACTTGGGTGCCATCAAGGTGCAGAACTGCAAGCATCTCCAATCCATTGAGGTTTTTCAAGCCAGCGTCCGTCACTTGGGTGCCGTTAAGCCGCAATGCAATAAGCCACCTGAACCCCTTGATATCCTTCAGTCCAGCATCGGTCACTCGGGTGCCGTCAAGGTCCAACTCTCTGAGTTCGCTCAATCCCTTGAGATTTTTCAAATCAGTGACCTTGGTATAGCAGAGCCGCAACTCTCGGAGTTGCGTCGTCCCCTTGAGATTCTCCAATCCAGCATCAGTGACCTTGGTGTAGCCGAGCCGCAGCTCTCGGAGTTGCGTCAACCCCTTTAGATGTTCCAGCCCAGCATCAGTGATTTTGGTGTGTTCAAGCCGCAGGTCTGCGAGTTGGCTAGACCCTTTAAGATACTCCAGTCCCGCATCAGTGACATTAGTGCCGTCAAGACTCACGGAATAGATGCGGGAACTACTAGCCCTCGACACGTGTCCCCCCAAGTTTTCTGTCGCTGTCTCAACCGCTCTGTCTGCTTCCCGTTCCCGCTCCTGTTTCGCCTGTTGCGTCTTTATGGCAAGCCAACCAAGCAGGATAGCACAGAGCGTGACGACGACCAGCAGCGTCCGTAGGCTGAATTGGAACCATTGGAGTTTGGACTTGGGATCGATCATTCCCATTAGCATAACCTGTTATAGGGCTGGGCTTTCAAGCGAGGAAATAACACGAATGCGGCGAAACCCCCCCAATACCATGTTTTATGACATTTTCGAGCAGGCGACGAAGGTTCACCAATTCCTCCCTCACCTCACCCTCTCCCGCCAGGGGAGAGGGGATCCACTTTCACGTACACGCTGGCCGCGTGCTCGCCGATCTTCAACTCAACGGGCTCCGCTTCCAGACGATCGCTCCCCAGCCGAAGCGACAGCGTTTCGGTCTTGACGTACTCGGCAAACTGCGTCACCGCTGCCTGCAACTCGGGCGACTGGGTGACGATGCCCACCTCGATGCGATCGGTAAAGCGGCAGCCCAACTCCTTGCGGCGGTCGTTCACGGCCCGGGCCAGCTCGCGGGCCAGCCCCTCGCGCTCCAGTTCCTCCGTCACTTCGGTGGAGAGAACCACGACGCACTTGTGGCCCTGGGCGGCGGCCCATCCTTCCTTGGCCTGCAAACGAACCTGGATGTCATCGGCGTCGAGCGTCACTTGTCCGTCGGGCAAGTTGAATTGTACGCTGCGTGCGCTTTCCAAAGCCGAGAGCAACTGGGCCGCATCGGCCGCGGCCAGCAGCTTTCGCAAGGCCGGCAGCCGCGGGCCCAGCCGCGGGCCCAGCCGCTTCAGATCGGGCAGGACCGTATAGGTGATGTATTGATCGGCATTCTGAGCGAACTCGAACCGCTTCACGTTCAATTCGTTGCAGACCAGCGCGGCATGTTCTTCCAGCCAGGCCCGATGGGTCGCATTGGCCAGCACGACTTCCACCAGGGCCAGCGGTTGGCGGACCTTGAGCTTGGCCCCCATTCGCGCACTGCGGCCCAGCGAGACAATCTCGCGCACCAGCGCCATGCGCTGGGAAAGCGTCTCGTCGATGGCCGCCGCGTCGCCTTGCGGATAATCGCACAGGTGGACGCTTTCGGCCGGCAACTGCTCCGCCGGCCGGCCGGCAAAGGCCGCCACCGCCAGGTTCTGCCACATCTCCTCCGCCAGAAACGGCACGAACGGGGCGATCAGCTTGCACGTGCTCAGCAGGCACTCGTACAGCGTCCAATGAGCGTCGGTCTTGTCGGCCGAGGCCTCGCCGCTCCAAAAACGGTCGCGGCTGCGGCGCACATACCAGTTGCTCAACGCATCGACGAACTCGGTCAGCCGGGCACAGGCGTTGAAGTTGTCGTACTGGTCCATCAGGGCCACCACGGCCGCCGCCGTGCGGCTCAGCTCGCTGAGGATCCAGCGGTCCAATTCGCCGCGCTCGAGCGGCGGGCGATATCCGCGGCCCCGGGCCAGCACCTCCGGCCCAAGCTGCCCGGCCGCGCCGGCGATCCCCGCGGCCGGCTCGAAACCGTCGATGCCTGCATAAATCACGAAAAAGCTGTAGACGTTCCACAAACGCAACAGGAATTCGGGGATCGTGTCCTTGATGGCCTGCTCGCTGTAGCGGATCGACGTCCAGGGCGGCTGGTTGGCGAAGAAATACCAGCGCAAGGCGTCGGCCCCATAGCGGTCGAAGATCTCGTTGGGCTCGCGGTAGTTCCGCTTGCTCTTGGACATCTTCTGACCGTCTTCGCCCAGCATCAGCCCCAGTACGATACAGTTGCGGAACGGATGCGGATAGGCGACCTGAACATGTTCGAAGGGGACAGTCCCATTTTCGTCGCGACCAAGCGAAGCTTGGTGCCCGAATTGGGACAGTCCCCCCTCCTCGCTGAACAACAACGTGCTGATGGCCAGCAGGCTGTAGAACCAGCCGCGGGTCTGGTCGATCGCTTCGCTGATGAAGTCGGCGGGAAACTGCTGGAAGAATCGCTCCCGCGAGTCCGGCTGATGCGGATATCCCCATTGGGCCAGCGGCATCGCCCCGGAATCGAACCAGCAATCGATCACCTCGCCCACGCGGCGCATCCGTGCGCCGGGGGCGTAGGGTGAAGCGTAGGTCACGGCGTCGATATACGGCTTGTGGACCTTCAGGTGCTCCAGCAGGGCGGGGTTCTGCCGCTTGGCTTCTTCCCACACCTCGGCGCCGCCGACGCCCGGCTTGGCCAACAGCTCTCCGTAGGAGGCGACGGCCTCCATGCGGCCGGTCTGGTCGCAAACCCAGATCGGCAGCGGCGTGCCCCAATAACGCTCGCGCGAGAGGGCCCAATCGACGTTCGTCTCCAGGAAGTTGCCGAAGCGGCCGTCGCGGATGTGTTCGGGCAGCCAATGGATCCGCGCGTTGTTGGCCAGCATCCGGTCGCGGAACTGCGTAGTGCGGATGAACCAACTCTTGCGCGGATACTGGATGAGCGGGTCTTCCTCGGCCCGCCAACAGAACGGATAGTCGTGAACGTATTGTTCCTGGTGGAACAACACCCCGCGGCGCTTCATGTCGCGGATGATGTCCTTATCGCAGTCCTTGACCCAGCGGCCCTGGTAGTCGGGGGCCTCGGCCGTGAATGCGCCGTCGGCAGCCACGGCGCTGATGAGCGGCGGACCCTCGCCATCGACGAACCGCGCCTGCTCGGCCAACAGCACGTCGTAATCCACTTCGCCGAAGGCCGGGGCCTGGTGGACCACGCCCGTGCCCGTATCAACCGTGACAAACTCAGCGGAAACGATCCGCCAGGCGACGTGTTGGCGGCCGCCCTGCTTCAGCTCGCCTTGCGTTTCGCCCTGCTTGCAGTAGTAATAATCGAATGGCGGCACATAGCGCAGGCCGATCAGCGATTGGCCGTAAACGGTCGATTTGATCGTGTACTCCTTCTTGACCTTCGCCGCGACGGACTGCACCAGGGCCGAGGCCATGAGCAGTTTCCGCGGCTCCCCCTGGAAAGCCACCACTGCGTACTCCAGGTCCGGGTTCACGGCCACGAACTGGTTGCTCGGCAACGTCCAGGGGGTGGTGGTCCAGACCAGCAGATCGGCATCTTTCAGCCGGTCGTCTGCCGGCTCGACCAGCGGGAAGCGGACGAAGACGCTCGGGTCGGCCACCTCGCGGTATCCCTGCCCGACTTCGCCGCTGCTGAGGGCCGTGCCGCCCTGGGCCCACCACCAGACGATCTTGTGCCCCTGGTAGAGCAGTCCGTGATCGAAGAGCGATTTCAGGGCCCACCACACGCTTTCCACGTAGCTTTGATGGAACGTGACGTAGGCCTCGTCCAGATGGATCCAAAACCCCAGCCGCTCGGTCAAGTATTCCCACTGCTGCATGTAGCGAAAAACGCTTTCCAGGCACTTGTGGATGAACGGCTCGACGCCGTAGGCCTCGATCTCCTCCTTGGCATGGATGCCGAGTTCCTTGCAGACCTCGACCTCCACGGGCAGCCCGTGGGTGTCCCAGCCGGCCTTGCGATCGCAGCGGTAGCCCCGCATCGTCTTGTAGCGGGGAAAGAGGTCTTTGATGGCCCGGGTCAAGCAGTGCCCGGGATGGGGCAAGCCATTGGCGGTGGGCGGGCCTTCGTAAAAGACAAAGGTCGGACTGCCGGCCCGCGCAGCCAGCGATTTTTCGTAAATTTGCCGCTCTTTCCAGAACCGGATGATCGCGGCTTCCAGTGCCGGAAAAGAGATAGAACTTTCGACAGGATGGAACATGGGGATAGTGTGAAGTTTTCAGTTTTCAGTGTTGACTGAAAAATCGTGCGGAAAGGCCAACGGAAATCTGAATACCGGATCTGGAAAAGGAACACCGAAAACTGAATAGGTGGTTGTGGAGTTTTTCAGTTCTCTCAGTAA
>JBEKZQ010000354.1:0-6662 GCA_049509675.1 Thermoguttaceae bacterium | reverse complement strand
TCACGGTGGTGGCTGAATCGGCGTTGACGACGGTCGCGTCGAGCCCGGTAGTGGCCGCGCTGGTATGGATCGCACTCTCAACATCCTTGAGCGTGGCGGTGCCGCTGGCGGCGGTGACGTTGACGGTGAGCGTGGTGCCGCTGAGCGTCGCGCCTGCCGAGGCCTGGCCGAAGGCAAGGTCCACGGTGAAGGTCTGGTTGCCGGCCGCACCGTCCAGTGCGCCTCCGGGAACCGCGGTCAGCGTGGCGGCAACGCTATTCAGGGTGACGGTGCCGGTCGCTTGCGTAGCGCTGCCGGCGCTCAAAGTGTCCGTGCCGGTCGCTTGAGCAGCGGCGCCATTGTTCAGGGTGAGGGAACCGCTCGCTTGCGAGATGGGGCCCGCCGCGTCGGGGACGTTCAAGGCAAGGCTGGCCTGCGAGGCAGCCGACGTCACATTCACATTGACCGCCTGGCCGGCGTTGCCAACCAATTGGGCCTGCTGAATGTCGATGTTGTTGGCCGAGCTGAAATTCGTGGTGCCGG
This sequence comes from Thermoguttaceae bacterium, assembly GCA_049509675.1. Classification (GTDB taxonomy): domain Bacteria; phylum Planctomycetota; class Planctomycetia; order Pirellulales; family Thermoguttaceae; genus JBEKZQ01. The sequence goes on along the minus strand of JBEKZQ010000354.1, from coordinate 6,140 downwards.
TAGTCTGGAAACCAAGGCTGCCGTCCAGCAACCGCTGGTTCTGGAAATTGGTCGTCTCGGCGATCCGATTGATGGCGTCCAGAGAGGAGTCGACCTGCAACTGATTCGCGGCAAGCTGATCGGAACTCATGGCGCCCTGGTTGGCCGACGCGGTGATCAGACCGCGGATGTTGTTCAACAGCGTGCCGATCTGCCCAAGGGCACTGTCCGCCGTGTTGATCATCTGGTCCGCAGTCTGGCTGTTGGAAACGGCCTGCTGCGTGCTGACGATATCGCTTTGCAAAGCCTCGCTCGCAATCAAACCGGCGGGATCGTCCTTGCCGGAGTTGATCCGCAAACCAGTGCTCAACCTCTCCAAGGACTGCTGCAATTGGTCGTTCGTCCGGGATAGGTTCTGTTGTGCCAGCAACGAGCTGACGTTCGTATTAATTCGGGACATGCCAGAAACCCCTTTGAGAAAGTGAATGTTTCCTGCGCTTCGTCAATAATGAAGCTCGCTTGCCACGATCGATGGCGTCGGTTTCATTATCTTGACCGCACAGAGTTCAAGCGCGCCACCAAGATCACCGTTCCGGACCAACATCCATCGCTGCGCCCAAGCCGACACATCCACGGTTACCCTGTGGTACAACATCGCGCTTTATCGACCTGGAAATATACACACTTTAGGAAAACGGCGCACTTTGGATAACATTGGTCCGGACGACCCGGTATTGTCGCTCCATTTTCTTTCTCGGCAACGGTTTGCAGCCGACGCAGAAAAATGGGGGGAGGGGGGCCGCAAAAATCACAGGGGGTATTGTATGGCCGGAATAATTGATAGCTTCGCGCTCATTTCCAACCCAACTCAAGATGGGGTTTCGCAGACGTACCCACCATTACGGTGAATTATTTCAGGGAGCGCCTTTGCCCTGGCTCAGGCTGTGCAGGTCGCATGGGTCTAAATGCCGGGCGCGTTGGTTCTCGCGCTGAATAGCGTCGTACACTTCCTGACGGTGAACGGGAATTTCTGCCGGGGCCTCGATACCCAATCGGACTTTGTCGCCCCGGATATCGACGATGGTTATCACCACCTTGTCGCCGATCACGATACTTTCATCGCGCTGCCTGGATAGCACTAGCATGGACGCCCCTTCCTTCCTCAAAGCCCCTGTTCTAGCCGTCGTGTCTCTCTTTGTTCCCGAGGAAGCATCCACTACTGATTGAGAGAGCACACGCATGATGTATCGGCCCAAGTAACATGCGCAGGATAGGAAAACCGCATGTCGTGTATGTTATAGCGACTATACGAAGCGTGGCATGGCTGGAGAATTGATACCGCGCGCGTTATCCCGGATTATTCATAAACTGTAGGGTGGCGTCGAGCAAACCGTGGTCTTGGTGGGTCTTCGGTCGCCTATCAACTTACCGTTTTATGACACAGCGCCGGACAACCGTTGGTCGGTTTGCGAGACCCACCATAGGCTTGCGCGACCTCGACCCACCCTACATGAATAATCCGGGCTTCTTGTCTCCCACTGCGACGGCCGCCGTTCTGTGAGCGGCGAGAATTGCAGGTCCGTTCGGCACGATCCGCACTTCACTCCGCCGATGGTCTCTTGCCGCGGAAGACAAATCTCGCGGCGGTCAGCCGTCGCGAAGTCCTTTCGCCAGCGACGTTTCGCGCGCGTTGCCAACAGAGCCGGCAAATGCTTTGCGGCTCTTCGGCATGGCGATTGCAATCCGCGTCGCCCTGACTCATTGGTGCGAGCCATCTTTGGCCACACGGAAATTGCAAGCGGACATTTGCCATGCCTTACGGGCTGTACATCTCAGCCGACGGCGCCCAGGCGCAAGACAAGAACCTGGAGGTCATTGCCAACAATCTGGCGAACGTGGACACGGTAGGCTTCAAACGCGAGTTGGCCGTCTTCCAGTCGCGCTATGCCGAGGCGGCGCAACAAGGCCTGCCCGCGGCCGACTCGGGCGCGGCAGACGACGTGGGCGGAGGCGTCGTCATGCGAGAGACCAAGACCGATTTTTCCACCGCCCCCCTAAAACGCACCGACGTGCCGACCGATCTGGCCGTCAACGGCGACGGATTCTTTGCCGTCCGCAAGGGACAAGAGATCCTCTTGACCCGGGCCGGGAATTTCCGCTGGACTGCGCGCGGTGAACTGGTGACGCAGCAGGGTTACTCCGTATTAAGCGACTCGAACAGCCCCGTCGCCTTGGACCCCAACGGCGGCACGTGGCAAATCACCGCCTCCGGCGCGGTGCGGCAGGACGGCTCGAGCCAGAACCTGGCGATCGTTCAGCCCGCCTCGCTGGGCGATCTGGTCAAGGTGGGCGAGAACCTTTTCCGGCCGCTGGCCGCCACGCAGCCTGTGCCCGAGCCGCAGCGCAACGTCGCCACCGGGTACTTGGAAAGCTCGGGCGTGCAGCCGGCCACGGAGATGTTGGCGATGATCCAGGCCTCACGGATCTTCGAAGCCAACCTCAGCATGATGAAGACTCAGAATCAGATGCTCAGCGAGCTGATCAGTCAAGTACTGAAAGTGTGAGCGGTTTGTAATGATGAGGGCCGTTCCCTATTGCCGGGGATGGGACCGCCTGAAACCGCGCAGAGTATAAAAGTCCAAGAGGAGTTCCAGTCATGAGTGTTCAAGCGATGTACACTGCCGCCAGCGGCATGGATTCGATGCAGACCCAGTTGGACGTGATCGCCAACAACCTGGCGAACATGCAGACCACGGCATTCAAGAAAGCCCGGGCCAACTTCGAGGACCTGATGTACCGCCAGGAGAAATATCCGGGCGCCGAGGACAGTGCCGGGCAGTTCACGCCCACGGGAATTGCCCTGGGCATGGGCAGTCGCGTTGCCAGCACGCAGACCGATTTCACCCAGGGCACTTTCAACAACACCGGCGGCCAACTGGACGTGGCCATCCAAGGCACGGGCTTCTTCCAGATCACCGATCCCTCCGGCACCACGCTCTACACCCGGGCGGGCAATTTCTCCAAGAACGCCAACGGGAACCTGGTTGTCGGATCGGCCACCGCGGGCCGCTTGATCTCGCCAGCCATCACGATTCCCCCGGACGCCATCAATATCGTCATCAGCCCCGAGGGGATCGTCTCCGTACAGCAGCCCAGTAATCAACAGCTTTCTCAGATCGGCAAGATCGAATTGGCGAATTTCATCAATCCCGAGGGCCTGCTGAAACTCGGCAGCAATCTCTACCAGCAGACCGACTCCTCCGGCTCGCCCACCTTGGCGAATCCGGGCCAGAACGGTTTGGGCCTGTTGCAGCAAGGCGCGCTGGAACAGTCCAATGTCGATCCGGTGCAATCGATGATCGACATGATTACCGCGCAGCGCGCCTTCGAGATGAACTCCAACGCGATCAAGACCGGCGACCAGGTTCTCCAGGACGTGACCCAGTTGATCCGCTAGGCAAGGAGCCGTAAGGGGATACGTTGATCAATCATCGTAGGACGGATTGCCAATCCGTCCTACTGGCAACTAGCCAAGTTATTGTCACACGGGCCCTAAGGGCAAGGAAGCAGAAAATGACCGGTTCTTCATATCTTGGTAATTTCAAGCCGTTGGCCGGGCTGCTGTTGGTCTTGCTGGCGGCGCGGTTCGGCGGCGCGGCGGAACTCCGGCTTCGCCCCCAGTGTACGCCGGGCGGGTCGGTCGTCCGGCTGCGCGACGTGGCCGAGATCTTCGCCGACGCCCCGCAAGCGGCGGCCCTGGGACAGATCGAACTGTTTCCCGCCCCAACAGGTTCGCAGCAGCGTTTCGTTCCGGTGCGGGAACTTCAGGACTTGTTGTTGTTGCGCGGGGTCAATCTGGCCGAACATCGCTTTTCGGGATCGAGCCAGGTGGCCGTATCGAGCGCCGCACATCCCGCGCACGTCGAGGAGCCGCAGGCCCTGTCAGCCGCGACCGCGCGGCACGTCAAGAGCCGGCTGTGCGAGGCCGTTGCGCAATATCTGAAAACACGTGCCGGCAATCGATCGTGGCTCGTGACGGCCGAGATTCCCGACAACCAGCTCCGACTGGCGGCCGACCCGGCATGCACCATGACCGTCAGTGGCGGCCGCTCGCCCTGGACCGGCGCGCAACATTTCGAAGTAACCTTGTCGGCGGCGCAGAAACCGGCAACGTTCCCTTTGGAGGCCCAGGTTTCCCTGCCCTCGACGGTGGTGACGACCACGCGTGCCCTAGCGCGGGGCGCCGTGATCCGCGCCGGCGACGTGGAACTTCAGGAGGATGAATCGGGCGATGACGAGTCGGGCAGTTTCCACGTCGTCGCAGAGGTGGTCGGCAAGGAGGCCATCCGCGCCGTCGCCGCCGGCAAGGCCCTGACACAGGACGCGGTCCGCGCGCCGCTGCTGGTGCATCGGGGTGAAGTCATTACCGTGTATGCCCATAGTGCCGGCATCTCGATTCGCACCACGGCCCGGGCCCGCGACGAGGGAAGCCAGGGAGACCTGGTGTCGGTGGAGTCGCTGCTGGACCGCAGCACGTTTTACGGCCGCGTCAGCGGTGTTCGTGAAGTGGAGGTCTACGGCCGCGCAGGCCGGACCGAGGAGGCCCGGGCCGAGCCGACGCGAGTGGTGCGACGGTGAGCAACGCAGGTTGATTGGGGTCTTGCAAATTGCGACCGGGACCTAAGGAATACAGGAACGTGCGATGACTGCGAACTGTTGTAAGGTTTGGGGCGGCGCGAACGTGGCTGCCCTGATTTTGTGGTCGGTAATGGCCCCCACGGCCGCGGCGCAGAGCTCCAGCCTGTATGGCGCCGCACAGCAGCGCCAGCCGCTGACGCTGTCCGAATGTTCTTGGATCTTCCAGAAGCCCGACGACCCGCGAACCGTGAAGCTGCACGAGTTGATCACGGTCGTCGTCAACGAGAAATCGACCATGACCAGCAATGGCCAGATGGACCGCAAGAAACAGGCGCACGGCGATCTGGCGTTGAAGAAATGGATCGTGTTGGACGGCCTCCGCAAGGCGGTGCCCGATCCGCAGACGCTCGGCTCACCGGAAATCGACGGTGAATTGGACAACAAGATGCTCTCGTCGGCCGACCTGCAGACCAAGGATACACTGTCGTTCAACATCGCCTGCACGGTGGTCGACATCCGTCCCAACGGGAACATCGTCCTGGAAGGGCGGCGCAGTATTCGCAACAACGAGGAAACCTGGGAGTACTCGCTGACCGGCGAACTGCGGCCGGATTCGCTTCTCCCCAACAACACTGTGCTCAGCGAGAACATCGCCGATTTGCAGATCATCAAGCGTGAGAAGGGGCACGTCCGCGACGGCTATCGCCGCGGCTGGATGTTGGAATGGCTCGACAAGTGGCAGCCGTTCTAGGAGTCGAGAGTTGAGAGTTGAGAGTCGAGAGTTGAGAAGGACTTTCTGTCATGAACGTTTACAAACTAAGTGCGGTTGGCTTGGCCCTGGCGGGGTGGTTGTGCTGGAACGTCCCGGCCCAAGCCGCCAACCGCCTGACGCTCAAAAGCATTTGTCACGTCAAGGGGCAGGAGGAGAACAGCCTGCAAGGGTTGGGAATTGTCGTCGGCCTGAAAGGCAGCGGCGACGGCGGAAACTATCTGCCTACGCTCCGCAGCGTGGCCAAAGTGATGAGTGTGATGGGCAATACGGCCGGCAAGAACGGCCCGTTGGAACTGAAAGACTCCAAGAACGTGGCCCTGGTCACGATAACCGCCACCATCCCCGCCGGCGGGGCGCGCGAAGGCGACAAGATCGACTGTGTGGTCAGCTCGGTCGGATCGGCCAAGAGTCTGGCGGGGGGACGGCTGTTTCTCGCGCCGCTGATCGGCCCCGACTGCCACAATCCGCGGGTCTTTGCCTTTGCCGAGGGGCCCATCACCTTGGAAGGCGCCGCCAACACGACCACCGGCCGGGTACACGGCGGCTGCCGGCTGGAGGAGGATTTCTTCAACGTCTTCACCAAGGACGGCAAGATCACGCTGGTGCTGGAGAAGAATCACGCCGATTTCCAGGTGGCCCAGGATATCGCCGACCTGGTGAACAGCCAGTTGCGCCTGCAAACCTCCAGCAGCGCCCCGTTGGCCCGGGCGATCAACCAGGGCAACATCGAAGTCATCATGCCGCCACAGTA
>JBEKZQ010000353.1:0-6676 GCA_049509675.1 Thermoguttaceae bacterium | reverse complement strand
GGCCGTTCTACCTGGGCAAGCACCTGGTGACGCAGGAGCAGTGGCAGGCGGTGACGGGCAACAATCCCAGCCACTTCAAGGGTCCGAAAAACCCGGTGGAGACGGTCAGTTGGGACGACTGCCAGCAGTTTTTGGAAAAGCTCAACGCGAAGGCGGGCCGCCCTCACCCGGCGGGCGAGGGGGAGTTCCGCTTGCCGACTGAGGCCCAATGGGAATATGCCTGCCGGGCGGGCAACACGACGCGCTATTGTTTCGGGGACGACGATTCGGCACTGGGCGAGTATGCCTGGTATAGCGCGAACTCGGGCGGCAAGACGCACCCTGTGGGCGAGAAAAAGCCGAATGCCTGGGGGCTATACGATTTGCATGGCAACGTATGGGAGTGGTGCCGGGATTGGTATGATAGCGGGTATTATGCGAAGTCGCCGACGGACGATCCGACGGGTGCTGCCACGGGCTCGGACCGCGTGCTTCGCGGCGGCTCCTGGTACTTCGTCGCCAGGTGCTGCAGCTCGGCGAACCGCGACCGCCGCGGGCCCGGGTACCGCGACAGCTCCCTGGGCCTGCGTGTCTCCCGAGTGGCGGGGGAGTAGTTCAGGTGAGCGAGCGGAGCCGGGAGTCGGTTTCGGGGTGTGGTGTGCGGAGCACACCCGAGCGGAGCGAGAGCCCGAACCGACCCCCCTCGGGGCAGACACAGCCCTGTTCGTTTGCTACAATTAAGCAATGCCTCGAAGACCTGCATACCGACGTGGAATCAAGCGCGGCCAGATCCGAGCCTGGCCAGACGGCGCTGGCACGCCTGATGACGTTGCGGCCCAGGTGACTTACACAGGCAGTCCGATTCACAAGGCATACCCGTCTCCAGCGGGGCCCCCAGCATTGCGCGCCGACGAGGCGAAGTGCGATCAGTATGCCGAGACGCAATGGCCCAGGTTATTGGGCGTGCTCCGTAGAGCAATTCGTGCCGGTTGTGTCAGCGACTTTCGCGGTGCGTTTCCAGAGCGCGTTTGGGCGTGGATCAATGGCGTCTTGCACGAAGCCCGTTTAACCAATGAAGGCACGGGGGACTACCATGGTTTTCCCGTCAACGATCAACGACAATACCCAGAACCAATCGATCGGCTAGAGGCGGCGCCACGTGTCGAAATACCTGTTGTTTGAGAGCGATCCGATCGATCAACCCGCGGCCACGGATCCGGTTGAGCGGCTGACTTGGTCGGCGCTGCGCATTCGGGTCGGCCAACGATTCGCGTCAAGGATTTGGGACAAGTCGCTCCAAAGCGAGCGAACGAACCTCTACCTGCCAGCATTTCCGCTCGCAGAGTGGGTCGTGGAGAATTGGTGGTCACTGTTCAACGAGTTGTGTCCTTCGGAAAGCGTGCCAACGTCAGTCACCAGCGGACCACAATTGCAATGGATTAGGAGGCATTGCCTTCGTTCCGCAGACTCTGCTCTTATGTTGCCAGCCCTTTACCTTTTCCATGACGGCCAAAACCTTCGCGCCGAATGGCAGTCGGACATTCCAGGTTCTATGCTGAACATGCCGGGCGAGTTCATTGCTGATGGAGCAGAACGGCTTGAAGCGATTTTCACACAGGAATCCCTTGCAAACTTCATCAACGATTGCCTAAATCGCGTCGCGCAAGTCAGTGACAGCCGCGTCCCCCAGTTGGCTGAGCATTGGAAAGCAATTCAAGGAGCCGATGTCGAGGAGCAACATTTCTGCACCCTCGCGGGGCGAATGGGAATCGATCCGTACGACGATAGGGAAATGACTGAGGATCTGGCACGATTCTTTGAGCAGGCGATCACCAGTCCCGACGATCCGCTGGTACGCGATTTGACGGAGGTGGCGCGTCGTGAGTTCATCGTGCAGCAGTGGTCATGGCTAACAAGCATCGTCGCAGAATTGGGACTGGGACCCAATCCAGTGCATCTTTCGTTTGAGCTCCCATCACGAGAACTTTCGCCTCCACTGTTCGGATACGAACTCGCGAGCAAGGTGCGAGCGCAAGCGAAAATATCGCCGAAGTCGCCCCTGGATTCCGTGGAAGCGGTCGCCCAGGACGTTACCGGAAAAACGCTTCGGCTTGAAGAGCGAAATCACGCTCCCGGTCAGGGCATTCGGGCGATCGTTGGGCGATCGGCTGGAGACATAGTTTGCGCCGGACCGGCGCCGCCGCGCGCGGATAGCAAACGGTTTCTAATCGCCAGAAGCCTTTATCACGCAATTGTCACAACCGAGAGCAGCCATCGTCTCGTAACCGGCGCTTTTTCATGGGAGCAAAAGGCTTCGCGGGCATTCGCGGCCGAGCTTCTTGCCCCTCGACGGGCGCTCGCCGAACGGATTTCAACATCCGGCGCAGACTCCGATGCGATTGAATCGCTCAGCCGCGACTTCAAGGCCAGCACCATCGTGATTGAGAAACAACTTGAGAACGCTGGAATTCCGCTTTCCAGCGGGTAGGGAATCGGCTTGGCACGACCGCGGCAACCCGTACGGTCGCAATGACAGCCCTTCACTTGCCGGTGATGAGATAGCGCAACAGCCCGTGGAAGCGGAACGCACCGCCCACCGCCACGAGCCGCACGATGGGCTGATACTGCTGGCTCTTGCTGAACAGGTCGATGGCCGCCTGAACCTCTTTCACGAACTCCTCGAAGGCCGGTTCCAAGAGCCTGTAGAGCTTTTGCACGCTGGGCGCACTGATCGGATTACGCTTGATTTCCTCGGCCCGGGCCAGGGTCAGGTTCATCTCCTTGACGATGATCTTGCTGAGGCTATGTCCGCCGAAGCCAAGATTCCGGGTCCACAGCAGGCGCGGAGAAAGGACCATGAAGTTGCCCGCATCGCTGGCCAGATCGAGTACGGCAATGGGCCAGGCGGAGGGCGGGCTTGCCGGGGCGGCCGGGGCGGCCGTCGGTTGGCATTCGTACAACAACAGATTTTGCAGGGCCACGCATTCGCTCTGGACGACGCCCGCGCGCAGTCCCACGCGCTCGAGCAGACCGACGCGGCGTTGGATGAGGGTCTTCTTTGCCGCGATGAGCAGGACATCGCGCTCCGTTTTGGGCGATTCTTTCCTGGCCGGGCGTTTGGGCTCCGCGGCGGACTGGCCCGCCTCGCTGTCGGCCAGGCAGCAATAGCCCCAGGCGAGTTCTTCGAGCTTCACGGGGATTTGCCGCCGGGCCTCGTACTCGACCATGGCCGGTATTTTCGCGGTCGCGGCCGGCGGCAACTGGAATTGGCGATTCAACACGATGCGGCTGGGCAGACCGACGCATACCCGCTCGCCCTTGGCGTCGTTGACCGAGACGAACGTCCGCAGCGATTCTTCCAGCAGCGCCTGTTCTTCGATTTCGTTGCCGGCCTGGCTGAGGAGCTTGCGGTGCTCGAGGAACGTGGCGGCCTCGATGGTCGGGGCCGGCTGATTCTTGTCCCAGGTCAACTTCACGGCCTTGACGCCGCTGGCGCCGATGTCCAGTCCCCAGGCCGCGGCGGCGCGCTTGCGGCCGAACATGCCAAGAATGCCCGCGCCGGCGGAGCGTGAAAGATTGATGTCCAGCGCGGCCAGGCCGACGCCTTGCAAGGCCAGGCCGCAGGCCACGGCAAGACAGCCGGGGTTTTCCTGCAAGACTTTCGCGGCCGCTTCGTCGCCGCACGTCAGGCGGCGAAAGCCGCTCATCCACTCGATGGGGACTCCCAGCAGGCTCTTTGCCGGGGCGGGCACCCACTCGGTGGCGGTGATGCGGTTCTCGGCCGCGGACGTTTTGATCCGCCGCTGCAGCTCCTCGCAGAGTTTGTCGTTGCGCGCGTCGGCGGGGGAAAGGGTGCGCAGCCGTTGGGCCGCCGCCAGCAAGGGCTTGTCGATGACCGGGGCCGTGCGCAGGTCCCGGTCGAGCCAGGCCAGTTCGGCCGTTCGTTCGTACAACTGGTTGGCCTCGGCACTCCGCACCGATTCGGGAATCTGTTCGAGCAGGGCCAGCCCTTGCTGGTATTGGAACTGCGCCAGCTTGGCTTCCGCCGCGCGGCAATAGCGCTGTTGAAGCTGCAATGCCAACTGGCGGAACTGGGCGTTGTCGGGCTTCAGCTCCAAGATCCGCCCGATCTTCGGAAGCAGCTCGGAAGGTTGCTTGGCGCGGAGCCCCTGGCGGACCTCGTCCGTGAGGGCGGTGAACTCCTGCCTGCGGGCGAGCACGTCGCCGAGCAGGTTCTGGAACTCCTCGTTGCGCAGACCGGGTGCCACCGATTCCAACAACCGCGCGGCATTCTCGTAATCGTGTTGTTCCAAACAGCGCCGCCCCTCGACCAGCGCCGCCTCGGCGGCCGAACAGTGCTGGTCGCGCCGCGCGGCAAGCTGTTTGACCAATTGCGCCGCGCGGGCCACGTACCGCGACAAACGCGGATGCTCGGCCTGGGCCATCGGTTCCAGCAGGGAGATCGCTTCGTCGTAGCGGCATTGGGCCTGCAGCTTCTGCACCTCCAGGATGCGGCCCTCGAACTGTTCGATCTGTTGGCGGATCACGGCCGCCAGATTGGCCCCGCACGTGCCGCAGAACTTTTCCCCGGACGAGCAGAGCGTGCCGCATTGGAAGCAGGGCTCCCAGAGATGCGCGCCGCACTGGGCGCAGAAGCGGCGGGTGGCCACGTTGCCCGCCCCGCAACTGGAACAGTGCGAACCGGAGTGTTGTTCCCGGTCGGCGGTCAGGCCCAGTTTGGGCATCGGGCGGTGCTCGTCCTGCAGTTCCAGGCCCAGGTCGTAGGCCAGTTTGCGGTCCGCGTCGGTCAGGACGCTGATGGCTTCTTCCAACTCGTCGGAGACTTGTTGCCAGACCTCGGGGGAGGCCTCGTCGCGATGGGCCTCCAGGGCCGCCCGCTTCTGGCTGGCGGCCTCGCGGATCGCCTCCACGCTGTCTTCCGGCGACGTTAGCGCCAGGAGTTGATAGGCGTTGAGCGGACGGCGCGGCTCGCGGACGTTGAGCCAGGCGCGGTAGGGGTCGAACCCCATGTAGTGCTCGGTCGCCGCCGCCATCCGTTTTGTCTCCATCGCGCTAAAACGCGCAACGGTGCCACGGTTGGCTTGCCCAACCGTGTTTGCACACTGCTGGACGAGCCAGCAGTGGCACCCTGCGCATAACCAAGAGACATGCTATCGTGCGGAAGTTAGCCGATTGCTAACGCCGTGTTAGAAAAGGGGCAGAGCCGGCCGATCGAGGCGGCGGAGCCAGTCCCCTTTCCCTGGACTTCCGACTCTGCGCAGTAGAACTAACCGAACGGCAATCAAACGCTCGTGCTTGTTTCATCAATTCCTGATATGGATGGGCATAATGAGACGCAAGCAGGAGAAGAGCATGAACGCGGCAGGCAATCGTATTCATCTCGCTCCGCGAGATGGAATCCATCACGCGGAGCGTGATGACTACTTTCGAGAACAGGACAGTCATGCCTTCTCCCGCAAGGGGAGAGGGAGGGAACGACAGGCATTCACCCTGGTGGAATTGCTCGTGGTGATCGCCATCATCGGCGTTCTGGCCGCCTTGCTCCTGCCGGCCGTCCACGGGGCCCGAGAAGCGAGCCGCTTCGCCACCTGCCAAAGCAACCTGCGGCAGATCGGCATCGCCCTGGCCGATTTCGGCGGCAAGAAGAACGTGTTCTGCAGCGGCGCTTTCGACTGGCATTTGGACGGCGCCGTGACGGAGGTGGGCTGGGTGGCCGATCTGGTCAACAGCGGCATCAACGTGGGCAGCATGTTGTGTCCCTCCAATCGACGGCAACTGGCCGACACCTACAACGACCTGCTCAACTCGGCCATCGACGGCAGCGGCAACATGACGCTCACCACCGGCATCACCGACCACTGCCGCTCGATTCTCCGGCTGGGCTCCGCCCCGGCGCAGTCGGCCCTGGACGGAAGCACGCTGGTCAACCCCTGCCGGCAGATCGCGACCAACGCAACGTTCGCCCCCGGCGCGCCGGCGCGCATCGATCTTGTTACCCGGCAAATCTATGCCAAGGGCTACAATACGAACTATACGGCCAGTTGGTTCCTGGTCCGCGGGGGCCTGCTGCTGGACACGAACGGGAACATCACTACGAGCGACGCGACGAACTGTGCGGCGTCGCTCAGCTCCCCGGCGTCGACGCGCGGTCCGTTGTCGCCGGCCCAGGTCGACAACGCCAGCGTGGGCGCCAGCCAGATTCCCCTGATGGGCGACGGCGGCGTCTCCGTCACCCTGACCATGCCTTTCGGTCCCAGTGGCGCGCCGACGAACGTCACCACGCCGTCGCTGACCGGCGGCCCCGTGCTGAAGGCCGCCGTGGCCTCGCCATACACCGGTTCCGGCCCAACGATGGGGGTGCCGACGTTCCCGGCGTCTACCGCCCGGACCGGCGCCGCGGGCTGGTGGACCGTTTGGAACAACCTGGCGCTGCAGGACTATCGCCAGTTCGGTCCCGTACACCGCGGCATCGCGAACGTGCTGTTCGCCGACGGCAGCGTCCGCACCCTTTCCGACAACAACAACGACGGCTACCTCAACGACGGCTTCCCCACGACGGGCAGCAATGGGTTCACCGACAACTTCAACGTCAACGACCCCGATGCCGTGCCCGAGGTCCCACCCGGCCAGATGTACGGTGGCTGGTCGCTCCAGCCCAAACAGCAGTGACATTAAA
>JBEKZQ010000352.1:0-6697 GCA_049509675.1 Thermoguttaceae bacterium | reverse complement strand
GCTGCGGACGTCGGCGTGGCGCGGGTCGCGCGCCTGTTCCGGCGAGATGTAGTCGAACGTCCCCAAGGTCACCCCGCTGGCGGTAAGGTCGACCGCCGGATTGTCCGCCTCGCGGAGCCGGGCCAAGCCCATGTCGATCAGTTTCACTTGGCCGTCGGGAGTGATCAGCAGGTTCGAGGGCTTGATGTCGCGATGCACCACATTGCGGGCGGCGGCGTGGGCCAGGGCGTTGGCCGCCTGGAACGTGTAGCTGACGGCATCGGCCAGCGGCAGTGGACCTTTCTCCTCCACCAACTCGCGGATGTTCACCCCCTCGATGAACTCGAACACGATAAAGTGCAGGCCGCGATCTTCGCCGACGTAGTACACCCGGGCGATGTTCTCATGATCCAGCCGGGCCGCCGATTGTGCCTCGTTCTGGAACCGCAAGACCGTTTCCCGGTCGGCGGCCTGTTCGGGCGACAGCACCTTCAGCGCGACCGAGCGGGCCAAACGCGTATCGAGGGCCCGGAACACGCGGCCCATCCCCCCTCCTCCGACGTATTGAAGCAACTCAAAATGCCCCAACTGATCGCCCGGCAGGATCCGGCCCTGCAAAATGCGATTGGCCGAATCGGAGACCGACGCTGCGGCCAACGGGGTCCGGCTTGAGATGACCGTCGGCTGCGCATCCAATGTCGGTGTTGGTTTGGCGACGTGCGACGATCCCACGTCGGAACGGGCCTGCTCCGGCTCCCGTGGAAGCGGAGACGGTTCCACCGTTCGGCTGCTAGAGGCCGCGTCACTCATCGATCCCTCGCAATCCGCTCGATGTGCTTGCCGACAGTACCGGCCAAGGCCTCCTGGGCAAGCACAGCGATCACCACCGGCGATAACTCACACCAACGTGATAAAAGGTCAGAGGAATGCCAAGACAAGCGGTTTTCGCGCATTCCAGAAGGTTCATCTTACCCATTTTTTCGTTTGCCGTCAATTCGCAGCCCCTTGGCTGTAGGAGAACTGCAATGTCTGAACCAAAGGGGGTCAGGTCCATGTTTTCGGTCAAGGGTCGAGTCAAATGGCTACGCCTACAAGCCGAAAAATGGACCAGACCCCGACTTTGCAGTTCTCCTGCCCTTGGCTGTTCGATGCGGCTGCGGAAATATTTTGAGAGAACAATCCGTGAACGGATTCGCATTGCGTACTGCGGATTATTGCAGTGCGGAGGAGACTTGGACGCGGAACAAACGCAAGAGTCGATGTGGCTTAGTTTTGCGAAAAACGCCGCGAGACCCTTGACCGATCATTGACTGGACACTTGGTATCCAAGACAGGGCCATGCATCAACCGCTCAAAATGCTTGCAGTGCTTGCAGTTGCTGCAACGACTGCGGCCAGACTGTTGCCTGCGGAGTCTGTTGGAAGGAAGTACCCAACGGGCCACGAACTGACTCTTTCAAGGAATTCCGCACGCGAAGAATTTTGGCGTGTCGTCAATTAGATGGCACATAGTCTTTTTCTCCATTTTCTTGAGCCACCGCTCGCGGCGTGCTAGCACCACCCGTTCGTCAGCAAGACCGCGTAAAATGGTCCGGAGCCATCGTTTCGACGGCTGCTCGAAGGCGACAACGTGCTAATGGTAAAGGGAGGTGAGGATGAAACCGGCGGATGAGCGTAAGAAAATCCAGAAGGCCGTGCGGGACCTGTTTCGTAGTCGTCCGGATTGGGCCACATTCTATCGAGAAATTCTCGGATCAGGCGGCATCGTACGCCGTTTGTACCCCACCATGGAGGCCCTGCGAGAGTTCGAGGAAACCGAGGAATACCGTAAGATCCAGCGCATTTTGCGGCGTTTGCGCAAGAGGGCCGTAGGGGACCAGACGCAGGAGCAGATGCAGGTAATCACGATCCGCATCCCCCAAACCATGCGCGATGTCATCGTGGCCGAGGCCCACGAACATCAGACCAGCATGAACAAACTGTGCGTCTCGAAACTGCTGCAATACATCGATCACGAGTTCGTTCCGGACGATCTCAGCAGGAAGCCCAAACGCCGCAAGAAGGAGAAAACGAAAGAGCCGGAGCAGTAGAAGGCGTTCGGAGCGGACCTGTAAGCCGGGTTCTGTTCCCACCTTGCGATGGGTGATGGTCATTTCTCTAGGAAGCCGATTGCCCGGCTTCTCCAGCGGTCTACCCGGAAGTCGATCGCGAACCGGACCAGTTCGCCGCCGCGCACCAGGCCGAACGAGCGGCCTGCGCGCCGGGCGTGCTTCCTGTTTGACCTTGCACCCGATGGGGTTTGCCTAGCCAGGCTGGTCACCCAGCCTGCTGGTGAGCTCTTACCTCGCCGTTTCACCCTTACCGCACGGGGCGGCGGTTTGCTTTCTGTTGCACTTTCCCTGGCTTCGCAGCCGGTGGGCGTTACCCATCATCGCGTCCTACGGAGCCCGGACTTTCCTCCCGCCGAATCTTCTTGGGACCGATATGGCGGTCCCTACGGATCCGACCGGCGACCATCCGGTCCGCTCCGAACACCATTAGTAACTCTAGCAGAGAAGCCGGCGGAAGCAAAGGATCCAGCCTGAATCCATGGAAATCGGGCAATCACGAAGGCCCGAAAGGACGAAAACCCGAATCGAGAGCAATGATTTCTCACGACAAGAATATGGGTGGACAGAAAAATAGGGCTTTTTGCGCCCACGCCGCGCCCGCGCCGCGCCATTTGACAAGCCGTGGGGTGGATGATTAGGCTGTTGCGCGCGGCACTCCGCATCGCGTAGATGCGGACACGAAAGGTTCGACCCCAGTTTTCGAGGAGACAGATCATGTTCGAGAAGACGATGGTGCGAGGTTTGATTTCGGTCGCGGCGGTGGCGACAAGCGGTGTCGTCAAGCTGTTTTACGGCTTGTTGTTTTTGGCTGTGTTGCCTCTGGTTGTGATCATCGCGTCACCTCCGACGGCGCAGGCGGAGACCATTTACAACCTCATCAACTTCCCTCAGTACCAGAATGGCTGGAACTTCCCCGGTGGTTGGAACATGAGCGGCACAATCACCACCGACGGCAATATGGGACTCCTCACCACCTCGGACATCAAGGCTTGGAGTTGGACAGCGACGAACGGCACCTACACCTACTCCGCCAACTCATCTCAGTCGGGAACGTCCTGCAGCACCTGGGGCAGTAACGGGGTCTTTGCGACCTCCAGCTACCTTGCCCTACCGTTGAGCACCGGGGCG
The DNA here is from genome assembly GCA_049509675.1 of Thermoguttaceae bacterium. Taxonomy (GTDB): domain Bacteria; phylum Planctomycetota; class Planctomycetia; order Pirellulales; family Thermoguttaceae; genus JBEKZQ01. The sequence goes on along the minus strand of JBEKZQ010000352.1, from coordinate 3,480 downwards.
AACTACGGCATCAACCTCGTCAGCACGATACCGCCTCCCTCGCCTTACACGCTTGGTAATCTGAATTACCAGCTAGGCGATTCGGCTATGGCGAACTACGTTTGTGACGCGCTGTACTGGTATAATTTTTCATACACTCCCGTCGCGCCTTGGTGGACCGATGGGATAAGTGCCGGGTCAAACGGAGTGTCAACGCCGATCGGAAACGCTTGGGAGTTCGCCAACGGCGGCACAGCGACCCCCGAACCTTCCACCCTGACGCTCTTGGTATCGGCGCTGCTTGGACTTGCCGTAGTTTATCTGCGTCGGCGCGAGACGAAGGTATGACGACCGCCAAATCCAGCACCGGTAGGTTATGCTTTAGCATAACGGAACCTTTTATCCGCCAAGATGTTATGCTGAAGCATAACCTACGGCTTTGAAATCGCAAAAGCCAAGGAACTCTTCACGCCCGCTTCTTTCCTTGCCATGAATCGCGGCGCTGGAATTCGGCCTCAATCCCGGCCTTTACGCGGCCCTTTTCCAGACACCAGGCCGGGGCGACCAGATAGGACGAAGGCGCATCGCCGACAAGTCGGTCCACGACGCAATCGGCCGGCAACTGTTCCAGAAAATCGACCACTCGACAGACGTATTCGTCGCGCTCGATTAGTTTCACGTCGCCTGTCGCCACCAAGCGAGCGAGCGGCGTGTTGCGAACCGCATACAGATTATGCAGCTTAACAGATTCGACGCCCAGCCGGGCCAATTCGCGGGCGGTGGCGATCATGTCGTCGGGCCCCTCGCCCGGCAAGCCCAGGATCACGTGGACGCCAATTGCCAAGCCGCGCCGGCGGCTTCGTTGGGCCGCGTCCAAGAAGGCGTCGTAATGATGGCCCCGATTCAGCCAGTCGAGCGTACGGTTGTGAACCGTTTGCAGGCCGTACTCGACGGTCAACCAGGTCCGCGTTGCCATTTCAGCCAACAGATCGAGCACCGCGTCCGGAACGCAGTCCGGCCGAGTGCCGACGGCCAGGCCGATCACCTGCGGATGCGAAATCGCCTCTTGGTACAGGCTTTTCAGTCGAGGCAGCGGACCGTAGGTGTTGCTGCCGGGCTGAAAATAGGCCACGAAGCGATCTGCCTGGCGACGGGCAGAGAGCCGCCCGATTGCGGCATCCAACTGCGCCGCGATGGTTACGGCGCCCAGCCGCCGGCTGGGGCTGAAGCTTTCCGGATCGCAAAAGACGCAGCCGCCCACGGCCAGGGTGCCGTCGCGGTTGGGGCAGCCCAGTTGTCCGTCGAGGCTGATCTTCCAGACCCGGCGACCGAATTTCGCCCGGCAGAAAAAACTCCGGCTGTAGTAGCGCAGTCCGGCAGTGCGCCACGCGGCATCGCGGGGCTGGGGACAACTACCGGACGCTGATAAAGAAGCCATGCTCGTATTATGACAGATTCTCCTGGCCGCTGCCGGCTGGGCTCCCGCGGAACCCGGGAGAACTGCCAAAGGTTGACGAAAAGGCTATGGTCTACTAGACTGCTAGTAGTGCCTGAGCGATCGTAAAGTGTTCTCTGTTGGGGGGCGAGGGAGTTCGTCATGTATGGGGAATTGTTGCCGCTGGGAGGCGGAGACCCGATCCCACTACTGAAGAAGAATCTGCTGGTCGGCAGGCGCGAGAGCTGCGACATCGTGCTGCGGTTCTCCAACGTCTCGGCCCACCACTGCCAGTTGACCGTCAACGGAGGATACTGGCAAGTTCGCGACATGAATAGCCGCAACGGGGTCAAGGTGAACGGTGTCCGGGTGGCGGAGAAGCGCGTGGACCCCGGCGACACGTTGTACATCGCCACGCACAAGTACCTGGTGCAGTATTCTCCCGTCGAGTTGGGCGCGGTAGGCCCGCCGCCGCCGCCTGTCGCCGACGCGGACGTTTTCGGCAAGAGTCTGTTGGAGCGGGCCGGCTTGTCGCACCAGCGTCCGGCCAAGGCCGGCGCGTCCGAGCCGGCCGATCTGCCGGCGCGGTACGACGTACTGCGCAACGAACCGGGCCAGCTCCGCCTTCCCTCCAACCGTCCGAAACCCTTGCAGTCTGATTGATGGCCCAGAACGACAAGAAGAAGATCCGTGCGGAGTTCCGGAAGAACCGTACTGTCCGGGCGCGCCGCACAGATTGGACGCGGGCCTTCGATGCACATGGTTTCGAGGAAGAAGCCCCGGTGCAGGGAGAGCGCGTCAGCGGCAAAGGCGACCTGACGCGGCGTCGCACGATTTGCGGGCTGGAGCTTGCCTCGGGCGAACAATCGGCCTTCGACGTGCGTTTGGACGTCGACGAATCGGCCTGCCGCCGCGGCCGCGTGCTGGCCGTCTTCGGCTTGACCAGCGAAGTGCAGGGCGACGACGGCGTGCTTTATCAGTGCGCCACGCGACGCTTGCTGAAAACCCTCAGCACCGAGCAACGTCACGTGGTGGCCGCCGGCGATCGCGTGTCGTTCCGCACGGTTCCCCATTCGCAACCGCCCGAGGGACTGATCGAACGCGTGGAGCCGCGGCACGGCACGATTTCCCGCACCGTGCGCGGCCGGCAGCAGGTGCTGGTCGCCAACGTCGATCAACTGCTCGTCATCTCCAGCGCCGCCGAGCCGCGCCTGAAGCCGAACTTGATCGATCGGCTGCTGGTCACGGCCGAAAAGGGCCGGGTGCGGCCGGTGATTTGCATCAATAAGATCGACCTGGTCGACATCGCCAGCCTCGAGCCCTTGGTCGGCGTCTATAGTCGCATGGGATACCAGGTGTTGTTGCTGAGCGCAAGAACGGGTTTTGGCATCGAGCGCTTCGCCCGACTGATCGCCGGGCGGGAAAGCGTGCTTGCCGGACAGAGCGGCGTGGGCAAGTCGTCGCTGTTGAATGCGGTCGATCTTGCGCTGGAGCTGCGCGTGGCGGCAGTCAGCGAGGAAACGGAAAAGGGGCGGCACACCACCACCACCGCACGGCTGCTGGCGGCCGGCTGCGGCGGATACGTCGTCGATACCCCGGGCATCCGGCAGTTTCAGCTTTGGGACGTGATTCCCGAGGAGATTATGGGGTTCTGCCGCGACCTGCGGCCGTACGCCAGTCTGTGCCGATTTCCCGATTGCACCCACACGCACGAGGACGGCTGTGTGCTGAAGGATGCGGTGGCCGACGGCCGGTTGGACGAGCGACGCTATGAAAGCTATTGCCAGATGATCGAGCAGTAGTTTTCAGTTTTCAGTTTTCAGTGTTCAGTATTCCAAGACCTAAGACCCGGAGAACCCATCCGCGTGAGAGAACTGAGTCGAACCGAGAGCGTGGTGAGCGAATCGGCCGTGTTGGTGGGCGTGCTGCTGCCGGACCGAACTCCGGGTTTTAACAATCCGTTGGAAGAGTTGGACGGTCTGGCCACGGCGGCCGGCACGCGCGTGGTGGGGCAGAACACGCAGCGCCGCCAGGCGCCCGACGCCGCCACCTATCTGGGCCGGGGC
>JBEKZQ010000351.1:0-6699 GCA_049509675.1 Thermoguttaceae bacterium | reverse complement strand
CACGCCATTTTTTCTAGCCAAGCGGTGGGGCTCGCTGCGCTCGACCCACCCTACGTCTCGCCCGTTGCGGGAGAGGGAGAAAAACAGGCCCGTTGCTTGCGGCGGCTCGGCCGTGTAAACTTCTCAGCGGGCGGCCGTAGGTCAGATTGCGTCGCCCCGCCCACATTTTGGGGAGGTCGCGTATGTCCCGCAAGTTCAGCCGGCGCGAGGTGTTGCTCTCGGGAATCGGTGCGGCGGGCTTGGCCGTCGCGCAAGGTGTGGCGCCGCTGGCAGCGGCCGATCTGCGCTGGCTTCCGCCCGGGGTGGCCGATCGCTCGGCACTGGCGCCCGCTGCGCCTGTGGCCATCCAGAAGTGCCCGTCGTATGAACCGCAACTGCTGCGCGATCGGCTCGATACGGCCCTGAATCTCATCGGGGGCATCAAGAAACTGGTGGCCGGAAAGACGGTGACTATCAAGATCAATGTAACCGGCGGACCGGCCCCCATGGCCGGCATGCCCGGCTTCCGAACCTACCAGGTCCATCCGAACATGCTGGCCGCGCTGTGCGCGTCGCTCCGCGACGCCGGCGCGCGGCGGATCGTCGTCGTCGAAAGCCAGTACTCCACCCTGAGCCCGGAAGAAGTGCTGGCCGGCGGCGGATGGGACGTGGCCCAGATCAAGTCGGCCGGCGGCCAGCAGGTGATCTTCGAGGACACCCGCAATCGCGGTCGCTGGCCGCGTTACGCACGGCTCCGCGTTCCCTGGGGCGGCTATCTTTTCCCCGCCTTCGATGTCAATAGCCGCTATGCGAACACCGACGTCTTTGTGTCGCTGGCCAAACTGAAGGACCATCTTTCGGCGGGCGTTACGCTGTCGGTCAAAAATCTCTTCGGCATCCTCCCCGCGTCGCTCTATGCCAATGACGCGCCCAACGAGGGCACCACCAGTAACCGGGAGCAAATCCTGCACGATGGCGTCCGGCCGGTTCCGGCCGGCGTGCCCGCCGCTATCGCCCAACAGGCGCCGGCCCACTGGAAACAGCGGGTGCCGCGGGTGACCGCCGATGTTCTCGGCGCCCGGCCGGTCGATCTGGCCATTGTCGACGGCATCGAGACCAGCCGCGGCGGAGAGGGCCCTTGGTCGGCCACGGCCCAGCCCTTAAAGCCCGGCCTGCTATTGGTCGGCCGAAACCCCGTCTGCACCGATGCGGTGGGTACCGCGGTGATGGGCTACGATCCCCAGGCCGGCCACGGGCAGTTTCCGTTTCCCGGCGAAAATCACCTGCTGTTGTTGGCGGCCGTGGGCGTAGGCGCGATCGATATCAAACGCATCGAGGTCGCGGGCGTGCCCTTGCAGCAGGCCCTCTTCCCGTTCAATCCCCAGAAGCGGAAACTGGCCGATCCCACGGCGATGTTTCATGGCCGCGCGCGTTCGCTGCCGGCTGGGTTCGAAGGCATGTGTTGAAAGTGAGTGGGGGGTAACTAGTGGTCTGTCCAACTTGAGTTTACGGGTGCCACGGTTGGCTTGTCCAACCGTGTTTCCGGCACTGCTGGGCAAGCCAGCAGTGGCACCCAACCGGTTATGTCGAAATGGACAGACCACTAGCGACGCTATGGCATCTCCCAAGAGGATCGAGGAACGGTCGCCGCGAATTCTGCTGGTGCGGCTCAGCGCCATCGGCGACGTGATCCACACGATGCCGTTGGCCTGCGCGCTGCGCGCACGCTTTCCGCAGGCTTTCCTGGCATGGGTCGCGGAACGGCCGGGGGCCGACCTGCTGCACGGACACGAGGCGTTGGACGAGTTGGTCGCCCTGCCGCGGGGCTGGCTGAAATCGCCGCGCAGGGTGTGGCAACTGCGCCGGCAGCTCCGCGCGTGGCATTTCGACGTGGCCATCGAGGCCCAGGGACTTACGAAAACGGCCGTCGCCGCGTGGCTCTCGGGAACGCGGCGGCGGATCGGCTTCGGCGGCCGTTGGGGACGAGAACTGGCCCCCTGGCTGAACACCGAGCGGATCAACGCCGATGGTTTGCACGCCGTCCAGCGGAACCTCCGTTTATTGCAGCCGTTGGGAATCGATAGGCCGGCGGTTTGTTTCCGCGTGCCCCGGCTGCCGGACGACTGCCGGTCGACTGCGGCACTACTGGAAGAGACCGGCGTGGCCGACCGCTTCGCCCTGATGATCCCCGGCGCCGGCTGGCCCTCGAAGCTTTGGCCGGCCCGGCGCTATACGGAGGTTGCCGCGTACCTGGGCAGTCAACGGCAACTGGCAAGCCTGATCCTGTGGGGGAACCGAGAGGAGAAGACCCGGGCCGAACAGATTGTGGCCGGCGCGGGAGGATACGCCCGGCTGGCCCCAAGAATGACGCTGGCACAACTGGCCGAAACGGCCCGCCGAGCCGTCCTGTGCGTCGGTTCCGACACGGGCCCCCTGCACCTGGCGGCGGCCGTCGATACGCCCTGCGTGGGCCTGTACGGCCCGTGGCCGGCCGAGATGCATGGCCCCTACGGTCCGCAACACATTTGCGTGCAGAAGATGTGCCTGGAAGGCACGACCCGCCAGCGCCGGCACGCCTCGTCTCGGTACATGGAGGCGATCGACGTAACGGCCGTCTGTGCCGCCTGCGACGAGGTTCTGGCCAGGAGGTCCAACGAACATGCCACCTGAGGCCGAGTCGAACAACGACCCGCGGGGCGATTCCAACGGGGACAGTCCCATTTTCGTGGAACGAAAATTGGGACAGTCCCCGCGTCGATGGCTCGCCGTGCTGGCCGCAGCCGTGGCGGTGGGCGGACTCTGTTGGCATGCCTCACTGCCCGTGCCGCTGGGGCCGGCCCAAGGGACCGCGCTGGAAGGACAGATCCCCACGGCAGCCGCGGCCTCGCGAAAAACGATCCGCCTGGGCACGTTCAATATCCACGGTTGCCGCGGGCCGGACGAACGCCGCGATCCGGACCGCGTGGCGGCCTGCCTGGAAGGCCTGGACTTCGTGGCCCTCCAGGAGGTCCACGGTCCCCGGGCGTGGGAAAAGATCGATCAGGCCGGCGACCTGGGCCAACGCCTGGCAATGGCCTGGCTCTTCGCCCCCACCTCCCGGGCCTGGTATCACTTGGACTCCGGCAACGGCCTGCTGAGCCGGTTGCCGGTCACCGGTTGGCAACGGATACCGTTGGCCGGCCGCCGCGATCAGGGCTATCGCAACGTGGTCCTCCTCGACCTCGTGCATGCGGGCCGAACCATTCACGTCTTGCTGACGCACGTGATGACTCCCAAAGACGAGCAGCAGGAACAACTGCGGGCCGTGATCGACTTGTACCTGGCCCTGGCCGAGCCGGCCGTCCTGTTGGGCGACTTGAACTGCAACGCCCAAAACCCGCAACTCCGCCGCCTGCTGGCGACCAAGGGCGTGCTGGATCCCGTGGGCCAGGTCCTCGGCCCCAGCGCGTCGGCCCGCATCGACTGGATCATCGCCCGCGGGCTGCGTTGCGTGGACGCGGGCATCCGCGAGAACGATGCTTCGGACCATCCGCTGGTCTGGGCCGAATTGGAGCAGGCACTTGACTGAATTGACGAAAAGGGCGATAATGTACATTATGACCCTTTCTTCACAGGAGGCAGTGCCGTGATCGAAGTCGGCGTGCATGAGATTCGCGCGAACCTGGCCGACGTGATTAACCGCGTCGCCTACGGGGGCGAGCGGGTCGTGCTGGAGCGGCGCAACAAGCCCGTGTTGGCCCTGGTGTCGCTGGAAGACCTGCGACTGTTGGAGCAGTTGGAAGAGCGCGCCGACGTAAAGGCGGCGCTAAAGGCCCGCAAGGAAGGCGGCAAGCCAATCCCACTGGCCCAGATTGAAGCCGACCTGGGCATCGCAAAGAACCCGCGTGCCAGCCGTAATCGCCGGATCGGTTGAGACCGTGGCCTACCAGGTAGGATTACTACCGTCCGCACATCGCGATCTGAAGCGGCTTCCCAAGCCGGTCCAGATTCGGATTGCCGTTGCGTTGCGAGAACTGGCCGGCGATCCTCGCCCTACAGGCGTGGTCAAGTTGGCCGGGATGGAAAACCTCTGGCGAATTCGGATCGGCAACTACCGCGTGGTGTATGAAATCCACGATGACCGCTTGGTGGTGCTGGTGTTGCGGGTAGCCCACCGTAAAGACGTTTACCGGGGATGATGGAAGAGAGCCAACTCATTGTGGAGCGGGCGGGGGCAACTTTTCGATGCGGGCGCGGGCCGCCTCGACCAGGTCGGCGCGGCCGGCCGCAGCGGCCCAGTGTGCGGCCTGCTGATAATCCTTGATGGCCTCCTGCACGCGGCCGCCCTGGGCCTCCAATTCGCCCAGGCTGAACCAGGCTTGCGGCAGCTTCGGATTGAGTTGCAGCGCCCGGTGGAACTGCTCCATGGCTGCTTCCGTGTGCTCTTGCCGCGCCAGGGCCGCCCCCAAGTTGAACGTGGCCACCAGGTTCCCGGGATCGACTTTCAGCACTTCGCGGAATTGGTCTACGGCCTGGTCCAGATCGCCGCGCGCGAGCAAGGCGTTCGCCAGGTTGCAGCAGGCATCGACATAACCCGGCCGGCAGCGGATCGCCTCCCGAAAATGCCGGATGGCCTCGTCCGCCTGTCCGCGATTCAAGAGCACGTTCCCCAGGCCGTTGTGGGCTTCCGGATACTCAGGCTTCAATTCCAGAGCCCGGCGGAAATGCCGGATCGCCTCGTCCGTGCGGCCGAGGGAGCCCAGCGCGGTGCCGGTGTTGTTCTCGCTTTCGGCATAGGCGGGACGGATGTCCAGGGCCGACTTGAACTCCCGGAGGGCCTCGTCCAGCCGCCCCTGCCGCGCGAGGATCACGCCCAGGTTGTTGTGGGTTATGGGGTTGTCGGCGGTCACCGCCAGCGTGTGCCGGAAGAGCCGCTCCTCGCTGGTCCAATAGCCGACCTGGATCCAGCCTATTACCATGCAGGCGCCGAGGGCGACGGCGGCTGCGCAGGCGAGGATGATCTTCTGATGCGGCAGCCGCGCGGTGAGTTCCGCCGCGCCGAAGGCAATCGCCAGGAACAGGCCGACGAGGGGAATGTAGGTGTAGCGGTCGGCCATCCACTGCTCGCCGACCCACATCAGTCCGATGACCGGCACCAGCGTGCCCAAGTACCAGAACCAGCCTACCGCCGGGTAGCGGCAGCCGCGCCAGGCTGCCCAGCTCACGGCGGCCGAGATGGCCAGCAGCGCCAGCCCGGCCGCCGCCACGGCCAGGTGATTCTTGATCGGGGCCAGCGGATAGAGCACCGCCATGTCCACCGGGCAAACCATCTTGCCCACATACGCCGCATAGGCCAGCAGGGCATTCTCGATCCGCGGCAACAGCGGGATGTTTTCGATCGTGGCCAGCGATCCTGCCTGGTGCTGCATCCGAACGGTAACGATGCTGCAAATCAGGGAGAGGACCAAGAGCGGCACTTTTTCCCACAGACAACGTTCGCTCACGCCGCTCTGGGCCGGGGAAAGTGCCGCTGGAGCGGAAGGCGTTGGCCTGCTGCTTGCGCTTTTCTGCCGGCAGGTGCCGCCCCCCTCACCCCCAACCCCTCTCCCGCGAGGGGAGAGGGGAGAAGTATTGTCACCCCCAACCCCTCTCGCGCAAAGGGAGAGGGGAGTGAGCCGCCCCAAGGGCCAGAAATCCAACAGCAACAGCAGGAAGGGGAACGTCACCAGCATCGCCTTGGACATCAGGCTCATGGCGAACAGCAAGAACACCAAGGCGTATCGCCAGAGGCTCGGCCGCCGGGCGTAGGCCACGTAGGCGCCGAGGGCCAGCAGTCCAAAGAAGGTGCTCAAGACATCTTTGCGCTCGGCGACCCAGGCGACCGACTCGACGTGCAGAGGGTGGACGGCAAACAGGGCCGCCACGAAAGCACTGGGCCACACGGCCGCCGTCATCCGGCGCAGCACGGCAAACAGCAACAGCACGTTGGCCACGTGCAGGGCCAGGTTCACGCAATGATGGCGGCCGGCCTTGAGATCGAACATTTGCACGTCGAGCATGTGCGAGAGCCAGGTCAGCGGGTGCCAATTGGCCTGCTCGCCATTGCTGAAGGCCCAACCCACGTTGGCCCAACTCAGTCCCTGCAACACCCGCGGATTGGCATAGACATAGCCGGGGTCGTCGAAGTACACGAATTCCGCGTGGCGGACGTTCCAGTACACCGCGACGGTCATCAAGACCAAGGCGCAAGCGATGATCGGATCGCGATATGGCAATAGCGGGTTCGAGTTCGGCCCAGCCGGGGACTGGTCCATTTTTCGGCCAAATGACGTTGTGCTGGCCACCCAATCCTTGACCGAAAACATGGACCTGTCCTCTTGAACGCCCCTACGGCCGCAATCCCAGGTACACCATGAAGTCCATGAGCCAGGGCGGGCTCCAGGGATTCCATAGCGGATAACTGGCCGATAGCACGGAAACCAACAACAAGGCCAAGGCGACGCCGCGGGCCCAACGTCGCCGGGCCATCCAATCCAGCGCGGGCAACATCGCCACCAACCACAGCGGCGCGAGCCAGAAGACCCAGCGGAATCCGCTGGCGTTGCCGCCGTAATTGCGATCGACCAGCGGCCGGGCCAGGTAAAAGCCCACGCACGCGACCGAAACGGCGCCGATCCCGAGAGCAAGTCCGCGCAGCCGCCGGTCCGGCCCCCGCCATAGCCACGCCAGCAGCCCGGCCAC
>JBEKZQ010000350.1:0-6721 GCA_049509675.1 Thermoguttaceae bacterium | reverse complement strand
GTCGAGGAAGGAAAGGCGTTTGTCGCTGCTCCTGCTCCTGCTCATGAGTCTGCTACTCCTTCCGCAGACGGCAACGCCTGCGGCAGCCCCAGAATGAACTCCTTGATCTCATCCCGCACCCGGCGATACGCCGCCAGCCGCTCTTCCTCGGTCTTCGCGTTGGCAGCCAAGCGAGGCGGGTCGTCAAAACCCACATGCACAACCGCTGTCTTGCCGGGGAACAGAGGACAAGACTCGTGGGCGTTGTCGCAGACGGTGATTACATAGTCAAAGGGAATGCCCCGGAGGTCGTTTACATGCTTGCATCGCTGCGCGGAGATGTCCACGCCCGCCTCGGCCATGACCTGGACGGCAGCCGGGTTCAAACCGTGGGTCTCGATCCCGGCCGAGTATGGCTCAATGGACTCGCTCCGCAGCGCGCGTGCCCAGCCTTCCGCCATCTGGCTGCGGCAGGAGTTCCCGGTGCAGAGAAAAAGAACCTTCAGCAGCGGCATTGGCTCTGTTTCTTGCATAGTTCGTCGCGGTCCATTTTGAGGATCTGCTTCAGCCGCTTGCCATCTTCGCGGCGTCGCGCATCGGCGGCGGTCAAGCGGAACACGAGCGCGGAGATTTCCTTGGCTGCGGCAGGGCCATCCCCGTCGGCAAGGCGATAGAACATCCATCGCCCCTCCTTGCGGCTTTCGAGCAAGCGGGCTTGCTTGAGGATCGACACGTGCTTGGAGACCGTCGAGGGGGCCAGTTGCAGCAGTTCGACGATCTGGCACACGCACAGTTCTCCGGGCTTCAGGGCCAAGAGGATTCGGACCCGGCTCTCGTCGGCCAGGGCCTTGGTAACCGCCATGAGGTCGCGCACGTTCAACTCCTTTACATTTCGCCATATAACGAAATATATCGTCCCGCCCGGAAAGTGTCAACAGCTTTTCTGGGCGCGCAGGAGCAACCGGGACCGCCGCCCCCCGGACAGGTCGGCCAGGACCACAGCAAAGTCGGGCTTGTGGTCCATTTTTCGGCTGATAGGCATTGCCATTTGGCCGCACTTGTGACCGAAAACACGGACCCGGGTACCCTCTGGGTGCCCTTGCGTCAGATTTTGTAGTTCTCCAACTTGGCAAGTTGCCCGTAGGACGGATTGCCAATCCGTCCGTGTTCTGCGGGACGGATTGGCAATCTGTCCTACGATGATTGATCGACTTATGCTCCTGCCTCCCCTTGCCTGCCCGAGGCCGTTCCGGTAGTTTTCAGGCAGTAGCACGTCTGCCGCCCCAAGGGTCTTTCCCCACGGAGTCGCCGCGTCCATGAGTACGCCGTCCTCTTCGCCGTCGCAAGTTCCGCTGAAGCCGCACAGCGGGCCGAGGCTGCTGGCCCGGGCCGCCACCTGGACCGTCCTCCTGGCCGCGGCAACCTTGATCCTGACGTCGCTGGGTTCCTTTTTCATTCAGCGCAAGGATCTCGACGCGATCGCGGCCGAGCAGTTGCGGTTGCGGGTCACCGGCCCGGCCCGGTTGCAGGCCGGGGCCGTGGCGGTGTACCAGGTGACGACCAGCGACGTGGTGGGCGGGCCGTTGCCGGCCCAGATCGAACTGGCCCTCTACACGCCCGATGGAAAGCGGCCGTTGGAGCAGAAGGAATCCACCGACGAGAGCGGCGCCCTGCAAGCGGCCGTGCCCGCCGACATGGCCCTGCCGCCGCAGGTGCAGTTGAAGGTCGTGGCCACGCGCGGGCAGAAACGCGAGGAAGTCCAGGCGACGCTCGCGGTTGAACCGGTCCGGTACGTGACCCGGGTCGCGACGGATCGCCCCTGCTATGGGGCGGGCGAAAGCGTCTCTTATCGTTCGCTCACTGTGTCCCGCGCGAGCCTCGCCGCCGATGGCCCCGTGCCGCTGCGGTTCCACGTTGTCGATCCGTCCGGCGCCGTCGTGCCCGGCTCGCGGCACGAGGTCGCGACCGAGCGGGGCGTAGGCCAGGGGACCTTTGCACTGGCGGCCGACGCGGCCGGCGGCCGCTATGCCCTCGTGGTCCATAGCCCGGACGGCGTCTTTCCCGACCACGCGCAGCCCTTTACCGTGCGCCGCGCGCCGCAGTCGGTCCTGAGAACAAACTTCGAGTTCCTCCGCGCCGGTTACGCCCCGGGCGACACGGTGGTGGCCGACCTCGCGGTCCACAAGGCCGACGGCCCCGCCGCCGCAGGGCTCTCCTTGCACGCCAGCGCCACGATCGACGGCCAGACGGTTTTCCAAAAGGAAGTGCAGACCGACGCGGCCGGCCGCCTGCGGATCGAGTTTCGCCTGCCCAGGAACATGGAACTGGGCGAAGCACAACTGGCGATGACGGCCGACGAAGCGGGCCTGCACGAATCGTGGATCGAGCGCATCCCCCGCAGCCTCGGCAAGCTCGCGGTCGGCTTCTATCCCGAAGGCGGCGAGTTGGTCGAAGGGCTGGAGAACCGCGTCTACTTCGCCGCCCGCGACCCGCTGGGGAAACCGGTTTCCATCAAGGGAATGATCGTCGACGGCCGCGGCGCGAACACGGCCGCCGTGGAATCGACCTGGCAGGGGATGGGAAGCTTCACGCTGATTCCGCATGCCGGCGAAACCTATCGCTTGCAGGTGGCCGAGCCGAAACTCGGCGTCGAGAACCCGGAACTGCCGCCGGTTTCCGCCGAGCGGAGCATTGTTCTGAACGCGGGCGCGGGCGTGTCGAGCGCCGCCGCGCCTCTGGAGTTCAACATTCGGGCCGCCAAGGCCAATCTTCCCCTGGTCGTCGTCGCCTGGTGCCGCGGCATGCCGGTGGGCCAACTGACGCTGGTGACCAAGACCAGCGCTAGCGGCGCCAACCCGGTGAGCATGCCGCTGGATGAACGGGCCGGCGGCGTCCTCCGACTGGCGGTGTACGACTACGGCGCCAGTCCGCCGCGCCTGGTAGGCGAACGATTGGTATATCGGCGTCCCACGCGCCGGCTGACCGTTCAGGCCGGCAAGCAAGACAGCCCGCGCGGCCGCGGCGGCAAAATCGACCTTTCGCTCCTGGTCGTCAATGAAAAGGCCGAACCGGTGCCTGCCGTACTCGGCGTGGCGGTCGTGAAGGACTGCCCCAACGCGGATGCCGCGCACGGCCTCGTTGCGCCGTCGCTGAGCACGCAACTGCTGTTGGGCGATCAACTCGATCGGTCCGCCGAGTTCCCCGGTGCGGATTTCTGTCTGTCCGATGACAAGGACGCCGCGGTGGCGCTGGACTTGTTGTTGGCCACCCAGGGCGGGTCCCCTGCCAAGCCCAAGGAGCCGCAAGCCGCATGGCCGGCGGCAGTCAGCCGGCTGGGTCCGCCGCCGGTGATGTTCGACAATCTCAACGATCTGCGCACGCGGTACGAAGACCGCCTGGCCAACTATCGCCAGACGCGCACCTGGGCCCTGAACATCGTGATCACGGTGAGCTTCTTCGGCGGCTTGGGGCTGTTGCTGGCCGTGGTCATGCTGGAATTGCTGGGCGTGGCTTGGGGCATACGTTTGTGGCTGCCGGCCCTCCTGGCGGCCGCCTGCTGCGTGGTCGTGGGCTATCTCGTGATGGACCCGGCGCGGTGGCACGTGGTCGATTCCGTGGCGGTGCCGTTCGCGCCGTTCACCGCGCCGTTGGTCGCACCGTCGCCATCGGCCGACCAGTCGCCCCCAGGCGCGGAGCGGAAAACAGCGGCCGCGCCCAGCCCGGCCGCGCCCGGCGACGTGCGACGGCCTGCAAAGAAGACCGCCGAGGCCCCGGAAACGGTTCTCTGGCAGCCGCTGTTGATCGCCGGTCCGGACGGTCGCGCCGTGATGCACTTCGAGTTGCCCGACGCGGAGGCAATGTACCGGGTTCGAGTCGATGCCCACGAGGATGGCCGCCTCGGCTCGACCGCGCTGGATTTGCCCGCTCAACGCTCCCCAAGAACTGCGCCCAGTGCGCAGCAGCCGACACCCGATGTTCCGGCAGCCCCGGCGCCTGACAAGACGTATTCCTATAGCGGTCTTCTCGATGCTCCGCAGCAGGTGCTGGTCGCCGTGCCGGAGCACAGCGCGCCCGGCTCGCTGACGGTGACCTTGCACGCCTTCCCCTCGACCCTGGCCCAGTTGCAACAGGCCTGCGGTGGGCCCTTGCGGCAGCCAGCGGAGGGCGGACAGTTGCTTAGCTCCGTCTATCTCAACGCGCTCAGCCTGGAATATGTGCAAGAGCACGCCGGCATCGATCCGACCACGACCCGCCAGATCAAGGAGTCGCTGCAGAAGGGTTGTGCCGCCCTGGGCGAGTATGTTGCCAAGCCTCAGGGCGACGAGCGCGATCCGACGCTGCCGGCCTGCACCGTGTTGACGTTGCAGGCGGTGGCCCGCGTTTGGGATCTGGATCCGGCCCTGCTCGAGGCGGCCGGCCAACGGGTTTTCGACCGGCGCGACGGCAAAGGTGGATTTCAAAACGATCCGGCCGGCAAACATGAGCCGGCCAACGGGCCCGAACGCCTGACGCCGGAAATCATCAACGCCTACGATGCCTGGGCGCTGGTCGAATCCCGCCGAAAGGGTCTCGACCCGGAAACTAGCGCCGTGATCCAGTCGGCCGACAAGTCGGCGGATCCCTATCTGATCGCCCTGGCCGCAATCACCGCATTGACCGCCGACCGCGAGGATCGAGGGCGAAAACTCTTGGAAAAGCTGGCCGAAATCCAGTCGGCCGACGGCCACGTCGGCGATGGTCCCGATGCTGGCCGGCCTGCCTCCTCCCGCCTTCGGAGCATGGAAACCACCGCCTTGGCCGCCCTGGCCTGGCTCAAAGACTCCGGCTATGCGGACCGCGCCGGTCGAGCCGTCGAGTGGATGTTGAGCAATCGCCGGCCGGGCGGCGGCTTCGGCTCGTCCCGGGCGACCGTTCTGGCCCTGCGAGCCATCGTCCTCGGCGCCAATCACCACAAGCTGGCCGAGGGCAAAGTTGTCGTCAAACGCGGCGACACGCTGCTGGCCGAGCAGCCGTTCGAGGCCGGACGGCAAGAAACGATCACCGTCGCCGGCCTGGCCTCAAAACTCAAACCGGGCAACAACAAGCTGTCTCTCACCCTGACCGGCAGCAACAACAAGATGCCCTACCTGTTGGAGGTGCGTTACCGGTCCGAGAACCGCTAAGACCCCACTTCCACCACCGCTTTGACCACGCCGTCGCGATAGCCGGCCACCAGCTCGAAGGCCGCGCCGACCTGCGAAAGTGGATAGCAATGGGTCAACATCGGCCGGGGATCGATCAGCCCCTGATCCAACAGCCGGATCATCGGCGCTACGCTGTCTTTCTGGCGGCGGACGCTCTGGAAGGTCAATTCGGCACGTCGCATCCGATGCGGATTGAAATGCACCTGCTCCTGGGGCGGGATCCCCACCAACATCAGCCGCCCGCCGGGCGAGAGCAACCGCTGCGCCTGATCGATGCAGGCCGCATCGCCCGAACACTCGAACACCCGGTCGAACCATTGCGGCTCCTGCCGGGCCATCGTCTCCGTCTCAAGAGAACCCTCCTGCCGCGCATTCGTCGTCGCATCGGCGCCGCACCGCCGGGCAACGGCCAGCCGCTCGTCCAAGAGATCGGTCATCCAGACCGTACACGGCATGGTGGCCTTGGCCGAGAGGAGCACGCTCAAGCCGATCGGGCCGGCGCCGAAAATGGCGATGCGTGCCCCGGGCTCGGCCTGAGACAATCGCACCGCGTACAAGCCGATCGACAGCGGCTCGACCAGCACCGCCACGTCCCAAGACATCGACGGAGGGATCGCAAAACAGTTCGCCGCCGGCACCGTGCAGTACTGGGCCAGCGCCCCGGGCGCCTCGCCGGGCGAGCCCATGAACTGCAAGCGGCGGCAGGTGTTCGATCGCCCCGCGCGGCATTGATCGCACGTGCCGCAGACGATGGCCGGATCGATCGCCACCCGGTCGCCCGGGGCAAGCGTGCTGACCGCCGCTCCCACTTCCACCACCGTGCCCGCGCACTCGTGCCCCACGCTGCTCGGGTACTCGACGATCTGATCGCCGATGCGGCCGTCCCTGTAGTAATGCACGTCGGAGCCGCAGATGCCCACCCGGGCCATCCGCAGCAGAACGGCGTCGGGCCGCTGGAGCGTGGGTTGTGGAACCTCGGCGATTGTCAATTGCCGTCGGGCGGTAAGATGAACGACTTTCACTAACTGCCTTTCTGTAGCGCCCCGGCCGCCAGGGCAATGCCGGCCAGGGTGAGATGGGGTACGTGCCGGGCTGCCGGGCCCAAGAGCCGGGCCACGGCCGGCCCCGCGCCGCCGCTGAGAAAGACGGCCGGCTCCAGGGGATCGGCCAGTTGACCGATCAGCTCGCGGATCGCGCCCACGGCGCCCCAGAACAGCCCCGATCGCATGGCCGGCTTCGTGGCCGTGCCCAACGGGGGCGGCGGTTCCGACAGGTCCTCGGCCTCGATCCGCGGCAACAGATCGGTGAGCTCGTACAAGGCCCGCGCCGACATGGCCAGCCCCGGCAAGATCGCGCCGCCCCGGAAAACACCCTGCGGCGAAACGAGATCGACCGTGATGGCCGTGCCCACGTCGACCACCACCGCCGGCCGGCCGCGGGGCCGAAGGTGATTGGCGGCCAGGGCGTCCAGCAGGCGGTCCACTCCCACCATGTCCGGTCGCGGCAGCTCGATCTCCAGCGGCAAGTCGCCGGAGGTCAACAGCGTGATCGCGTCCGCC
>JBEKZQ010000035.1:0-20698 GCA_049509675.1 Thermoguttaceae bacterium | reverse complement strand
CAGTCAACCGTCGATTTGAGCGACAACCATTCTGGCAACCTCGGGGGTTTGGGACACAAAACGCCCTAAATACATGGTGGTTCGGCGTTTCGGAAAAGGGTTAACGGCGTAGAGTGGCACCCGAGCGATTACTGAAAACTGAACACTGAAAACTTCACACTGACCATGCCCTCGCCGAGTCACAACATTGCCGAGATTCTACTCAGCCGCGGCGCGGCCGGCGCGGCGGCCGTCTTCTGCGGTCGGCACGCGCTCACCTACGATGAGCTGCGCAGGCAAGTCGGCGGCTGGGCCGCGCAACTGCTCGCCGCCGGGCTCTGCCCGGGAGCCCGAATCGGGCTGCTGGCGGAGAATGGCCCCTTTTTCATCTCGGCCTATCTGGGCACCATGCTGGCCGGATCGTGCGTCGTGCCGTTTCCGCTGGATTGCAGCCAGGCCGCCTTTGCGGACATGGTCCGCTCGCTGGGCATTCGCCGGCTCGCGGTGTCCGCGCGATTCCTGGGCCGGATCCGCCCCTGGGCCGAGCCGTTGGGCCTGGAACTGCTGACCGAAGAGGAGCATGGCCCGGCCGGCCCGCCGCCGCACAGCATCGCCGCGGCGGTCGACCCGCACGGCCTGGCCGCCATCATGCCCACCTCCGGCTCGACGGCCGAGCCCAAAGGGGTCATGGTGACGCATGGGAACATCGCGGCGAACACCGAGGCGATCCTGCGGTACATGGCCCTGACGCCGGCCGACCGGGTCATGGTGGTCTTGCCGTTCTCTTATTGTTACGGCGCATCGTTGCTGCACACGCACCTGCTGGCCGGCGCCTCGCTGGTGCTGAACAATCGCTTCCTGTTTCCGGAAAAAGTCTTGGACGAAATGGACCAGCGGCATTGCACGGGCCTGGCCGGCGTGCCCTCGACCTATCAGATCCTGCTGCGCAAGACGAACTTCGCCCGGCGGACGTTTCCCGCCCTGCGGTGGCTGCAGCAGGCCGGCGGGAGGTTGCCCAACGCGCTGATCGAGGAGTTGCGTCGGGCACTGCCGGCCGTGCGGCTGTTCATCATGTACGGCCAGACG
The DNA here is from genome assembly GCA_049509675.1 of Thermoguttaceae bacterium. Lineage (GTDB taxonomy): Bacteria > Planctomycetota > Planctomycetia > Pirellulales > Thermoguttaceae > JBEKZQ01. The sequence goes on along the minus strand of JBEKZQ010000035.1, from coordinate 19,633 downwards.
GAGGGCACGGCCCGGCTCAGCTACCTTCCGCCCGATCGCCTGCACGACAAGCTGGGGTCGATCGGGCGGGGTTTGCCCGGCACGCGGCTGGAGGTGCTGCGGCCGGACGGCACGCCGGTCTGCCCCGGCTCGGACGAAGTGGGCGAAATCGTCGCCTGCGGCGACAATGTCAGCCCCGGCTACTGGAACGACCCGGAGGAAACGCAGCGCTATTTCCGCGACGGCAAACTCCATACGGGCGACATGGCCCGCGTCGATGCCGACGGCTTCCTGTTCATCGTGGAGCGTGGCCGCGATTTCATCAAGGCGATGGGCAATCGGGTCAGCCCCAGGGAAGTCGAGGAAGTGATCGCCGAGTTGCCGCCGGTGGTCGAGGCGGCCGTCCTGGGCGTGCCGGACGAGATCCTGGGCGAGGCGGTCAAAGCCTTCGTGGTGACCAGCCGCCCCGGCGCGTTGACGGCCGACGCCGTGCAGGCGCATTGCACCGGTCGGTTGGCCAACTACAAGGTCCCCAAGTACGTGGAGTTCCTGGCCAGTTTGCCCAAGACCAGCAGCGGCAAAGTGGCCAAGGAGGAACTGCGGCGGCACAAGCCCGGGACGTGATCGCGCCTCGATAGTTCAACCCCTTGGGGCGGGCTGTTCCCGATGAACCGGCGCGTCCGATGGGTGAACACGTACTGACCGTCTCACCGAGGCAGTTCGATTGTCCGGTACTGCTTTGTCACGGCATCGAGGTCGACGATCGCGAAATCCTTGTCGTCGGTCAGGAGCACCCGAAGCAGGTTTCCCGCCTGCCAGTGCAGCGTTCCCAAGAATCCGATGCGGCCCGGCTTCGCTGCCGCAAACTCATAACGGATGTTCCGGTTCCTTACCGAGGCATTTCCCTCGGTGAGGTGCAGATCGTCTCGCGACACGCCCGGAAGGACGAATGTGCCCGGCTCTGCGACCTGCATCTCGAGCAAGTACCGGTGTTCCGCGAGTTTGGAAATCTTCACGCCAAGCGATTCGCGCTCAACAGCCGCGCCGGTCGGTAATTCCACGTTGTTCAAGACAACGACCTCTGCTCCACAGCGGGCAAAGGCGGCAATCGACTTTCCCGCGTGACGAACCGGAATGTCATTGGCGAGATAGATTCGCTCATGGGACTTCCCCGCCTGGACCAAGGCCTCGACCAACGACTCGGCCATGCGGCGCATTTCCTCACGCGCGCACGCCTTGCCGGCAGTCTGTTCCTCAAGGAACGTTTGCGCCGTGGGGATGATCGTGACCAGCACGCTCGCGGCGACAAGAGCGATTGTGCCCGGCCGACGGTTCTTCCATGCCGTCACGGCCAGCATCGCAGTCACGGGCGTCAAGAGCAGGTAGAAGTCGTAGCAATTCTTCACAGGCAAGCCGAGACCAACCGGCATGGCAAGGCTGAGAGCGAGCCACGGTCCGTACCAGAGAAGCCACTCGTTTTGCCGTCTCCAGGCGGGACGAAACGCCAATCGTACGGCCACGGCGAGCATCGCGAGGGCAGCGATGCCATTGACAACCAGAGCGAGCATCGGCAGCAAGGCAACTCGCCCCCAATTGCGATACAGGATGCCGCGGAGGGCCTCCGTCGGATCTGTTGCGTCCTGGAGTCCCAACGGGTACTGGAGCACGCATGTGATGCAGTTCAGCGCCAGGCCCTTGACTCCGGCTTGTCTTGTGACATATACGTCCAGCGAACCGTGAAATGCCGTCCATCGTGCCGCTTGCCAGATCCCGATGGGAATCGCCACCAAGGCGATTGCCATGAGATAGTCCCTGGCGGTCAGGCGATTGGCGTCATGACGTCTCAGAACGAGGAAGCTCACGGCGGCGGCGAACGGGGCGAAGGCCGCGGCTTCTTTGACGAACAATGCCACGACCAATAGCGGTATGGCCAACATCGCACGGCGATGCACGATGAAAAGGAACGCGCAAACGGCCAGGAGGGAACTGAGCGTGTTGATGATTTCGATGGGCGAGGACGACGCATCGCGCAACGCCGGATTGAAAAGCGCCACCCCGGCCGCCAGAAGCGAGACGACCGGACCACAACCGAAAACGCCGCGAGCAATGTGGTAGCACAGGGCGGTTCCCAGAGCCACCACGGCAAAGTTGAGAAACAAGTACCGGCCCCATGCCTCTCCCCATGCCAGGTAGTTTCCGTAGTAGCAAGCGTTCACCACGGGGCGGAGGAAATTCGACGCCGTCTCGCTGTACTCGGGAAAGCTGCCGGCATAATGGGACCATCCTGAACGGAACCATTTGCCGGGTTCGACGGGCTTGGCCAACGGAGTGGACTCCGTCACCAGGGTTATATTGTCGCCGGTCGGGTAAAAGTCCCGCACCTCACCCCGGAAAGTCGCGCACAGGAAGAGAAAACAGCCCGCGAAAACAGCGAGACTCGCAACCGTGAATGGGGAACGCGGGGCGTCAGGGATCGCGCACATGGTGGTTTCTCCGTGCAATGCCCGCGTGGGCGCGGGCAGATTTCAAGAATCATTCTCTGTTGAACGTCTCGGCAGTCTGCCGGCCTATTTCCATGGCGTCTTCCATTGAGGAGTACTCCCATGCCCCGTACCGGCCGATGCTGCACACGCCGTGGGCTTGATAGAAGTCCAGCAAGGTGCGCACGGCGGCTTTCCGATCGGCGTTGTAGGCAACGTAGGCGTATTCGATCGGAGTATACACGGCCGTGAGAAGGTGCGCCTGCGGACCGACCAACCCGATCCGCTTCATATGTTTCACGACCGTCTCCGGATCAATCCGAAACGCACTGGCGGAAACACGTTTGCGATACGAGAACTCGACGTAGAACGCCCCGGCGCCCGCGGGAGCAAGACCGGCATCGACGTTCGAATAACAGCCGATTCGGTAGAAGGGGATTTCGCTTTGGGGCACATAGACCCAATGCAGAGGTTGGCGAACGTCGGTCACCCCCAGATGCAAACACATCACCGAAGTCCATGCCAGGCGTTCTGCGGCGGCTCGGATCCGCGCCGGCGCGTCGACGGTCCTATCGACGAGTTGTTTCAGCGGCATGGAACTCACCAGATGGGAAAAGTCGAGGCAAGTCCCGTCCGAGAGCCGAACCTGCCGTCTTTTCAGGGAAACTTCCTCGACGGCAACATTCAAGCGCAGATTCCCCACGTGGCGGGCCAATTCCTTCGGCAGCATGTTGATTCCCCCCGACACCGGATACTGGAAGCCGGCGTTGTAACCGGTGGCAAGGACCTCCGAAGGACGCAGGGCGCTCCGCAACGCTTTTTCGATTTCCGGACGCGGCACGAAACGGCCCATCCAATCGGTCGTCATGCGGCGGGGATGCAGTTTCCATATCTTGCAATTGTAGGGAATCATAAAATGCCGGGCGACCCCCTTACCCATGCTTCGCAGGATGAAATCCTCGAAAGTCCTGATCGGCCGGGACCAGCGCTTGGCGCGGGCCTCGATCATCCCCATCAGGCATTCCAGGACGACATCGTAAGGCAGACTGCCCAAGTTGATCTGAAACGGATAGGGAATCAGACGTTCATGCGACCAGATCCGGGCATCGCGCTGATGGTGCTTCCACATGCCCGGCATGCAGTTCAGCAGGTCGTTTATCCAAGGCAGCCGAACGTGCAACCAGTGGCCGGTGTAGTCAAACGTGAACCCATCCTGACGGATACTCCGCGCAAGGCCTCCCGGAGACGCCTCTTTCTCCAGAAGACAGTATTCTCGTTTCAGAAACATGGCCGTGGACAGGCCGGATAAACCTGCACCGACGATGACGATCATGCAGAAACCTCACGGGGAATCCCGCTCGTCTTCAGGCGGGGCATAGCGGGGGAGACTGCCAAGTCCGGATGCCAACCGAGTAGACCGGAAGACCGCATCGGTTTAGCGGCGACTAGTCGCCGCTCCCCACTGTGTTCTCCGCGCCTCGCGTGGGCGCGTCACGATCGACTTGAATCACGGGCCGGCAACACAACGTCTGCCAAAGGCACTTCGACGCCGTCTTGGCGAGTTTCCAGCCCTGAGGGACAGACACTAGGCCGCTTTGACGAGGCTCGAAAGGCACGGGGATATTCGACAAACGGAGCCCCGCCCGCGAAAAAGCGCCGGAAATAATCACATTCGGTGCGAAGACGCCGTCAGGCATCTGCGCCACAATTTGCCTCAGCGGACCCGATCGCATCAGTCGATAGGCCGTATTCACGTCAGCCACTCCACCGCCAAACATGAGACGGACGGCCAGGCGCGATCCGAAACTGAGGATCTTGCGATCCAGCGATTGCACGCGTCCCGCGCGCGACCCAAACAACGCGTCGTACTTGTGACGCTCCGTCCACAGCCGGGGAAAGTGCTCCGCTTTCATCTCGTCGTCACTGTCGCACTGAAATACCCACGGGGCGATTTCTACCGCCCGCCGATACCCCAGCAGGATCGTCGGCCCGTGCCCTGAATTCGCCTTATGGACGACGTCAATCGTCTCATCCCCCTGAAAGACCTGGAGTTCCTCACCCGTGCGGTCACGCGAGCCGTCGTTCAACACCATGATTCGATAGCAGACTGCAAGGCGCTGCAAGACACCCTGCCAAGAACGAATCACCGCAACAACGCATTCCTCCTCGTTGTACACGGGCATGACCACCGCGAGTTCGCATTCTGTCATAGGGTTCCCACCAGTCCCCACCTTAACTGCCGCCTCGTACCACCCCATTCTACACTAACTTCACCCTTCTTAGCTGTCAACGCTAATCGCAGGGTAGTGGTCTGTCCAACTTGAGTTTACGGGTGCCACTGTTGGCTTGTCCAACCGTGTTTCCAGCACTGCTGGGCAAGCCGGGCACCGACCGGAGGTTGGTCGTGGCACCCAACCGGTAATGTCGAAACGGACAGACCAGTAGAGTCGTTCAACATGGTCGCGCGCCTCGCGACGATCGACGACATCTCGCTGGAGCGGGCCGCGCAGTTAACCAACAAGTCGAACCAAGACCGATCCCCCCTCTCCCTCTGGGAGATGGGCAGGGGGTGAGGGCATGGGGAAGTCGCACAAGCAAGGCAAGGCGTTCCTGCCGTCCGACAGCCCTCACCCTAACCCTCTCCCGGAGGGAGAGGGAACATTGAATCCGCGATTTGCAATACTCAAATCCTTAACTTCGTGCGTATGGGGATGGCTGGACGGACACCCGACTGCGCCCTATATTTCCTGATGATGCTTTGCGCAGCCAATGGTAGTGGTCCGCCGCCGAAATCCGCTGATTTCCGGCCTCCCGAGAGCAACCTTCGGTCGGTGTCCACCTTCAAGTGGTCCCCAGCTTCGGTGGATGCCGGCCCACGTTGCACTGCTTTGCTGAGGCTCAATAGGATGCTATGCAAACAATTCTCGTGACCGGTGGTGCCGGTTTTATCGGCAGTTGCTTCGTGCGGCAGTGCGTGGCGGAGCGCCGGGCCCGTATCGCCAATCTGGATAAGCTGACCTACGCCGGCAATCTGGATTCTTTGCAGCCGGTCTGGGCGGATGCGGATCACGTTTTCGTCCAGGCCGACATTACCGACCCCGCCGCGGTGGAGCAGGTAATCAGCCGGCACCAGCCGGAGGCCATCGTTCACTTTGCCGCCGAGTCGCACGTCGACCGGTCGATCGATCATCCGGCCCAGTTTGCCCTCACCAACGTGCTGGGCACTTTCTACCTCCTCGACGCCGCCTTGCGCTATTGGACTCGATTGCCCGACCAACGGCGCAAGGGATTCCGCTTCCTGCACGTGTCGACCGACGAGGTCTACGGCTCGCTGGGTCCCAGCGGGCGGTTCAGCGAGGCCAGCCCGTACGACCCAAGTTCCCCCTATTCCGCCTCCAAGGCGTCGGCCGATCATTTCGTCCGCGCCTACCATCGCACGTACGGCCTGCCGGTCCTGGTAACGAACTGCTCGAACAACTACGGACCGTACCAGTTTCCGGAAAAACTCTTGCCGCTGATGATCCTCAACGCGGTGGAAGGCAAGCCGCTGCCGGTCTACGGCGACGGCCAGAACGTTCGCGACTGGCTCTTCGTGGAGGACCATTGCCGGGCCCTCTGGTGCGTGCTGACGCAAGGCTGTCCGGGCGAGACTTACAATATCGGCGGCAATTGCGAACAGGCGAACCTGGCGGTCGTCCAACGGATCTGCGGTTTGGTCGACGAGTTGCGGCCCGGTTTGCCGCATTCCCCCTGCGCCTCGCTGATCACATTCGTCAAGGACCGCCCGGGCCATGACCGCCGGTACGCGATCGACGCGACGAAGATTCGCTCGGCGCTCGGTTGGACGCCTGAGCACGACTTCGACTCCGGACTGCGCCGCACGGTCCAGTGGTACCTGCAGAATCGGCGCTGGGTCGAGCGCGTGTTGAGCGGCACGTACCGTCGCGAGCGGCTTGGGCTGGGGCAAGCCGCTGCCGGTTGAAAGAACTGTCCCGATTTTTTGGCGGCGCGAACGGCATTTCGCTTGTACTCTTGATGGAAAAACGGCTCATGGGCGAATCCTCCCTGCGACCGCTGATCTCCCTGGTCATCCCGTGTTACAACGAGAGCGACGCCTTTCCGCACCTCGAGCGGGCCCTGATCGCACTGGCCGACGATCTGGGCCGCGAGTTCGCCGTGGAGGTGATTCTCGTCGACGACGGCAGCACGGATGACACCTGGGCCCAAATCCAGGCATGTGCCGATCGCGACCGCCGCGTGCGCGGTTTGGTCCTGTCGCGGAACTTCGGACATCAGGCCGCGCTGACTTGCGGCTACGACGTCGCCCGGGGCGATGCGGTGGTGTGCATGGACGCCGACCTGCAAGACCCGCCGGAGGTCGTCCTGGAAATGGTGGACCGCTGGAAGCAGGGCTACGACCTGGTGCATGCGGTCCGCATCGAGCGCGCCGGCGAAACCCGCTTCAAGTTGTGGACGGCTTCCGTCTTCTACCGCCTGATCCAATTGCTGGGTGCGCGGCACGTCAAGGCGAACACCGGCGACTTCCGCCTGCTCAGTCGCCGCGCCCTGCGCGCGCTGGGCCAGATGCGCGAACATCACCGCTTCATCCGCGGCATGGTGGGCTGGGTCGGTTTCCGCACCACCGAGGTCTTCTACCACCGCAAACAACGCGTGGCCGGCAAGACCAAGTATCCCTTCCGCAAAATGCTGAAGTTCGCCACCGACGCCGTGGTGTCGTTCTCGACGCTGCCCCTGAAAATGTCGTTCTTCGCGGCCATCTGCCTTTCCGCGATCATCATCGGCTATCTGGCCCACACCGCGGTCAGCCACCTCCTGTTCGGAATGCCCCTGGTGCCCGGCTGGTCCAGCATCATCTTGGCCGTGGTGGCGTTGGGGGCCATGAACCTGGTGTGCGTGGGGATTTTGGGCGAGTACGTGGGCCGAATCTACGAGCAGGTCAAGCAGCGGCCGCTGTATTTCATCCAGGAAAGCACCTCGACCAACGATCGGCCGGCCCGAGCCGTAACCGAAGAAGCTGATCAATCATCGTAGGACGGATTGGCAATCCGTCCGGCAAGAAATGGACGGATTGGCAATCCGTCCTACATGCAACCGGCCAAGTTGTGATTTTGGGGCGATGTAGTTTTCGTGAAAGGATTGCACAGTGAGCAACGACTCGGTGGAACAGATCTTGGTGGTGCCGACGGCGCTGTTCCGTCGGCTGGGCTACTTCCAGGGCTTCTCGGGCGACGTGGCTCGTTACCTGGGCGAGTTGTTCAGCCCGCAACACACTTCCTTCCGCCCGCGGCCGGAGGTGGAGCAGGACCCCGGCTTCAAGCAACTGATTCCCTACGTCATCTTCCAGCATGGCCAAGGCCCGCAGGCCACCGTGTTTCAATATACGCGCGGAACCGGTCTGGGCGAAGACCGCCTGCATCGGAAGAGGAGCGTGGGCGTGGGAGGGCATATTTCGGCCGCCGACGCTGTCGGCCCTGGCGAGGGAAGCCTCTATGAACAAGGGATGCGGCGGGAACTGGAAGAGGAAGTCCGCATCGGTTCCCCCTATGTGGCCCGCTGCGTAGGATTAATCAACGACGACCAGTCCGAGGTGGGACGCGTGCATCTGGGCGTGGTCCACGTGTTCCAGCTTCAGCGGCCGGAAGTCCAGCCCCGCGAGCCGGATATGATCGAGTGCGGTTTCCGGCCGGTGGCCCATATTCTGGCCGACATGGACGGCTTCGAAACGTGGTCGCAAATCTGTGTGCGCGCCTTGTTCGCCGAATCGTGATCCAGCTTCCCATTTACCTCGACAATCATGCGACCACCCGCGTCGATCCCCGGGTGATGGCGGCGATGTTGCCCTACTTCAGCGAGGTGTTCGGCAACGCGGGCAGCAACACGCACGTGTTGGGCCACGCGGCCAAAGCGGCGGTGGATGCAGCCCGAGAGAACATCGCCGCCGCGATCGGTGCCCGCGCCAGGGAAATCGTATTCACCAGCGGAGCGACGGAAAGCAACAACCTGGCAATCCGTGGCGTCGCCGAAAAGCTCAGCCCTAAGGGACGACACCTCGTGAGCGTCGTCACCGAGCATCCGGCCGTGCTGGAACCATTGGAAAGGTTGCGGGCCAGGGGGTTCCAGGTCACGTTGCTTCCCGTCGTCCAGGCGCCTTCGCAGCAGGCCGGGTTGCTGGTGGTGGATCAACTTGCCGAGGTCCTCCGCGACGACACGATCCTGGTGTCGGTCATGCTGGCCAACAACGAGATCGGCGTGATTCAGCCGCTGGCCGAGATCGGCCGCCTGTGCCGCGATCGCGGCGTTCTGCTGCACAGCGATGCCACGCAGGCCGTGGGCAAGATTCCCGTCGATGTCCAACGCCTCCCGGTGGACCTGATGAGCTTCTCCGCACACAAGCTCTACGGTCCGAAGGGAATCGGCGCCCTGTACGTTCGCAGTCGCGCTCCGCGCGTGCGGCTGGAACCGCTGCTGGATGGCGGCGGGCAGGAAGGTGGATTGCGCAGCGGCACCCTGAACGTGCCGGGCATCGTGGGCCTCGCCCGGGCGCTGGAACTGTCCGCGGCGGACATGGCCCCGGAGGCCGATCGTTTGCGCATGCTGCGCGACCGGCTTTGGCAGGGGCTTGCCGCCGCCGGTGTTTCGCTCAATGGTCCCGCGCTGGCGCCGCCGGAGTGGCGATTGCCGGGCAATCTGAACGTCAGTTTCGCAGGCGTCGACGGCGAGGCGCTGCTGCTGGAGATGAAGGACGTGGCGGCCAGCTCCGGCAGTGCCTGCACTTCAGCGAGTCCCGAACCTAGCCACGTTCTTCGCAGTCTGGGACTTTCCGACGAGACGGTTCGCGGAAGCGTTCGCTTCGGTCTCGGGCGTTTCAATACGCTGGAAGAGGTGGAGTGGGTGATCGAAAGAGCCGGCCGATCGGTCCAGCGGCTGCGCGCAATGGCAGGGTGAAGAGCCCTCACCCCGGCCCCATCCCGGAGGGGGAGAGGGGGCCCACGTTGCCCGGCGGTTGCCGGTCTGATACCATGAAGAGTTGTGGCCGTGCGAAGGGACTTCGAATCGGCGTTTTTCAGAACTCCAGTCAGAAAGAGCGTGTCGCTTATGGCAATTACATTGACCGAAGTTGCTGCGGAAGAAATCAAGCGTTACATGGAGGCCCAGAAGGTGGCCCCGGAGACGGTCCTGCGGATGGGCATTAACGGCGGCGGTTGCGCCGGTTTGCAGTATTCCCTGGGCTTCGTGACTGATTTCGATCCGCTGTTGGACGCCCAATACCATCAATTCGGCGTGTCCTTGGTAACCCGCAAGAAAATGGCCTTGCACCTGGACGGCACGAAGATCGACTTCCAGGATGGTCCGGCCGGCCGTGGTTTCACGATCGACAACCCCAGCGTGCCGAAGAGCGGGGGCTGTCCCGGCTGCGGCCAGCATTGAGCGGCACAGGCCGCGCCGAGTTGCGGCAGCAACTGGCGAAGGACCAGAAGGTTTCTGCGAGCAGGGCGCAAGCTTCCCTTCCCTCCGGGCGACACCGATGGCGAAGAGCGAATTGACGATTCCGTTGTTGTGCCAAGAGGCGGCTGTGTTCGCGCAGGTCGAATCTACGTTCCCAGAGCCGAGTCTGTATGGTGTCACGGACGGCAAGGCCATCGGAACATACTTGGAGCACAAGTTTCGCGCGCACCTGGAGGCCATGTACACGTTTGCACCGTGCAATTCGGCGGCCGGCGTCGACTTTCCTGGTCTCCAGGTTGACATGAAGGTTACGGCCATCACGCAACCACAGTCGTCGTGCCCGTTCAAGTCCGCACGACAAAAGATCTTCGGTCTCGGTTATTCGCTGCTCGTCTTCGTCTACGCAAAGACGGACGACCCGAAGACAAACACCGCGGTCTTAAACATCCTGCACACCGTCTTTGTCGAGAAGCTTCGTACGGCCGACTACACGATGACGAGGCTGATACGTCGGCATCTCGAAGCCGAGGCCAATGCGGAAGACCTTATCGGTCTCATGCACGACAGGAACCTGCCAGTCGATGACGTCGAAGCAAAGAAGATCGCCGACGAGATCTTAAAGAATCCCTGCGAACAGGGCTACCTGACCATCTCCAACGCGCTGCAATGGCGGCTTCAGTACGCGCGGGTGATCGAAGAGGCGGGCAAGGTCGATGGGATTCTCAGGTTGAGGTAGCCGTTTTTTGCTCTGCGGTTGGGAGTCATGATGACACGGAAGAATGAAAAGGCGGAGTATGGCGACTTCCAGACGCCGCCGGCGCTGGCGCGCACCGTGTGTTCTCTTCTCGCTGAGCATGGCCTGAAAGCGGCTGCCTTGCTGGAACCCACCTGCGGTCGCGGCAGTCTCCTGTTTGCTGGTTTGGAACAGTTCCCAGAGATCCAACGGGCAATCGGCGCCGACATAAGCGCCGACTACATCGAGCAAGCACGGGCCCTCCTCCTACAGCGGCCCGACGCCAAGAAGGCCGACCTGGTTCACGGCGACTTCTTTGTCATGGATTGGGAACGCCTGATAAGCGAACTCCCTGAGCCGATCCTGGTGCTGGGAAATCCGCCCTGGGTGACAAATGCTCATCTCGGCACGCTGGGAAGCCGGAACTTGCCCGTAAAGGAAAATTTCCAGAGACACTCGGGCCTCGACGCCATTACCGGAAAGGCCAATTTCGACATCTCCGAATGGATGCTGATCCACCTCCTGGAGGCCCTGAATGGGCGGCGCGGAACGCTGGCGATGTTGTGCAAGGCGACCACCGCACGGAAAACGCTGCAGTACGCCTGGAAGAAAGGCCTCGCACTGGAACACCCGGCCATCTATGGCATCGATGCCGAGCTACATTTTGGCGCAGCCGTCGACGCGGTCCTCCTGGTTGCTCATTTGCGACCTGGCGCCCATAGCCGAGAAGCCAAGGTTTATCGGCAAATGAGGGAAACATCAACCGATAAGATGATCGGTTACGAGGACGGCGTGCTCCTGGCGGACATCGCTTCCTATCATCAGTGGAAACACTTGTGCGGCGACGGAACGCTGAAATGGCGCTCGGGAATCAAGCATGATTGTGCGCGCATCATGGAACTACAGCGGGAAGGTCACAAGTACCGCAATGGCCTCGGCGACGTAGTGGATCTTGAAGACACCTACCTTTACCCGATGCTCAAGGGCTCCGGCGTGGCCAAAAGCGACAATAGAGCTGGGCGTCGCGTCATGCTCGTAACCCAAAAAACGCCGGGGGAGCCCACGGATCGCATCAAGGACGAAGCGCCGCGGACATGGGCCTACCTCAATTGCCATGCCGACATCCTGCGTCAGCGGGCCAGCTCAATCTATCGCGGCCGTCCCGCGTTTTCCATCTTCGGCATCGGCGACTATAGTTTTGCCCCGTGGAAGGTTGCCATCAGCGGCTTCTACAAGAAGTTGGCATTTGTAACCATCGGCCCCCTTGATTGCAGGCCCGTCGTTCTCGACGACACATCCTACTTCCTGCCTTGTCAAGAAAGGGAACAGGCCAACTACCTGGCAGGGCTCTTGAACTCCGCTCCCGCACAGTCTTTCTACCAAGCATTCGTCTTCTGGGACAGCAAGCGCCCGATCACAGCCGAGTTGTTGCGACGTTTGGACCTGCGGCGGCTCGCCGGCGAGTTGGGGTCCGTAGACGAGTTCGACGGCCGGTTCGGGAGGCCGGAGAACCATGCGCAGGCTGCCGTTAGAAAACGCAGACGAGATGCAGCACAACTTGATCTCTGGCCGACCTAACGAGGAACCTCATGGGCTTGTTCGATAAGTTTAAGCAAGGTCTGAAGAAGACCGCGCAACTGCTGAACACCGACATCCGCGACCTGTTCAAGGCGGAAGGCCGGTTGGTCGACGACGCGTTCTTGGAGGAATTGTTCGAAGCCCTGGTCAAGACCGACATGGGCGTGGAAGCGGCCCAGGAGACGGTCGACGAGATCCGCAATAGTTTCCGCGCCCGCGTGGTGGGAATGCAGGAGGTCCTCACGCATATCAAGGGGTCGTTGAAGGCCCTGCTGGCACAGCCGCCGGAACCGATCCGTTTTGCCCCCGCCGGACCCACCGTGATCATGGTCGCCGGCGTGAACGGGTCCGGCAAGACCACCTCGATTGCCAAGCTGGCGGCGATGTTCAAGGCCGACGGCAAACGGGTGATCATGGGGGCGGCCGACACGTTCCGGGCTGCGGCCGTCGAACAGTTGGGCATCTGGGCCCAGCGCCTGGGGGTGGAGATCGTCACCGGACCGCGGGGCAGCGATCCCGCCGCGGTGGCCCATCGCACCCTGGCCCAGGCCATCCAGTGCCAAGCCGACGTGTGCATCGTGGACACCGCCGGACGCTTGCAGACTCAGCAGACGCTGATGCAGCAGTTGACAAAGATCAGCCGCGTGCTCGGCAAGCAGATTGCCGACGCCCCGCACGAAGTGCTCTTGGTCCTGGACGCCACCACCGGGCAGAACGGCATCAGCCAGGCACGGCATTTTACCGACGCCGTGCATTGCACGGGCATTGTGCTGGCGAAGCTGGACGGCACGGCCAAGGGTGGCGTGGTCGTCGCCATCCGCAAGCAGGTGGGCCTGCCGGTCAAATATATCGGCGTGGGCGAGAAGACCGAAGATATCGCCCTGTTCGAGCCCGATCCGTTCGTCGACGCCTTGTTCGATGACCTGGGGCTGTAAACCCGGATTATTCATAGACACATTGAGTAGCACAGGCATCTTGCCTGTGTTGCCTGGACACAGGCTGGAAGCCTGTGCTACGCCGATTTGTGAATAATCCGGGTAAAGGGGCTACAGAGCACAGCCAGCGACAGATTTGTCATCCTTCCCGATGGCAGAAGTCCCGCAGGCGTCAGGGTTTACCGGGCCGTTGGCCCCATTCTTCGTTTCCCTCGCGCCAATGCCGATTTACGGTGAATCCGTTCCTAACAGTCTTCCGATAGCAAGATTGTTAAGATCGGCAACGGTCTGCGATTCACCGTTTCATTGAGCACGGTCCGCTAGCGGTACGCACTGCTCCCGAGCTGGGCGGTTCGCGTCGCTACAAACCGCACTCAGCATGTTGGGACCTGCGGCATCGCCCGTTGCACCAGCCGCGTTTGTTTCCCGCCCGACTGATCCAACAGTGGACAGTCACCTTGAACCCACATTGGTATGGAGTATCACGGATGAGAGTCGCGCACCTAGCAATCCTGGTCATCGCCGTCGGCGTGCTATTGGTCGGGAAAGCTCCCGCCCAGGACGCCAACGGTTTGCGTCAATCTGTTTCCGGCCAGCAAGACGTCATTCCCCGCGAGGGCTACATCAGTTACGCCCCGCAGGCCGACATCGGCGCCAGCGCATCGCCGAGCGATCAAGCGCCGCCGGCGCCCGGCCAACCGGCCGCGAAGCCCGCCGTTTCGGGCGGCACCGCCGCCGCGGAAGCCAAGCCGGAGGAGAAGAAGGAAGAGGAAAAAAAGGACGAGGAGAAGAAGGACGAAGGTCCGGAGGCCTTCAAGCTCTTCAAGGGTCCGCTGTTGGACTGTTGGCACGTCGACATCCGCGGCTGGATCGATCAGGGCGTTACGCTCAATGCCGATAGCCCGACCAACCGCTTCAATGGCCCCGTGGGCTACAACGATCGTTCCAACGAATACGAGATGAACCAACTGTACCTGATCACCGAGCGGGTGACCAAGGTCGAGAACGGCTGCGGCATGGACTGGGGCGGACGCATGGATCTGCTCTACGGCACCGACCGCCGCTTCCCCGCTGCCTATGAGTTGGATTCCGAATGGAACCTGGGCCAGCGGTTCTACGGGCTCGTCATGCCGCAGTTGTACGGCGACTTGGCCGTCAACAACTGGATCTTCCGCGGCGGGCACTTCCTCGCCCCCTGCGGCGAAGAAAGCGTGATGGCCGTGGAGAACTTCTTCTACTCGCACACCTACGGCTTCTTGTACGGCCAGCCGACCACCCTCTCCGGTGGACAGGCCATGTACAAGCTCAGTGATCGGTGGACCTTCAACGCCGGCATCGACACCGGCTGGAACGATTGGATCGCCCCGAACGGCAAGATCAACTATTTCTTCGGCGCCAACTGGAACAGCGAGGACGGCAAGACGACCATAGCAAACGAGACCTTCATCGGCAACACGCAGCCGGAGCAAATCGATAGCACGCGTTTCCATAACTGCCTCGTGCTCACGCAGAAGATCGGCGAGAAGTGGAACTACGCTTTCGAGAACAACTATGCCTACGAGACCAACACCTTCGGCCACAACGGCGCGCACACCGATTGGCTGGGATTCGCCAACTACTTCTTCTACGACATCAACGATTGCTGGAAGTTCGGCATTCGCCATGAGTTCTTCCTCGACGATGACGCGGCCGTGGTCGCGATCGTGGGCCCAACGGGACCGGATACCTTTGCCGGCCCGTTCCTGGGCGGCCACTACAACGACCTGTCGCTGGGGCTGAACTACAAGCCGAACAAGAACCTCGTGGTGCGGAGCGAAGTCCGTTGGGACATTTCCGCCACCAACGAGCCGGTCGGAATGCGGCCCTTCGACGACGGCAAGAAAAACGACCAGTTCCTGTGGGCGACGGACCTGATCGTGAAGTTCTAACCGGGAGCGACTGGAAAGCAACACCGGCCATACCCCAGGCCGGGGGCGGACAGAGCCCAGGATTGTTCCAGCAGCGGACCACAGCCGACCCGCAAGGGTTCCGGTGGTCCGCTGCTGCTTTTCTTGCGCTCGGGAGTCGTTCATTCCGTCTCCGCGTGCAATACGAGGCGGACCAGGTCGGGCAGCGATTTGGCCCGCACCGTGGACATGAGCTTCGATCGCCGGTCCTCGATGCAACGGACGCTCCGGTCGAGCTCGGCGGCAATTTCCCGATTCGACTTTCCGACCAAGAGCAACTCCAGCACGTCGCGCTGCGGCGGGGTGAGCCGGGCGAAGCGGCGGCGAATCTGGGCGATGCGGTTGATTCGCTGGCGATGCGTGATGTGCCACTCGAAGGCCGCTTGCAGGGCCAGGCCGAGTTGCTCGTCGGCGCACGGCTCCTGCAGAAAATCCATGGCCCCCAGCTTCATGGCCCGAACCGCGATCGGCACCTCGGCCTTCACGGCCAACACGATCACCGGCAGCAGCGGCTCCTGTCGGCTTAACCGCTCCAAAAACTTCAAATCATGTTCCGGTGGGGCGATTCCCAGCAGCAGACAGCCCGGCTTGGCCGGATCGTAAAGATCCAACAGTTCCTCGGTCGAGTGGCACGCGGCCGCCGGCAGACGCATGGTCTTCAGTCGGGCGACCAGGTTGCGCCGCGCGGCGGGCGCATCGACGACAATGAACACCATGGGTTCCTCGATCACCGCATCGACCTCCTGGCGCATGGGTGGTGATGGCCGCCTGGAAAGCAGCCCTCGCGAAACCAAGGTACGCCTGGCAGGATTCGAACCTGCGACCTACGGTTTAGGAAACCGTTGCTCTATCCCCTGAGCTACAGGCGCGAAACAGTCTATTTTCTCGAAAGATATTGACGTTTCATGGGGTTGTAGTACGATTTAGTGTAATGTGGTTGACACCCGTTTTGACACCCGAGCCCCACTAACTCCCAAGGAAGCGCCAAGATGCTTAAGCCTACCAGAAAACCCGATTCGAGCAAGAAGCCGGCCAAGCCACGCCCGGATTTCCCGCTCTTTCCCCACGCTACGGGCCGGTGGGCCAAGAAGGTGCGGGGCAAGTTCCATTACTTCGGCAAGGTGTCAGACGACCCACGCGGCGAAACCGCGCTCCAGGCTTGGCTGGACCAGAGGGACGACCTGCTGGCTGGGCGCACGCCCCGCGTCAAAGCCGAAGGTCTCACCATCCACGACTTGGTCAACCGGTTCCTGGCGTCCAAAAGACACCTCGTTGACACCCGCGAGATCACCCACCGAACGTTCTCGGAGTTGTTCGCCATGTGCGAGCGGGTCGGGGACAGCTTTGGATGGGATCGGCTCGTGGTGGACTTGGCAGCCGACGACTTCGAGCCCCTGCGGCGGCAGATTGCCAAGAAGTGGGGACCGATCAGGCTGGGCAACGAGATCCAGCGGGTCCGCTCCCTGTTCAAGTTCGGTTTCGAGGCCGGCTTGATCGAGCAGCCCGTCAGGTATGGGCCGGCGTTCAAGAAACCTACCCGCAAGGTCCTGCGGATGGAGCGGGCCAAGAAGGGGCCACGCATGCTGGAGGCGGCCGACCTGCGCCGGATTATGGACAAAGCAGGGATGCCGCTAAAGGCGATGATCTTGCTGGGGTTGAACTGCGGTTTTGGCAATGCCGACGTGGCGGGCCTGCCCATCACAGCCCTGGACCTGAAGACCGGTTGGGTTGACTACCCGCGACCAAAGACCGGCGTTCCCCGGCGATGCCCTCTCTGGCCGGAAACTGCGGCGGCCCTCCAGGAGGCCCTGGCAAGACGCCCCAAGCCCAATGATAAGGCTTACGACGCCCTCGTGTTCCTGACAAAGTTCAGGCGGCCCTGGCGATGCTGCGAGTTGAAGGTCAGCAAAGAGAGCGAAGAGATGGCCGACGATGAAATCAGCGGCGAGAGCGGCAAGAGCGCTGCCCCTGGAGAGCATCAGCAGCCGAAACTCCGCCAAGACGATGCCGTGGCCAAGGAGTTCATTAAGGTGCTGAAGGCATTGGGGCTGCACCGGGCGGGCCTGGGGTTCTACTGCCTCCGCCACACCTTCGAGACAATCGGCGGCGACGGGAGTGACCAAGTTGCCGTCGATTCCATCATGGGCCATGTTCGCGAGGATATGGCCAGCATGTACCGTGAACGGGTGAATGATGATCGGCTACGTCGCGTGACGGACCATGTGCGAACATGGCTGTTTCCGCCGGCCCAAAATGAAAATGCGGATGACGCCCAGCAATCCCAGAAGGCGGCGCAGTAACGGTTTGGGGAAGCGTTGCCCTTCTTGTAGTAAGTTGCTTATTGGCAACATGTTCCGTAGACGCAAAGCCGCGGCCGTTGCGCTGGCCCAGACACCGGGACCATTGCCTCCGGTCGATCTCGCGCAGTCGGTCGGCCGTCAGGTCCCCGGCGTCGATCTCCTCGACATTGATGGGGTCGGCCACTTCGGCGGCAATCAGTCGCGCGATGGTCGTCTTGCCAGTCCCACTTTGGCCACTGATCCAGAATGCGCGACCGGCCAAGCCGCGCTTGCGAAGCGACTCGACTCTGGCAACAACTTTCTTCTGTCCGATCACATCGGACCAGCTTCGCGGCCGGTACTGCTCGTGGAGTTGCATGGCTGTTCTTCCTTTGTTTGAGGCTTGTTTTCCGGCTCTTTGGCCACCGTTCTTGCGTATTATAGGGCATATGTCCTATATGTCAAGCGATGCACTTGACGGAATCTGGTATGTGCCATATAGTGGGAGTACCAGATAACCATGAACGGAGCGCGAGCATGACAATCAGCAGTCAACTTCGAGCCGCAATCAAGGCTACGGACGCTACTCTCTACCGAATTGCCAAGGATGCCGAAGTGGATTGGGGCACGTTGAATCGCTTCCTGGACGGCACTCGCCCAAACGTCCGCATCGACACGGTGGACAAGCTGTGTGAGGAACTGGGGATGGAATTACAACCAAAGAAGAAGCAACACGGCAAGAAGCGGTCGAGGTGACCGTCAGGGGCCCCCCGCTGCCCAGCGGATTGAACCGTCGCCCGGCCGGATCCGCCGAAAGGGGGTAGGTAGCTTCGTTCCGGCTCGTCAAAAGAAATTGACGTTAAGAGGGGTAGTTTACCGCTTTGGCCATCGTTGTGTTGCGAAGATCGTTGTTGCGGCCAAGTCCAGGGGCCCCACAGCGTCGGCAGCTTTGAACCGCAACTCCGGTTGCGCGCACCACGGTGGAGGTGTCTACCTTCCCTCGGGCTCGTTACCGTTTTCCAATTCGATAGGGACGCCCAGCGGGCAATAGGGGCGGGCAGCGCGGAGGGGCGATTGGAGTTAGGGTGCCTTTTCCGCTCGGGCAACGATTTTGCCCGCCGACGCGCCCATCGCCCTGCAAATCCGAATGAGCGTGTCCACGGTCGGGGATTTCTCGTTCAGTTCGAGCAGACTGACGTACTGGCGCGACACCCCGGCCTTGAACGCCAGTTCTTCTTGGGTCAGACCTGCACCCATTCTTGCCTTGCGGATTTCTTCGCCCAATATGGTAGGCGAAGCGTAGCCGATTGACGGGGATACGTCTTCCAACGATAGTTGGAAGTCCGACTTGTACGCCTTCGATTTCAGCACCGCGTCCGGCAACCGTTTGGGGTCGCAATCCACCGAAACGCAGGCCCTGGTTTACTGGGCGTTCAACCCAACGCTGGCGGCTCCCGAGGGGGGCCACTGGACGGCCGACACTTGGATCGCCGTCTATGACGGTGCGCCGATGCCGTATAACGAGTTGTGGAAGGGGACACTGGGCACGCTGCAGGCGTCGGACAGCGCGTTTACATTGAATCGCACGTACTGGTACTGGCTCGGCGGCCAGACGTTCAAGTTCCATACGGGGATCGATGTGGTCGTCGGCACGTTTGATCCCGACACCTCACCCTGGTCGCCCACGGCCGATGGCGGGTACATGTACGTGGACGCCGTGCTCGTGAAGCCGCTTTGGCCCCAGGTAAGCATCCGCCCGGAACTTAGAGTGCCTGGGAATGTGCAGGGTGCGGGACCGGCGAACGATTACATTGACTGGGAGGACTCCTGGAAGCCCATCGACATCCCAGTGGAGGGCACTGGCGAACGCGTACAATTGAACCTGCACGCTTACATCGATCCGCGCTATATCAGCGTATCGGATTGGCAAGCAAGCCTGCCCGACGTACCGGGCCTCGATTTTTGGACGGCTGCCACCGGCGGCAGCGCGATGACGGCCGCCGAGTTCAACCAACTTATCCCGGCGGGCAATTACGATGGGAGCGTGTGGGTGTCCATCGATCCAAATTATGTAGTTGAGGGGTCAGCAACGTCCGGCTCATTGACGACGCCCGGCCTAGCCCAAGTTACGCTGTTGCGCGGGTTGGTTTGTTGTCAGTAAAGGACTTACGTTCATTTTTGGGTCAAAGTCTTCACTACATTTGAACAAGTTCGTCAAAGCGCCGCAACCGGCGGG
>JBEKZQ010000349.1:0-6722 GCA_049509675.1 Thermoguttaceae bacterium | reverse complement strand
GACTATTGTGAACTGCTGGATCGCAAAGACCTGGACGGCGTGATCATCGGCACTCCGCCCCATTGGCACTGCCTGATGGCCGTCGACGCCTGCCGGGCCGGCAAAGACATTTACCTGCAAAAGCCCATGACGCTGCACTTGGCCGAGAGCCTGGCCGTTCGCAACGCAGTCCGCAAGCATCAGCGGATCTGTCAGATTGGCACGCAGATCCACGCCGAGGACAACTACCGCCGCGTGGTCGAGTTGGTCCGCTCCGGCAACCTCGGCAAGATCAGCGTCGCGCGGACGTTCAATGTCATGAACCAGGGCCCGCAAGGAATCGGCAACCCGCCCAACAGTGCCCCGCCGGCCGGGCTCGACTGGGAGCGCTGGGTCGGGCCTTATCCCATGCGGCCCTACAATCCACTGATCGTCAGCGACGCTTATACGAACTGCTCGTTCATGTCGTTCAGCGGAGGGTGGACACCGGGCATGGCCCCACACATCATCGACCTGCCGGTGTGGGCACTCGATCTCGGTTTCCCCACGGTCACGTTCAGCTCCGGCGGCCGCTACACGATCCACGACGCGGGAGACGCGCCGGACACTCAGGAGGTCGTTTGGCAGTACCCCGACTTCACCATGACATGGTCGATGTCGTTGGTCAACAGTTTCGCCTTCGATTTCGGCCGCGGCCAGCCCGAGCGGCGGTTGGGCATGTACTTCCACGGCGTCAACGGTACGATGTACGCCGATTACGGCATGCGCAAGGTCGTACCGGAGGGCCCGCGGATGGATGGCCTCAAGCCGCCGGCCGTGTCGATTCCGCCGTCGCCTGGCCACGAGCGCGAGTGGCTCGACGCGATTAAGACCCGCAAGTCGCCCAGTTGCTGTCCGGACTACCACTGCAAAGTGGACGTGCCGCTGGTGCTGGCGAACCTGTCATTGAAGCTCGGCCGGGCGATTCGCTTCGACCCGCTGGCCGAGAAGATCGTGGGCGACGAGGAAGCCGCCCGGCTAGCGCTGCCCGAGTACCGCGCCCCCTGGAAATTCCCTGCGGAGTATGTGTGAACCGAGGATCATCGTGCAGCCGGAAAACTTAGTCCCCATCCGCATCGACAGGCCCGACATCCGGGCCCGGAATCGCTC
The DNA here is from genome assembly GCA_049509675.1 of Thermoguttaceae bacterium. Lineage (GTDB taxonomy): Bacteria > Planctomycetota > Planctomycetia > Pirellulales > Thermoguttaceae > JBEKZQ01. The sequence goes on along the minus strand of JBEKZQ010000349.1, from coordinate 5,594 downwards.
GTCGAATTCCAGAGAACTCGTCTCCAGGACGTTGGCCGGACAAAGCGGGTCTCGGGCCGTCGTGGGACCGCTGGCCGTACATGCGTGTGCGCGGCTGGCGGGCATTTCTATGCGGGACTACACCCTGAACCCGCGGTCGCTGGCCGATTCCGTCATTCGCTATTACGAGCAGTTCCGCCCGGATGCCGTGTGGTTGTCGGCCGATACCTGGGTGACAGCCGAGGCCATGGGTGCTGCGGTGTCGTTTCCCGGGCCGGAGCAACCGCTGGCCGGCACGGGCGAATTGTGTGTACGCTCGATGGCCGACATCGAGCGCATCGGCCCGCCCAATCCCAAGACGCAGGGCCGCTGGCCGCTGATGCTGGAGGCATTGCGGTGGATCGAGGCGGCGATCGGTAAGGAAGCGTTCATCGTTGCCTGTTTCGACCAGTATCCCTTTTCAGTCGCATGCGCATTGATGGGAATTCAACAGGTGATGACGCTACTCATCGACGATCCGCCGGTGATCGAATCGCTGATGGCCAAATGCAGCGAATATACGATCGCTTATGCCAGGGCCCTGGCGGAGGTGGGGGCCGATATGCTCAGCGGCGGCGATTCGCCAGCGGGATTGATTGGCCCCAGACTCTATCGCGAAGTGGCCTTGCCGTTTGAAAAGCGGGTCATCGCGGCACTGAAATCGCATCTCTCTATCCCCCTTTCGCTGCACATTTGCGGCAACGCAATGCCGATCCTGGCCGACATGGTGACCTGTGGCGCCGACGTACTGGAACTCGATCAGCAAGTCGATATCGAGGCCACCTGTAAGATCGTGCCGCCCGAGATCGCCATCTGGGGGAACCTCGATCCGGTCCGACTGTTGGCCCAAGGTTCGCCCGAAGAGGTGCGCAGCGAGACGGAAGGCTTGATCCGTACCGTCAGGCGATGTGGGCACGAACGATTCGTGGTCAGTTCCGGCTGCACGCTCGCTCCAGATACTCCGCATGAAAATCTTCGAGCCCTGATCGAAGCCGCGCGGAATTCGGTAGTCGGCCAGGATTAGGCCGGCAAGGGTTCAGCCTTCATTGTATGGATGGCGCCACTCAGCGGTGCCGCCGGCCGCGGAACTCGGGCAGGCTCGCGTCGCCGACCACTCCCCCAGTCTGACGGCTGAACGGCCAACGAGACGAACTCTAGCGCGCGGAAGAGGGGATGACCGACGCAGGAAAGTCGGCCTGCCGAGGTCCGAGAAATGCGTGGTATTCTGATACGTCTCGGAATAGGGATGAGTTGATGGGACGCTGGCTCGGCGCTGGAGCGGTTAACGCCGGCTGTTACCGTTGGCTGCCTTGTCCCGCGATTCCGCTGTCGCGCGAATTATCGCCTTGGCCTGCTTCAACCGTTCCGGCCACTCAAACGTCGGCGCCCGCGCCGGGTCGTAGCCGGTCATGTGACCGTTAAGGCGTGTTGCGGGCCTGGTGTATTTCCATTCGGCGTCACTGAAAACCTCCCGGCACATCGCGCCCAGTCTGGGATCATATTCGAGCAACTGCGCGCGAGTATGCACATGGTTGTGGTCAAAGTCGTTGAAGCGGTTGTGCCCATACCACCCCGCCGCGCCAACGGCAAAGTATTCGTAGTGGTTCACTGATGCGTACTTGCCCTTCCAGAGTCCGGCCCTCATCGCTGCCTCGTAGGCGGCCTTGAGCCTCGTGTCGAAGGTCGGGTCAACATTCACCATACCGCGGAGGTGGATGTTGTGGGCAAACTCGTGGATGAGGACACACTCCTTGTCATAGGGGTCGCCCGGGTAACCGAGCAGGTTCTCCTCGCCGACGGAGCAAAAGGGGTCAGTTTCACTGCCACCCAGGCCCCGGGCGCGCGCGTCCCAGTAGTCCTTCCCCGACACGCCGTCGAATCCCGGCACCTTCTCCTCGCGCAGGCGGACGAACTCCGGCAGGTCGGTGGTATATTCGTTGCAGGCCATGATGCAGAGCCTTGCACCGCTCTTGATCATCGCCTCTCGCACCTCCGGCCGCTTGGCGAGCATCATATTCACGATGAAAGCGGCCTCCTTGATCGCGTAGGGGTTCACTCCGGCGGAGGCAACGATGGGAAAACCGCCGGCACTGACGGATTGCGTATAGAATGACGGCACGCCATCTCGGCCTCGCGGGTCGAAGCGAAAGCCCTGCACGGGCACCTCACTGATCACCTTGGCCGCCGTCTTGTCGTCGTAACCCACGACCTCGAAGCGATGCCCGAGCGTCGTGGTGATTATGGTGTCCTTTCCAGGGGGAACGGAACCGTTCAGCACCCGTTCGGTGTCGGACTTAAGCCAGAAAATGTCGATGGTTTCGCTACTGCCATTGATGAACTGGAGCTTGGGACGCGCTGGTTGCGGCACGCCAGCGGCATGGAGCAGGGCCAGCGGCGCCAGCAGCAGGGCGGTGAGGATGACGGTGTTGGTTCTCATGGTCGATTCCACTCTTGTCAGCGAATAGGAATTATCATTTCGCGGGGCGGAGCTGGCCATCCTCTGCAAATTCGACCGCAAGAATCGCAGCCCGTTCGTTCCACGGTGGCCCGAAATAGGTGGACCACCATTTTCCTTTGGCACCTTGAAACAAAGTGTTGTGGCCGCCGTGCGGAATGGCTTCGTAGCGGGCGCTGTAGGGGCCGTAGATGTTGGTCGAGGTTGCGACGGCGCAACTGTAGCGGCCGTCGAACATTTCGGAGCAGCAGAGGTAATAGCGGCCGTTCGCTTTGAGCAGGAACATGCCTTCGTAACCGACATGATCGAACGAGCCTTTCCCGAAAATGCCGGCGCATAGGCCGGAGTGATGTTTCGGATCAGGGTCCGTGGCTGTCGTTCTCAACCAGTGATACGGCTCGGCAAACCCGCTCATGTCGGACTTCATCCGCGCGATTTTTCCACTGTGCCAGAGGAAATACATCGTGCCGTCGTCGTCCTCAAAGAGCGAGGCGTCAATTTCGTCGCCCAGGCGCTCTGCAGGCTGCACGTCCTGGTAGGGACCTTCCGGCTTGCCGGTCGTGCTCTTCAGCAGGCCACTGCCCGACGTCTTTCCCGTGCCGTCCCAGCCAGGCATGCTGTAGGTGAGCCAGAACGTGCCCTTGTTGTAATGGATTTCCGGCGCCCAGAGCGGTTTCTTGGCCTTCAGGTATTTCTCGTGCCAGGGGCTGGAGCCGTAGCGCCACACCGTGCCAAGTGGCTCCCACTTCGCGAGGTCTTTCGACTTCCAGATACGAATGCCATTCTCGTTATTGTAGCCCCAGAACGGCTCGCTTGTGCCGGTCAGATAGTAAGTCCCCTCGGGTCCACGGCAGATCGAGGGGTCGCGCAGTGGCGTGTCGATAAGTTTCCGCAAACCGGGCGGCGGACCAATCGGCGCGACAGCGGCCCGGTTTTCGGCGGCATGCAGCGCGGCCAGCGGGGCCAGCAGCAGAGACACATTAAAGGCGATGATGATGGTGTTGTTCATTCGGGTATTCTCTTTCGCAGCAGGTGGCTAATCGTGTGGCTCTTGGCATCCGACCAACTCGCCAGACCCCCATTATGCCACACTGAACACCGTGCCACAAATCCTTCGTTTCGTGACGCTGCGCTGATCCACCCACCCTCCCGCAAATTTCCCGACAAGCCCACTCCGAGATCGCCGTCTCCTCAAACAAAACGCTGGAAAGCCGTGAAACTTGAGATTTCCAACAACGAACTCACAGATACCTGTGGGGGGCCAGGAAGAGCCACCCCGCCCTGATGTACTGCGGCGTCTTCAACGTGCCATGCCAGCTTGGGGCCGCAGAAGTCGCGCAGGCCGACGACTGTTTGCCTGCGGAGGTGGCGCACACCGACGCAAGCTGGAAAGGACCTTCGCTGCGGAGGTGGTGGTGACCGACGCGCCCAACAGACCGTGTCTGACAGCTTGGGACGTCCCTGTTTGTCCTCGTTGTGAGAGCGCGATGAATGTGATTGCGGTTATCGAGCCCCCGCAAGCCGACGTGATCGAGAAGATCTTGCGGCACTGCGGCCTGTGGCAGCCATCAACGCCACGGGCACCGCCGACTGCGGACGGTCGGGTCCACGACCCGCACCGCGATTCGGAGAGTCAGGCGGGCGCTTCCGACGAGCCGCGAGAACTCACGTTCGTGGACATGGACACGTTCATGGCCACATTCTGATCTTTACCGATGGCTGGTCGGGGGCGTGGGCGGTGCGCCGCGGCCAGTTCCACCCCCAACCACCTCCAACCGCCTTGATTCACCAATTCTCCTCGATTACAATCAAGTCCGTGGAGAGAAGTCAAATCTCCTATCACTTTAACGGAAAGGAGCGGAGAGTGATTCGTTTTCACTTGATCTGCCTGTTGGCACTGTCTTGTGTTTTGGCGTTCTCGGGACGCGTGGACGCCAGCCAGATCTTGGCTTGGGGCCGGGATAACGAGGGCGAGGTGTCGCGTGCCCCAACGGGCAGCGGTTTCCGAGCAATTGCAGCAGGCTGGCTTTCTGCGTTCGCGCTCAGGGCAGACGGATCGATCGCGGCCTGGGGCGACAATTCTTATGGAGAGGTGTCAAGCGCCCCGGCGGGCACCGGTTTCACGGCGATCACAGCAGCCGGCTACACCGACTATGCCCTGCGGGCTGATGGGTCGATCGCGGCCTGGGGCGACAACAATGACGGCGAAGTGTCGGGGGTCCCCAACGGCACCGGTTTCACGGCGATCGCAGCGGACGACGCTACCGGGTACGCGCTACGGGCCGATGGTTCGATTGCGGCATGGGGCTGGAACGGCCACGGGTCGGTTTCGGGCGTCCCGGCAGGCACCGGCTTCAAGGCAATCACGGGCTGGATGTACGGTGGGTTTGCGCTGCGGGCTGACGGGTCAATCGCGGCCTGGGGCGACAATTCTTTTGGAGAGGTGTCAAGCGCCCCGGCGGGCACCGGTTTCACGGCGATCGAAGCGGCGAGGTACACCGGGTACGCCCTGCGGCCTGATGGGTCGATTGCGGCTTGGGGTGGTGATTTCGCTGGAGAGGTGTCGGGTGTCCCGACCGGCGTCGGCTTCACCGCGGTCGTTGGAGGCCAAGCCAATGGGTACGCGATTAGGCCTGACGGGTCGATCGCCGCTTGGGGCCGGGATAACGAGGGCGAGGTGTCGCGTGCCCCAACGGGCACCAGTTTCACGGCGATAGCGGGGGGCTACGAAACTGGCTATGCCCTGACCCCCGAGCCCGCAAGCATAAGTCTTCTTCTTGTGGGAGTGCTCTCAGCACTGAGCATCGTCGCGTTGCGCCGCAGAACTGAATTCCGGGTAGAGTCCAGAGGTGGCGCGGTGGGGTAGGCTTCGACATATTCCTGGAATTCCGGAATTCGAAGGATTGCCGGAATTGGAATTGGATTGGGAATTGGAATTGCGGAATTGAATTGGAATTGAATTGCACGAAGGACTGCGCTACCGTCAACTCCTTTTAATTATCAACGATCCGCTTTCGGGCTAAGACTGGGGTTTCCGTAGGTTGAGAGTTTTGGTAATTTGATCGCTTTCGGCAAGGGAAGCAAGGAGGCGACCATTATGCCACACCATTGGCCTTTAGAA
>JBEKZQ010000348.1:0-6750 GCA_049509675.1 Thermoguttaceae bacterium | reverse complement strand
GCCGGCCAGGACTTGCATCTCCTCGGTCGGCTGCCGTCCGGAAGCCAAGAGCAGTTGGATCTGTTTTTCCAGCCGGGGAAGCGAGATCCGCCGCAGGGGCGCGGAGTGTCGCGGCGAGGCGGCCTGCTCGGCGTCGTCCCGCCACTGGCCCTGCTTGGGCCGGCTGCCGGCACGCAGCGCCGCCAGGTCGCGGCCCGACTCCTCTTTCATCAATGGCTGCAAGACGCCCTGGGGATCGACCCAAACGCCGGTAGGGAACTCGGCGAGCGAGCCGGGACCGCCGACGGTGTCCCAGGTGGTGGGCTGGATCGTCGAGGTGATCAGGTCCATGAGGGGTTGGAAGTCGGCCTCGTTGCCGCCGCCGGGGGCCCCGATCGGCGTGGCGGCGGTGCGGGCGAGCGCTTGGGCCCGCGCGCGGTCGTCGCCAATCTGGGCCGCCGAGGCCAGGGCGGCGTTGGCCGCGCCGGCCCGCGTCTGCGCCTCGGCAATCTGCGCGAGCCAGGCATCCTGCTGGCGCGGATCGCCCGCCTGACGCGCCATCGCGATGGCCGGGGCGAACTCGCCCGCATCGATCCGGGCCTGGATCTGCGCGTCTTGCGGTGCCGCCTGAACCGGGCCGACCGCCGCTGCGAAGAGGGCCGCCCATAGCCCGAAGACGACTGGATACAGCCCGCCGCCACACCATGATTTGCTTGTCATCAGAGAGACCTCCTCAAGCGACCGAAGGGGACAGTCCCATTTTCGCGGCGAATGCACTTGTTTCCATGATTGTGTCGTGGCCGCCACGAAAATTGGGACAGTCCCCCGCCAGTGGTTCCCGCTATCTTGCCCGGGCCCGGGGAAAGGGCTTGACGCCCTACCCCTTACTATCACCGCTTCTGGAAAAATTGCAAGAGACGGGGGGGTGGCGCGCCCCGAACAGCCCTCGCGAGTCTTCCAGCCGCTTTCGGGCTTGCTCGAAGTAGTGGGGATCGACTTCCACCCCGACGCTGTTCCTCCCCCACCTGCTCGCTGCGATGTTGGTCGTGCCCGTGCCCATAAAGGGGTCGAGCACGGTGTCTCCTACAAAGCTGAACATGCGGACCAGCCGTTCAGCTAGTTCGACCGGGAACGGCGCTGGGTGATTTTTCGTTGAGGCGCCGGGCAAGCCAGTCCATATTTGTTGAAACCACTCGCGGTGTGAGTCTTCGGGGATCACACTCAGGATGCGGCTGGTCACGGACGGCGCACGGTACCCTCCAGGCTTTCGTTGCATCAGGATGAACTCGATGTCGTTCTTGATTACGGCGTTCGGTTCGTAGGGCTTGCCCAAAAAGCTGGACCCGTTGCCCTCGGCCTCAAACTTCGCATTGGCGATCTTGTGCCAAATGATCGGTGCGAGATTGTCGTAGCCGATCCGCCGACAGTGTTCCTGGACGGAGGCGTGAAGCGGCATAACCATGTGCCGGCCGCTGTTCTTCCGTCTTGACAGGCAAACATCGCCCACCACGCATATCAGCCGGCCGCCGGGCACCAGGGCCTTGTGGCATCGCTCCCAAACTTTGTCTAGCTCGCCAAGGAAGGCTTCGTAATCTTCGACGGAGCCTAGTTGTCCCTCGCTTTTTCGGTATTCCTTCAACGTCCAATAGGGGGGAGAGGTTAGGACAAGGTGAACATTATCAGCTTGCAAGTTGCGGGCGTCTCCCTGCCGTAGATCGTGGTGCGTGGGAACCTCCCTCACCACAGATTCAATGAGGCTCGTCAGCCTCCGATCCTTGGCGATGCGTGGTAGGTCGGTCTGGGGATCGACCAGGTTTTGCAACTCTTCGGGCAGTAGATCGGCCAGGTGCATTGGTTCATTCTAGTGACAGACTGCCGGCAATTGAACGGGGGCTACCGCTGCCCTTGCCCAATTCCCCGGCGACCGTCACTTGACTATCCTGCCAGGGAGGGGGATAATACAGTATCGCCCTAATGATGATCGGAAAGCGTCGGGGAATTCCCGGCCGGAGTCGCGCCGGCCCAGCAAATCCCCTGACTCGCCACATGATGACGGACACCCCCAACACTTCTAACTCCTAACTTCTGACTCCTGACTTCTGACTTCTAACTCCCATCTCTCATGCATAGCCCCCAACGCGGAATCTTGCAGATCGAGCGTCTGCCGTTGCAGTTCCAGAGCAACATCCGACGCGTGATCACGCGGCACTTCGACCCGGGCGGCGAGATCCGCATTCAGCACATCGTCGATCGCGTGTTGGCGCTGGATGAGGAAGAGGTCGAGGAGGCCCTGGCGCAAGTGCTGAAAAGCTTCGGCAACCGGCACGAGAACATCGAGGCGGTTCTGGAGGAGCATTATTGGACCACGGTTTCCGCGCTGGGAAAGCCGTTGGACGCCTCGCGCAACCGGCGGCTGCTGATCGGCTCCTATTTCACCATGGAGTATTCGATCGAGTCGGCGGCGCTGTTCAATCCGTCGATTGTCAAGCATCGCGATCAGGAGCATCTCGAGGAGGGAGCGGTGCGTTTCATCATGAGCTTCCGCGCCACCGGCGAAGGGCACATCTCATCGATCGTCTTTCGTTCGGGCGTGATCACTGCCGATCACGCCGTCCACGTGGCTCCGCCGGGCCGCTATACGAGGCGCGTGCGTTGCTCGCCCGATAAACAGTACGACAAAGCGCTGTTCTGTCGCAAACTGCGGGAAATGACGGCCGACGCCACGGGCGTTGCGCTGGTCATGGATCTGCTGGCGGACCATTTCACCATGCGTCAGCTCGAACATGCCGTGGCGGCGGCCTACCAGGCCGAGCCCGAAAAGCTCCGCTCCGAGGAGATCCGCCAGAACATCCTCTCCCTGGCCCGCGCCAATTACCAGTTGGAAGTCTCGCCCGGGGCCGAGCCCAGCGAGGTGGTCATCTTCCCCTTGAGCAGCAATGAAAGCCGCGGCATCGAGGATCTGCGGCTGGTCCGCTTTGTCGAGGACGACGGCTCGGCCACTTATTACGGCACGTACACCGCCTACAACGGCTACCACACGCTGCCCCAGATCCTCGATACGAGTGATTTCCTCCACATCGGCATTCATACCCTCAACGGCGCCCAGGCGCGGAACAAGGGGATGGCCCTGTTTCCCCGCCGCATCCACGGACATTACGTCATGTGCTCGCGCATCGACGGCGAGAACCTGTACTTGATGTATTCCGATATCGTCCAGTTCTGGGAGAGCGCCGAACTGCTGCAAACACCGCGGCTGCCCTGGGAGTTCGTGCAAATCGGCAACTGCGGCTCACCCCTGGAAACGCCGCACGGCTGGCTGCTGTTGACGCACGGCGTCGGCCCCATGCGCACCTATTGCATGGGGGCCATGCTCCTGGACCTGGACGATCCGTCGAAGGTGATCGGGCACCTGCAAGAACCGCTGATCGTGGCCGCGGAAGAGGAGCGCGACGGCTATGTGCCCAACGTGGTCTATAGCTGCGGCGCGATGTTGCACAACGGCACGCTCTACGTTCCGTTCTCCACGTCCGACCACGTCACCCGCTTCGGTTTCGTGCCGCTGGACGCGCTATTGCAACGGCTGAAATAGCGGTCACGGATCTCAAATCTCAGATCTCAAATCTGAAATCTCAAATCTGAAATCTCAGATCTGAAATCTCAAATCTGAAATTCTTGGCGCAATTGCAAGCGCTCATTGCTGCCGCGTGCGCGAGGGGTTCTCGGCCGTAATGGGCACGGAACTCGGCTCCACCACGGCGTACGCGGCGGCCTCGGCGCCGAGCGGGTCCAGATCGGTCTGGATGTGCAGCGTCTTGACCACCTTGCCCCATTCCGCTCCGGCAATGAACGTCACCGGCACCAGGTGTACCGGCCGGGCCTCCGCGTCTTTCTTGAATTGCGGCAACTCGAACGACGCCGGATCGGCGGTGATCCCCAGGATGCGGAACGGCCGCTTGCCGCGGACCACCAATTGCCGCGTCACCTTCTGTCCCGGTTGCAAGTCGCCCAGGAAGAGCGAGTTGGGACTGACGGAGATTTCGGGCACGACCTGCCCCTCGACCAGCACCGGAAGTTGCGAGGCCGCGGGGTCGTTGGTTACGAGGATCACGTGCTCGTTGATGTATCCCACCGGGACAGCCTGGTTCAAGTGGACCCGCAATTCGTACCAAACCTGCCCATTTTGACGCCCCAGTTGCGTTACTTTCGACGACAGATAGGGGTTGTCGCTGCGCACGTCGAAGATCGTCCAATCGGGCCGGTCCGCCCGGTAGATCAACACTTTGCCGTCCCCAGCGGAGCCATGATCGACGCTGCCCAACTCGACGCTGGAGGGCTCCATCAGCACGTCGTCATGGACATAAGCGCTGACCTGCAACTGGACCTGGGCGTAGGCCGGCTGATCGATCGTGACCGTCACCGTGGCGTGGCGGCGTCCGAGATAGCTGCCGCTGTTGAGGTGGGCCACAATGGCCCCCGTTTCGTACGGTTTCAACCACTGCTTGGCAATCATGGGGGTCGTACACCCGCAACTGCTCTGCGCACTGGCAACGTGGATATCGGCCTTGAAACGGTTGCTAATGACGAACGAGTATTCCGCCTTCGCCGCGCGGGCGACAGAGCCGAAATCGTGGCTGGTCGCGGCGAACAACTCACGGGCCCAATCCTGGCCCGGCGCCGAAGGGGCAAACCCGCCGATGCCTGCTAGAACGCCCAGCGCAAGTGTCGCGATACGATTCGCCGGAATGAGCCTGGCCATCATGCCCTCCTTCTCAGAATCATCATCTCGGAAACGAACGTAGTCTTTAGTAGCAGCCCACACTCCGTGTGCCGTCCGCCAGTTACGGCACACGGCGTGTGCCTGCTACTTTGCAAGTAATCGCTTGATCTCTTCGCTGGAGACGAGCCCCACGGCCCGAACCCGGCCGTCGATCACCAAAGCCGGAGTCAACAGGGCGCCCAACTCGATGATCGTTTCCATATCCGTGATCCGCTCGACCGTGGCCTTGATGCCCAACTGCCGAACAGCCATTTCCGCATTCTCCTGCAACTGCGAGCATTTTGGACAGCCCGGCCCCAGCACCTGGATTCGCTTGTTCTGCATTGCTTCGCTCTGGAATAATACGGCCGTGGGGATGAAAAGATCACGAACATATTTTGCGGCCGAGAACAGTTGTGCCCGCGCGGGGGCCGCGCGTGATTTTTTGCAAAAAGTGCCGGTATTTCATGCCTTTTCCAGACAGCGGAGAACCGCATACCCTCTTCATCATGCGTAGCCTTGCTGTGCTGGACAGTTGGCGAAACGTAACCGTTCAGGGATTCCCTGGGCACGGCTTTTCCAACCATAGCAGGCTGCTCGCTGTTGAGCTACAAGGGAATCCTGGATAGCAGCGTCGGAGATTCACGGAGCACTAATGGTCTGTCCAACTTGAGTTTGCGGGTGCCACGGTTGGCTTGTCCAACCGTGTTTCCAGCACTGCTGGGCAAGCCAGCAGTGGCACCCAACCGGTAATGTCGAAATGGACAGACCACTAGCGTTTCGCATACGCCCGAGGCTAGAATGGATGGCCATGGAGCCCAATAGCAATCCCCTTGTGCAACCGGCCCGGAACGCCCGCACGGTGGCGGCGATCGATATCGGCGCCAATTCGCTCCGCATGGTGGTGGCCGAGGTGCTGCCGGACGGCAACGTGGAAGTGCTGGAGCGGGTGCAACGGGCGGTGCGGCTGGGTCAGGACACCTTCCGCCGCGGACGGATGGGCGCCGCGAGCATGCGGGCCGCCGTGGCCATCCTCCGCGACTACAAAGAGTTGCTGAATCTGTACCAGGTCGAGCGGGTGCGGGCGGTGGCCACCAGTGCCGTCCGCGAGGCCAGCAACGGCGACACCTTTCTGGACCGCGTGTTCGTGGCCACCGGCCTGAAAGTCGAGGTCATCGGCACGTCCGAGGAAAGCCGGCTGGCGGTTTCCGCGGTCCGCCGCGTGCTCCGCAACACCCCGGGCGGGCAAGAGTCACAAACCCTGATCGCCGACGTGGGCGGCGGCAGCACGCTCTTGACCATCCTGCTCGCCCAGGAAATCGTCACGTCGCAAAGTCTCCGCCTGGGCTCGATCCGGCTGCAAGAGATCCTGTCCACGGCGGAGGATGCCCCGCGGCGCTCGGCCGAACTGTTGCGCTACCATATCTCCAATGCCATCTCGGCCGTGGTTCATTCCCTGCCGTTGAAGGGCATCCAGTCGTTCCTGGCCGTGGGCGGCGACGCCCGCTTTGCGGCGCGGCAGATCGGCAAACCCACCGACTCCGAAGACCTGGTGATCATCGACCCGATCGAGTTCGACAAGCTCGTGGACCGTTGCGAGGAGTATACGGCCGAAGAGTTGTCGAAGCGTTACGGACTGCCCTTCGCCGAGGCGGAGACGCTCAACCCGGCCCTGTTGGTCTATCAAAACCTGTTTCGCTTGACGCAGGCCCGGGAGATCCTGGTCTCGCACGTCTCGATGCGCGACGGCCTGCTGCTGGAGTTGGCGCGGGCGGTGACGGGCCAGGAAGATCAGTCGCTGCTGGAGGGGGTGATCCATTCCGCCACGGCCATTGTGCAAAAGTACCGGGCCGATCTGCGCCATGCCCGCATCGTGGCCGATCTGGCCCTGCGGCTGTTCGACGAGTTGCAGGCCGAGCACGGACTGGGGACCCGGCAGCGGTTGCTGTTGCAGGTGGCCGGGCTGCTGCACGAGATCGGCGGCTTCGTCATCAATCGCAGTCACCATAAACACA
>JBEKZQ010000347.1:0-6752 GCA_049509675.1 Thermoguttaceae bacterium | reverse complement strand
GTGTGCCACTGGCTCTGCCAGTGCTTTGGGCGCAGTAGTACGAGAGCACTGGCGGAGCCAGTGGCACACGGCGTGTCCGGCAGAACGGGGAGCCCTAATCCGTAGTCCCTAATCCCTTGCTCCCGGGATCGCTTCCTGGTGCAGCCAGCCGGCCGTGGCGTCCCATTCCAAGAGCGGTCTGCGCGGCCGGGCCACTTCCAGGGCCGTTTCTTCGTGCGTCGCGCTGCCGCGATCGAGCATGAGCACCTCGCTCTTGGCCTGCGGGTCGTGACTGTTGCGGATCACGCAGACGATCTCGGCCCCTTCCTTCAAACGGCGACGGAGCTCCTCCATGCCGGCCTGCGCGTGCGGCGGCAGCCGGCCCGTTTCGCCCGACGCGACTGCGGTCGGGCCCGGGGCCACTTCCACCAACGGCGTCGTAGTGCGGACCGACTGGGCCACGTTGGCCAAGGGCATGGCTTGCGGCACCGCGGCCACGGCTGTCGCCGGAGTGTTGCCCTCATGGATGGCCGCAGGACGCGGCTTGTAGATGTAGGCCAATCCGGCCTGGTCCAACTGGGCGTGCAAGGAGCCCAGGGCGGCAAAAAGTCCCTCGCGGTCGCTCCGATCGGCCGCATTGCACACGCCGATCACCAGGCCGTCGCTGGAGAACAACCCGCCGCCGCTGCGGCCTTCCACCGGTTGCCCGGCCACTTGGATGTTGGGCGGCCCCAGGAACTTGTCCAGCGAGGTCACGTGGCTATGCTGCGCAGTGGGTGGATTACCGTTGTTGCAACCCACGCTCACCACGCGTTCGCCTTGCCTGATCGGATATCCGGCCGGCGCCACGTGGGCCGCCGCCACCGGGCCGGAGGTATGGATGCTGACCAGGCCCACGTCACGCTGCAGATTATAGGAGATCAGGCGGGCGGGGATGCCGCGTGCTGCGCCGGGACCAAACAGGTCCACCTCGATGCGCCCCTTGCCCTGGGAATCGCGGAAGATGTGGGCGCAGGTCAGCACGAGCGCCTCGCCCTCGCGGGCGTCGATGATCGTGCCCGTGCCGCAGGAATGACCGTCGGGATCTTCCACGCGCAGCCGGACGCTGGCCGCCAGCAACGCGGCGTCGCTGGAGGCTGCATTACCGTGCGGCGCCCAGGCGGGCCCCGGTGGCGGGCTCGGCGCGGACGGTCGCAACGGCACGGGCACAAGCCTCGGCGCGATTTGCGCCAACAGCGAGGGCCGCGTCGGCAGGACCGGGCCGGCGCCCAGCTTGCACATCTGTTCCAGCCGGCCGTAGCTCGTCTCGCCCACCACGCGATCCGCCACTTGGCCGTCCACCAACATAATGAAGCACGGGATGTTCTGCACGCCGTACTGCGCCGCCAGGGCCGGTTCGTGGTCGATATTGACGCGCCGCACGGGATAGCCGCGGGCCATCAAGTCGTGGACGCTGGAATCCATGGCCCGGCACGGCCCACACCAATCGGCATAGAAGTCCAGCATTTGGGTTTGACCGGAGCCGGACAAGACGATGACCGCCAACGCCGCATGTAACGTGACCATCGGTTCCCTCCTGGTCCGGCCGATCTTCCGCTTTTTCCCTGTCGGGCCACGTCCTGCGGCTGGCAGGGGCGGAGTTCTTCCCGATCGGCCCAAATTCCCTTTCTACTGCTGGAAAACGGTGAGGCTTGGCTTGGGTGCTGCATTCTGCCCGGAACCCGCCTGCGACACAACGTCAAAAATCGCCGATTTTCTTCCTTGCACAGTGGCAATAACGGGTGGAACACACCATACTTCGCGGTCCGGCCAGTTTTGCGGCAGCACCCTGGCTGGAACGACTTACCACGCGAATTCGAGCTGCGCCTTCTTCTTGCCCAAAGATACTACCGCAGCCAGAGCTGGCGAGAGGTAGAGCGATTCGTATGTGTCATGGTCCCGGCCCAACAACGTCGCCTGAGTTGACCGCCCCGCGTGTACCTCGATATGGGCCAGGTTCAAGCTTTCCGGCAAGGGTTCACCGTACGTCTTGTCGCCTGTTCGGCCATCATAGCTGACAACGAACATGCATCCTTTGTCATTCAGCGCGGCAAGACTCTCGCAAAACTGCCTGTGGTCAATTTTGGGGCAGTACCGATTGTCCCGGTTCTTGCAGACGCCTTGGTAGGGCGGGTCCATGTAAACCAAGTCGGACGAATCACACTTGCTCAGGACTTCCCGATAGTCAACCGCACTGGCTTGGGTTCGTCCCTGTAAGAGCATCGCCGCTCCCACGATGCGTTCCCGCATCGTCTCCGGGTGCGCGCCCTTACGCCGGTTGTCCGGGCTGTTGTTGAACTCTCCGTCCCCGTTGTACCGAATGGCAGCCTTGACACAACGCGCCAGAAGGTACAAGAAGTATTCGGGCTTGTGAGTCTGGTTGAACTTCCCGCGGACGATATCGTAATACTGTCGCTCCTGCCCAAGCTGAGCCTGCCACAGTCGCCGGTACTTGGTCGCCAACTCCTCGGGCCTGTCGATGATCTCCCGCCAAAGGTCAATGATCGGGGTGTGGGCGTCGTTGATGAGAAACCGATCTGCCAGGCGGCGGTAAGCGGACGCCAGTGAGATTGCCGCCGAGCCCGCAAACGGTTCCACAAGCCGGAAAACGTGCGGAGGGAAGTAGGAAAGGATGATCGGCGCAAGATTCCGCTTGCTCCCCTGATACGGGATCGGGTGGGGCACGCCCCACTGGCCATAATCCTTCACACTCTCGTTCATGCGCGCATCATACATGCCCAGGCGAACGGAAGTCAACGGAACCTGACGTAGGGGGACCTCTGCTTCTGGAGCAGAGATTTCTCTTGCATCCGCGAAGCAGTGCGGGTATGATGGGCGCCTTGCTCCGGCGGGCACCGGTGATGCTAAAACATGAGCAGATAATGATTTATTCTCTGCCTTGGGAAAGAGGCTCGCCTGGGTGGGCATCAAGTTCGGCAGTGGGATCTGCCGATGGATAGCCGTTGGGAACCAAGATATAGGAGAGTTTACAATGATGACTAGAAAAGTGTTGTTCGTGGCGGTAGCGCTTGCCGTTTTAGCCCTTTCGGCTTCGGCCCAAGCGGGCGGCGTTAGCGTCGGGATCGGCATTGGCGTGCCGGCCTACGGATACCGTCCGCATTACTATCCGTATCCGTATTCCTATCCGTACCGGGTGTACGTGGCTCCGGCGCCGGTCTATGTGGCCCCCCCGCCGGTCTACGTGGCCCCGCAGCCCGTCTACGCCGCGCCGACCTACGTGCAGCCGGCGCCGGTATATACGCAACCGGCCCCGACGACACAGCAGTATTACTATCCGCCGTCGTCAACGTCGCCGACCCCGGCTCCAGCCGATCCGAACCAGGCGCCCCCGTCGCTGCCGCCCGCGCCGGCGCCCGCCCCCGTGGCTCCTATTCCTGCCCCGGCCCCGGGCACCAGCATGTAAATTGCGCCGGTTTTCACTGGCTGCCGACGGGTGGTGCCACTGCTGGCTTGCCAGCAGTGCGGAAAACACCGTTGGGCAAGCCAACCGTGGCACCCAACAAATCTGCGTGGACGGCTAACCCGGATTATTCACAAGTTGACGTGGCACAGGCTTCCAGCCTGTGTCCAGGGAACACAGGCAAGATGCCTGTGCTACTCAATGTGTTAATGAATAATCCGGGCTAACAGTTCGTCGGTCTGGGCCAGCTTTCATTGGCTGCCGACGCCGCGCACCTGCATACGCATGGCATACAGCCCGCGGCTGGCGGTAATGACGAGCGTGTGCATGTCCCGGCCGCCGAAGCAGATGTTTCCGGTCCACGGCTCGTCGATGGGCAGATGCTTGATCTGCCGGCCCGTGCCGTCGAACACGGTGACCCCCTTGCCGGTCAGATAGACATTTCCCCGGTCGTCGATGGTCATGCCGTCGGAGCCCAATTTGCAGAACAGCCGCTTGTTGGCCAGCGTGCCGTCCGGGCGGATGTCGTAGGCGAAGGTGCGACCGGCGCCGATGTCCGAGACGTACAGCGTCTTGCCGTCCGGAGTGCCGATGATGCCGTTGGGCTGCTTCATGTCGTCCACCACGCGGATCAAGCGGCGGCGATCGGGCGAAAGATAGTATACGTGCTCGCCCTGCTCTTTCGGCCCGCGCTTCCAATACGGCCGCTGATAGTAGGGATCGGTAATGTACAGTCCCTGGTCGGGGCGAATCCAAACGTCGTTGGGCCCGTTGAGCAACTTGCCTTGATAGTCCTTGACGACGACCGTGGCCTTGCCGGCCCGGTCGATCCGCCAAAGTTCGTTCTTCTCGTCGGCACAGGCCCACAGGTCGCCTTGGGCGTCGAAACACAGTCCGTTGGACCTTCCGCACGGCTTGAGGAACGTGGTGAGTTGGCCGTCCACGCTCCATTTCATAATGCGGTCGTTGGGCTGGTCGGTGAAGAACACATTGCCTTGGGCGTCGGCGGCCGGGCCCTCGGTGAACGCGAACCCCCCGGCCAGTTTCTCCAGCTTTGCACCCGGGGCGATGATCTCGTCCGCCGAGCGGGCCAAGGAAACGTGCAAGAGCAGACACAGGGCCGTAAAGCAGGTCGTTTTTCGCATGGGCATCTCCTGAAAGCCTGGGTAAAACGGTTATTGTAAGCGTTCATGGGCCGTAGTGCTACAACCCGTGGGGCGTGAGGCGTGAGGTCGTACGGTCCCCGCCCCTCGCCCCACGCCCCCCGGTCCCCGCCCCACGCCCCCCGGTCCCCGCCCCACGATCCGTTCCATCTTGCGGTCAAACTTGCTGAATACCCCATTTTGACTGGACGAGAACGGCCCGCCACGGTATCTTTCCGCTCTTCTCCTCTTCGGGCACACGAACCACGGGGCCTCTGCCTTCCGCGCAGGAGATCCGTCGAATGGATCGCATTACCGTCCTCCTTGCCGTCTTTCTCTCGGCGTGCTTGCCGATGGGAACCGTGGCCGCCGATCTGGCGACGGCGGCCGATCCCACGGCGACGCTGGGACAATTGGTCGACCTCAGCGGCAACATGGTGGCCGAAGTGGACGGCGGTCGCCTCTGGCCTTGGAACCGCGACGACCTGACGTTGTGCGACGGCGCGGTGCCGGGGCCGTCCCTCTTGGGCACGATCCGGGCCGGGGCCCTGATCCTCACGCGCAGCCGCGCCACGGCGCAACCTTCCAGCCGGATCTTCCGCCTCGGCGACCAGGCCGTATTGCTCGATACGGCCGATCTCGAACTGGGCACCCACGCCGGACTGGACATCACGGTCCTGGCGCCCTTGAGCCAGGCGAATGAGTTGGAGTTCCGCTATTTCGGCATCGACGGTTTCGATGCATCGCGGACGGCCAGCGATCCAACCGGCGTGCAGTTCGTGGGCTTCGGCGCCGCGGTGCCGGGATCGGCCGAACAGGTCGCGTACCGCTCGCGGCTGTACAACGTCGAGTTGAATCTGCGTCCGCAAGTGGCCGAGGGCATACCGCTCATTTTGGGATTTCGCACGCTGCAGCTTCACGAGCGGCTGGAGTTGTGGCGACTTGATCCGCCGCCCGAGATGGGCTTCCTCGGCAACCACACCAACAACTACCTGTACGGCTTTCAGGTCGGCGTGGAGCCATACTTCAATCCGGCCGGCGGACAACTGCGTTTGGAAGGGCTGGCCAAGGCGGGGATCTACGGCAACCATGCCGACCAGGGCAGCTACTCGCCGCTGGCCGGCACGACCTTGAGCGCCTGCGAGGACCGCGCCTCCTTCGTGGGAGAACTGGGCCTGACGATTGCCTATCGTTTCAGCCAGTTCTTCTCCGTTCGGGTCGGCTACGAGTTGATGTGGCTCTACGGAGTGGCGCTGGCGCCGAACCAGGGTTCGAGCACGGCGCTGATGTCGCCGCTATCGGCGGACATCAACTCTTCCGCCACCGCCTTCTATCAAGGCGCCGCCGCGAGCCTGGAATTCGTATTCTGAACGACCTCTCGTGATTCCCGCAGGTCGCAATCTCCGCAACCACCGCGCGCCGGGCGATGGTTTTGGCCGCTTGGCAGATTGCTTCGCTTCGCCGCCGTCACGCCAGCAGCACGGCCACGATGCCGGTGAGGAAGATGCCGTCGAACGTGCCGGCGCCGCCGATCGAAACCACCGGGGCGGCAAGCCCTTGGATCTTGTCCAGGTTGAGCAGATCGGCCCCCAGCAGCGTTCCCAGGCTGCCGGCAATGTAGGCCACGGCCGGCGAATGCTTGGGTGAGAGCAACAGCGCAATAGCCGCCGCCACCAGCGGCGGTATCAGCATCGGCGTGGCAATTCCGATCCCGGGCACGAGTCGCGCCGAGAGATGGACGACGATGGTTACCACGGTCACTCCGATCAGGCCGGCCAGAAATACCCGGTTCTTTATCAGCAAGAAGATCGACAGACAGGTGGGCATGATGGCCCCGCCCACATTCACGGCGATCACCGTTGCCGGCCAGTGCAGCACCTGGGGAACCACGTACTGCATGCCGAAGAAATTCACGACCCGACCGGCCATCACTTCCTTCTCCGGAAGCTGCGCGACGGGGATATTCACGTAGGCCCCCAACAGCGAGAGCACCAGCAACAGCAACACGTAGCGCGACGGCACGCCGATCTTCTCGTAGGCATAGGCCAGGATCTGAAACTCGATCAGGCCGATGACCGCAATCGCCAGCAGCGAGAGAATCAGCAAGAAGGGCAGGGTCAGCGGGAAATAGTTCAGCGGTGACCATTGCATGGTTCTTTGCCTCCGAAACG
>JBEKZQ010000346.1:0-6762 GCA_049509675.1 Thermoguttaceae bacterium | reverse complement strand
GGTCGGCCGGCTTGGCCTTCCACAGCAGGGTCTCGATCAGGTACTTCCGCGTGTTTTCCAACACGATCAGTCCGCCCGGCGGGCACGACCGGATGGCGGCCGCGACTTCATCCTTGATGGTAATCGTGTCCGGATCGAGCCAGTCGGCGATGAAGGTGATCGGGTAGCCCATGATTTCGGCCAGGCGGTCGCGGACCTTCTTGAGCGACCCTTCCGGCTTGCGGCCGATGTGGCCGAAGACGATCTGCTTCCAGCCTTTTTGCCGGCCGTAGTCCAAGGTCTCCTTCATCGACCGCAGACGGATATCGCCCTCGCCCACGGCGGCGCCCGGCTTGGCGTCCACGTCGCCGCGCACCAGGACGGGCGTGCCGCCGGGCAAACCGGCCAGCGAGTCCAGCCGGGGGATGGCCGCCAGATATTGTTCCAGGGGGAGCTTCGGCGCCTGGGGATCGACGCCGAGGATCCCGCGGCACCAAGTGACCATTTTTTCCGTAGTGACCGCCATGGGAAATCTCCGCTGTTGGTTCGGTTGTAGAAGGCGTCAGGATAGCAACTCGCCGTGCCAATGACCAGGGGGGCGGCGGGGCGCGGAAGGGGCCGGCGCGGCGATCATCGCCGCTTTGGGCTGCTCTCGGGGATCGGTACGTCCAGCTCCGGCAGCAACTGCTTCCCCATTGGCTCGCCCTGCTTGGCGGCCTCTTGGAATAGCTTTCGGGCCTGGGCCCGGTTCGACGCTTCGCGATCGACGGCCAGGAAAGTCCCCACGATGACCTTGGATCCGCCCGTGGGCGAAAACGACCGGTCGACGATGGCCCCCAGCAACTTCACCGGCATGGCCTCCACGCGATAACGCTGCGGTTGCCCGTAGACCTGGACCATCAGTTCATCGCGACTGGCGGCGATAACCGCCACGCGATTATCGTGCAAATCGATCTCTTCGGTGGGCTGCAGCCGGGCGACGGCGCCGCGAATGCCCTTCCAGAATTCTTCGAGATTCTCCTGCATCACTTGCAGACGCTCGGCCTGGGCCTGATCGGCGTCGTTCTGCACGTTGGCGGTGACTGTCTTGAGTTTGCGGCGGGCCCCAGGCAGGTCTCGATCGGCCATTGCCGAGCGAACCTCCTTGACGGCACGGCTAAACAGGGCCCTCTTCCTGGGGTTCTCGGCCGGCGACTGCTCCGGCTGGTCCGACTGTACGGCCTCTTTTGGCTGCGGCTGCGGGTCGGCAACCGCCTGGCGATCAAGCCCGCCGGCCAAAATCAGCGAAAGCACGGCGAGAATGCGCAACCACGCGGTCGAGCGATAAGAGTCTTGCATGGGAAGCCCCCAGGGGTGGACACCAGGAGAACTGCAAACCCCCATTATCTGTTTTGGGCGGCTTCTCCGCAAGAATTGAAAAGCAGCAACACTGGCGCCGAGGCGAGGCCAAGAAACGACGAACCCCGCCTCGTTAGCGAGGCGGGGTTCGCATTCAGGGTTAATGGATGGTTGTCAGAAAAAAACGTGCCTTGAGGAGCGATTGCTGCCACTCCTCACCGTAAACCAGCCGGGGGATCTTGCATGTCTGCCCTCCGTCTCGAGGTTCTGGAGCAGGTTACTGTCAACCGTACAGTGCATTATAGCAGGAAGGCCGCTTCTTTGTCAAGAAGCGGACTTTTGCAAACTGCGGTAAGGGGTACGTTTCCGGCCAAAGGGTACAGTCCCATTTTCGCGGCAATGCTGCGCATTGCAGGCGAAAATTGGGACAGTCCCCCGTGAACGCTTACAGATAGTTGATCAGCGACATGCCGAGCGTGCGGCTGGCGATCTGCAAGGTCGCCTGATAGGCGACCTGCTGTGCGGTCAACTGGGAAATGACCTGCGTCATGTCGGAATCGTAGTCCGTGGACATGAGCGATTGCAGGTTCGTCTTCTCGCTGGCCAACTGATCGTTGATCGTGCTAAGCCCCTGTTCCCGCGCGCCCAGTTCAGACTGCACGAGCCCCAGGCTGGTGATGTTGCCGCTGAGGAGATTCAAGGTCCGCTGGATATCTGTCGTGTTGTTGGACTTGATCGCGCTGCTGAGTCGCAACAGGGAGTTGAAGACCCCGTCGGTTTCCTGCGGATTGGCATCCGCGCCTGCGATGATCCCCGCGGTGTCCGAGGTGTTGCTGGTTTGGCCAGCGGGGATCAGTCCCAGGTCGACGGCCGCCGTGCTCGTGGACAGGGCATTGATGGTGATGGGGCCGTTTTGCGGCGCGTTGTTGACCAGCTCGATGCCGTTGCCGGAGGTCGCCAGTTGGGCATGGAAGTTGCCGCCGGCGGCGTTGTTGATGGCGGAAATCACCTGGCCCACGGTCGTTGCATCGGTGAGATCGACGTTGAACGTGGCGCCGTCGCCGCACGTGATCGTAAAGGCGGGCGAACCGCTGGCCGGCAGGTTGACCCCGCTGCCGTGGTTCAACGTGCTGAGTTGCGTGGCGTTGGTGAAAGTGCGCAGACCGAGTTGGGCGGCCGTCCGGCCACCGTTCTCGCCAATCGAGAAGTCCACGCCGCTGGTAAGGGAGCGAATGTCCAATCCGTTGTTGTGCTGGTTGATTTCGGCCTCCACGCCCGCGCCGCAACCGTTGATGCGATTGATCACGTCGCCGATCGTATTGGCCCCGGCCAGGTTGACCGTGTAGGTCTTGCCGCCGCTGGTGATTTGCAATCCGGACGTATCCAGGGCCGCGCCGTCGGAGGTCGTCAGGTCAGCCAGGGCGGTGGTGCTGCGAAGGATGGGCTGGA
The DNA here is from genome assembly GCA_049509675.1 of Thermoguttaceae bacterium. Taxonomy (GTDB): domain Bacteria; phylum Planctomycetota; class Planctomycetia; order Pirellulales; family Thermoguttaceae; genus JBEKZQ01. The sequence goes on along the minus strand of JBEKZQ010000346.1, from coordinate 3,996 downwards.
GCGCGGTGCCGGTCAGCAGGCCGCCGCCAAGGCCGGAGGTGTTGGTTTGGAGGATACCCAGGCCGGCGGCCGTGTTGCCGCTGCCGACTTCGCTGACGGTAAGGTTGCCGGTGACGGGACCTGCGCCTCCTTGCGGCTGGAGCTGGATCTGCAAGCCGGTGGCGGTGATTTGCACGCTCAGCGAACGCCCCTGCGGTGGATGGGCACTGATCATGGCGGCGACGTCGCCCAGCGTGGCGGCCCCGCTCAGATCGACCGTGCTCGTGGTCTGTCCATCCGAGATGGTAATGCTGCCCAGACTGACTCCCTTCCCCTGATTGAGGTCGGCCAGGCGGGTATCAGCCGTGGCGGCAACTTGGAGCGCGGTCCCCTGGATCGGTTGCGACATCCCTCCGAACGCATCCGCGCCTGTGACGTTGGTATCGAACGTCAGATTGACGTCCGAGTAGCTCGACAGCCAGGCATTACCGCCGGAGTAAGTGATCGATCCGTCGCTGTTGGTGGTGAAAGGCGCGGCGTTCGAGGCGGAGCCTGCGAACAGATAACGCCCGCTGAACTGCTGGTTTGCGGTGCTGACGAGTTGCTGGATCGCCGCGTCGACCTGCTGGGCCGCGGCGGTGCGCTGGTCGGCGGTCGCCGTCGAGCCGGTGGCGCTCAAGGCCGTCGACTGCACCGAGTTCAAGAGCGTGGCCACGCCGCTGAGGGCGGAATCGGTCTGGCTGAGGTACGATTGGCTGGTGGCGATGTTGCTCTGCATTTGGCCGTTGCGGGCGATGAGACTTTGCAGGCCGATCACCTGCATGGCGGCCGTCGGGTTCTGGCTGGGAGTCTGAAACTGGTAGCCCGTGCTCAACTGGTCTTCCAGTTGCGTCATGTTGGTCTGGTCGGACTCGATCTGATTGACCAGCCGATTCTGCAGGTACAGGCTGCTGATGCGGGTGGTGGGAATGCCGCCGATGAAACTGGTCATAGAGTCAACAATGTCTGGAGCAACTAATCGCGGGTGAGCAGGTGAACAGGTGAGCGGGCTAACGCCGGTCATAGAGTCAACAATGTCTGGAACAATTGATTGAGCGTGCTGATGAAGCGGGCCTCGGCCGAATAGGCCTGCTGATAGCCGAGCATGGCAATCGTTTCATCGTCGATGCTGACCCCGCTGACGGCCATCTGCTGGTTTTGCAGAGTGGTTTGAAAGGTGCTGTCGCCGGTGGCGGTGGCCCCTGCGGTGGCCGACGCCTGCGCGACGTTCGAGACGATCTGGTCGCTCAGATCGGAGATGCTGCTGCCGTTCTGCGAGGTCAGGGGCTGGGTGAGAAAATTGCTCAGTTGCACCGCATTGGCCGTGTCGGCGCCGATGCCGCCCTGGCTGGCAGCGAACTTGCCCGGGTCCTGCACAGCGTCCTGGTTGACCGCCAGGTCGTCGGCGTTGGAGCCGGTGAAGAAGGTGTTCAGTCCCAGAGCGGCGAGCACCCCGCTCGTATCGTTGGCAAAGGAGAATTGCTGGGTCGACGGCGAGGTGCTGCTGACGGTGAGCCGGCCGTCGGCCGTGACGTTCGCGGAGAGCCCGCTGACCTGGCTCAGGGCGGACGCCAGGTCGTCCAGCGTGGTTTGCTGCCCCTGTCCGCTCAGATGCACCGCCACGTCGGTGGTTTGCGTGGCGCCGGCGGTCGTGTCGTAGACCTGCACCTGGAAAGAGCCGTTGACGGGCGCATTTTGCAGACCGGCCGCGTTCAAGGCGGCGGCCGGGTCGCTCACCGCCGACTGAGCGGTCATCTGCGTGAAGCCGCTGAGGCCCTGGCCGCTGGAGTAGACCTTGTTGAACTCGAAGGCCAGCGTATTGGCGAACGAGTTGAGCTGGTCGAGGAAACCGCCCTGGCCGCCCAACACCTTGTCGCGCGAGGCCAAAAGACCTTGCAACTGGCCGGAGGTTGGCTGCAACTCGGTGTTGCTGTTGGCGAAGTAGAGGTTGTCCAGCGTCATGCTGCCGTCGCTGGACGACTGCACGTCGACCTTTTGCGCGGCGCCGTCATAGACCAGGTAGTCGCCCCCGCTATACACGTTCACGGCCCCGTCGGGCTGATAGACGGTTTGGATGTCGATCAGTTGCGACAGGCTCTGCAAGGTCTGCTCCCGTTGATCGGTTAGTCCCACGGCGGTCTTATCCGAACTACCGCCCTGCGCGCTCGTGATACTGAGATTCAGGCTCGCGATCTGCGACGTGAGCTGGTTGATCTGGTCGCCCATGCCCTGGACTTGCGCATTGATGTCGGAGCGGAGCTGTTCGGCTTGCTGCGCCGTCTGGTTGATGTTCTGCGCAAGGGTCTGGCCTTGAGAGACGACGCCGTTGCGAGCCGTGAGATCCGTGGGCTGGTCGAGAACGTTCTGAATGCTGTCGAAGAAACTGGTCATCTGGCTGCTCAGGCCGTTGCTGCCCAGCGCATTGAGGGTCTGTTCCAGTTGTGAATAGGTTTGTTGCAGGGTGCTGCTGCCGCTGCTGTTGCTGATCGCGCCGCGCAATCGTTGCTGCAGAAAGGTGTCGACGTCCTGGGTAATGCCCTGGACCTGGACCCCGGTCCCCAGCACCAGGTTGCCGAGAACCTGGGGCGTGGAGGGGGCGAGCTGGACTTGTTCGTGGAGGTAGCCTGGGGTGTTTGCGTTGGCGATATTCTGTCCCACCACTTGCAGGCCAATTTCGTTGGCCTGCAGTGCGTTGCCCGCCATCTGGATGGAACCGAAGAGGGACATGGCCTCGTGTCACCCGCTATCCGCATCTAGCAGAAAAACCCCACACTAACACCTGGAACAGGAATAGGGTTTTCCGAAACGGCCTAAACTGCCCGGTCCACCAGCGTGCCGCCAGTCCGGACTCGGGCCCTCTCTCCATATGTCGGCTGCAATCGCCCTCCGGTCGCGATAATTTCTAACAATTGGGAAAGGTGCAACAGGGTGCGCTGGACAACGACCCAGTTTACCAGGCTTTGATTCTGCAGCAGCCGGGTCCGTGAAGCGGCTTGCGCGACTTGTTGTTGCAAGACATCGCGACTGTCCCTGGGCAAGGCGGCGGTAAGTGCCCGCAGATTGGACGACGGCAGCCCTTCCGAAGCCGCCCGCGCCAGGAGTCCTTCGCGGTGCCGCAGCAGGGCCTGAAAGGTTTCCAGCAATTGCGTTTCCCGGGGCGCCAGTGCGGTGAGCCCTTCCGCGTCGGCGGCGCCGAGCAATTGCCGTTTTCGGGCCAGTAGCTCCAGCAGTTGATCCTGGCTGGCTACCAGTTCGCTCAGGAGCAGGGCGAGTTCGCGATCCAGGGATGTTTGCATTGGTGTTGAGATTTTGAGATCTGAGATTTGAGATCTGAGATTATCAGATCTGAGCCAGTCCGATCATTGCCGCTGTAAGGTAAAGAGCTGGTACATCGCCCCGGTGAACTGATTGCCGTTGGCGCCGGCGAGTTTCTGCGCCAGGATCTGGTCGAGCTGCCCGGTGAACATGTCCTCGGCGTTGCCGCCGTTGAGATACGCCGGCTTCTCGACGGTCTTGCGCATCGCCTTGAGCATCTGACCATAGAAGCTTTCGCCGACGAATTGGTCGAAGGCTTTGCGGAGCCTGGGGTTCTGCGGCGACGGGGACTGTCCCGCTTGCGTCGTGCTGAAGGCGGCGGTGGTTAGGGGAGAGATGGTGTTCATGTTACTCGATAATCAATTGTGCGTGGAGTTTTCCATTGCGATCCAGACACTTGATGATGTCGACGATGTCTTCGGCGGGGGCGCGGATCGCATTGAGCGCCTCGACCAGGGCCTTGAGCCTGGGCGCGCTGGGGTCCACGGGATCGACGGGGACAAACGGCCGGGCGGCCGTGGCCCCGCCCGTCTCGATGATGATGTTCTTGTGGGTCACCGCCACGGCGCCGATTTCGACATCGCCGCTGATCACGATGCTTCCGGTCCGTTCGTTGATGACCACCCGCGCCCCGGTCTGCGGCTCCAGGATCGGCAGGGCCAG
>JBEKZQ010000345.1:0-6855 GCA_049509675.1 Thermoguttaceae bacterium | reverse complement strand
GTTGGCGGTATGGCTAAGGTCCGCGCGTAAGGACGAGAAGGTCCTTGACCTGAGCAAGAACATTATCGCCGCTGACAGTCTTGATTTGCCCAGTACATTCAGCAGGCTCGGGCAGGCCCCAGGCTCATTCGATCTTGTTGTCGGAAATCCGCCGTGGGGCGGTGAGTTAGATCCTTCGATTTATCAGCATGCCTGCGCGTACCTCGGTCTGCCGGCCGACGGAACTTGGGACTCCTGGGAACTCTTTCTGATGCTCGGGATTAGGGCGCTCCGGGAAGGCGGGAGGCTTGCCCTCGTGCTCCCCGACAGCTTCTTTTATCCGCACAAAGCTAGGCTCAGGAAGCTGCTTTTCGAGCACACAAACGTCGAGAAGGTACACAGTCTGGGGCCGGATTGGTTCGGGCCAAACGTGCGGATGGGCACCGTCGTTATCCAGGCACGGCGCGGACAGACCGACTTGAATACTAACATTCTTTGCACCCTATTGACTGGAAAACTCCGCGTGCGTGCGATTACCGGTCAGGTCCCCCTTACGCAAATTGAATCCCAGCGTAGCCGCTTGATTCCGAGTGCCCGCGTTGTGAACAGTTCAACCAGCGAGCTTGAGGTTTTCCGGGGGCTTGAGGATGATCGCATTATTCACGAAATGGCCTCCCACAGCACGCCCTTCAGTGGCGGCGGCGGGCTGTGCGAGCGTGCCAGAGGGGAAGAGATCAACAAGGCTGGTTTACTTTGGATTTGCCCGAGTTGCCTAAACCCGACAACGCCTGGGGCGAAGAACAAGGGGGGCGGCTATAAGGACAAGAACTGCGAAACCTGCGGCAATCTCTTGACCGGCGCCACAGTAGACTCGGAGATTTTGGTTCCAGCGGTAAGGCCGACGACCGACTACATTACCTTTATCGACGGCGACGACATCAACTGCCGGTACACGAAAGCAAGACCGAAGAAGTGGCTGCGGCTGGGCGTCGCAGGTTGGTCGTACAAGGATGCTGCGGTCTACCGTCCGCCGAAGATTCTGCTGAGGCAAGCCGGCGTTGGTATCTGTGCCACCTTGGATGAAAGCCGCTCACGGTGTCCGCAGTCGGTTTACATCTACCGCCTTCGAGCAGAGCAAGCGGCCAAGGGTTATCGGCATGAGTTCGTTCTCGCCGCACTGCTTTCGCGAACAATGGCCTACCTCGTGTTTAAGCGATTTGGCGAGATTGACCCGGCCAAGGCGCATGCAAAGCTAACGCACGAACGGCTTGCCGACCTTCCGATTCCCGTCGCGAACTTCAATCGGCCATCTGAGAAAGAAGCCCACGACAGAATCGTTGAGAACGTCCGAAAGCTCCTCGACGGTGCAAAGTTGGGCGAGGAGGAGGACCGCGAGATTGAGCAGTTACTGCGCGACTTCTGGGGCTTGAGTAGCGAGGATGGAGCTTACGTCAACGGTGAGTTCTTCGACGTGCCGGAGAGCCAAGCGCTCCGTGATTTATTCCCTAACGGCCCGCCGAAGCCGGTTACCGTGCGGGTGCCAGCCTAGGCGCTTTTCGTCGGCGGATAAGTGGTCTCGGCCCCACCGGTTCCAAAGCGCCGTCAACTCACGCCGCGCGGCCCAGCGGGCCGGCGGGCGGTTTGAGTTGGAACAGACCGAAGAGTTCCTGCTGCGTCAGCCCGAGCGTGCGGGCCGACTGCGTGCCGGAGAAGATCGTGTCAAATAACTCGCGCTTTTCCTGCAAGATGCGATCGATCCGCTCCTCGATCGTCTCCAGCACGAGGAAGCGCGAGACCGTGACCGGGCCGCTGATGCCGATGCGATGCGCGCGATTGATCGCCTGGTCTTCCACGGCCGGATTCCACCAGCGATCGAACAGAAAGACGTAGTTGGCCGCCTGCAGGTTCAGGCCCACGCCGCCGGCGCCGTAGCTCATCAGCAGCAGGTGTGCGCGGGGGTCGTCGCGGAAGCGGGCGATCACGGCGTCGCGCTTGCGGTTGGGAATGCGGCCATGGTATTGGAGCGGACCGAATTCGCGCAGCTCCTCGGCCAGCCGCTGGATCGTGCCCACCCATTGGCTGAAAATGATGGCCTTGCGGCCGCTGCCGGCGACCTCCTCCACGTCGGCGGCGAGGCGCTCCAGTTTCGAGCTGGCGCCGGTGGCCGGGTCGAAATTGCAGATCTGCTTCAACCGCAGCACCAACTCGAAAACATGCTGGATGGTGGCCGCGGCGCCCATTTCGGTAAGCCGCACCACCCCCTCCTCCTCGGCCAGGCGATAGGTTTCCCGCTGTTGCGGCGTCAATTCGAGCTCGGCGTCTCGAAACAGCTTGGGCGGCAGATCGCGGAGCACCTGGTCCTTGGTCCGCCGCAGCACGTAATCGCTGACGGTGCGGCCCATTTTGCGGGGCTTCATTTCCGGCGAGAGGAAACCGGGCGACAGGAACTCGAAGATGCCGACGAGGTCGTCGGCGCTGTTTTCCACGGGCGTGCCGGTCAAGGCCCAACTGCGGCGGCGGGAAACGGAGCGGACCACCTCGCTGGTGGTGCTGGCGCGATTCTTGATCCGTTGCGACTCGTCCAACACCATCAGGTCGAAGTGGGTGGGCGAAGGCAGGCCGCCGGCGCCGCTTTCCAAGAGCGCTCGATCGCGGCACAAAAGCTCGTAGTTGGCAATCCGCAGCGGCACGTCGGGCAGTTGCCACTGCCAGGCCCGCTTGGCCTGCTCGCCCTCGACGACCATGACCGGTATTTCCGGGGCCCAACGTTGCAATTCGCGCTGCCAGTTGCTCACCAGCGGCTTGGGACATACCAGGAGCACGCTACGGATCTCGCCGCGGTGCAGCAAGAGGCGAATGGCCGTGATGGCCTGCATGGTCTTGCCCAGCCCCATTTCGTCGGCCAACACCGCCGCATGTCGGGGATAGAGGAAAGCGACCCCCTCGAACTGGAACGGGAACGGCTGGCACGGCATCGGCAGCACTCCTTCGCAAAGCAGCGACTCCAGCGACGGCTGCAAGATATAGTGGAGCCGATCCTCCAGCTTGATGACGTCCTGCGGCGGCTTGATCCGCGTATGTCTGGCCGCCGGCAACGCGGCCGGCCGTTGGCTGCCGGGGGATGACGCCGGGGGATCTGCCGTCCCAACCTCGGTCGGCTCCGGAAACAGGAAACTGCGCACTCGCACGGCCGACCGGATAATCGGGATGCAAATGGCCCGCGGCGCGGCATGTTCCAAGATCACCCGATGGACGGGGATTGACAGTGATTGGCCGAGCTCGTCGTTCCAGTCTGCGACCTCGGGGGCCGCGCTGAAGCGGAAATCGAGGCTCATAGCCGCTGGCGGGAGCGGCGCAAACCAGCTTACGACTGCCAAGGGGACACTCCCATTTTCCTTGAACCGTTTGGGCCGGTAGGACAATAGCTTGGCCAGTTGCCCGTAGGACGGATTGCCAATCCGTCCCGCAAAACACGGACGGATTGGCAATCCGTCCTACGACGGCTCCTTATCGCACTGCCTGTTGGGCCTCTTCGATCGCCTCACGGATACGGACGAACGGTTCGGCCAGATCGAACGCATCGGTCAATTCGCCTAGTCGCTGGATAATCAGCGCGCGGTCGCTCTCGGCGCGCTCCGCAACTGCCAGCCGGTTCCGGCCGAAGTCGAACGTCAACAGCTTGGGCCGGTGGGCGTGGGGAGCGTCCTGGCGATAGGTCTTTCCCGCGATGTCATCCCCCCCTGTCGCTGGTGGCCCGCCGGGTAAAGGGGAATCCAAAATCAGGGCGATTGGCATCTCGACGAGTTCACGCAGCGCCATGGCCGGCTCCCGATCGGTGCAGATCAGCAGCGGCTCCGTCTTGGCGCTGCCCACAAGGGTGCGGCCGATCTGCTCGCCGTACAGGAAAGCCTCCAACGTCGGTCCATAAAGGATCTGCTGTGCCCGGTTGGGCTTGATCGGGGCCGTGCAATGGAATTCCAGCGGTCGCCCAGCGAGATTCAGCAGCAGGTAGCCACCGAACAGGCCGTGTTGCTCATGTTCGAGGATCGAGAGGAATCCCAATGCGGCATTACGAGGTGCTGATGGCATATCGGCGAGGCGTCCGTGATTTGCGCATTTACGCAAGCTTACCCATTTTCGCCAATGTGTGGCTTGCGTCTCGTGCGAGAGTGGATGGTGAATCGGGTTGCGGGAAGGTGGAACTTTAGCTGTCCTGCCGCCGCACGCGAGGGATCGTGGCCGCAGGGCATTTCCGCCGTTTTTTGGGCGGCGGAAACCCGGCAGATGGTTCGGCCAAAAAGATATTGACGCGGGTACTCGACTTTCTTGTAGGTTTCTGTTTATACTGGAGTTGAAAGGAATTCATGACATGAGCCAAGATCAGCCCCGCTCCCGGCCTCCCCTCTGCACGCAGATTGACGTATCGCAAGCCGCTTACCAGTCGCCCATACCGCCGGGACGGCCGCACGACGGCGAGATGACTCATTTGTTGCGGCAACTTGTCGCCTGCCAGGACAGGCAGAACGAGTTGCTGGAAGAGCTGATCAACCAGTTGGGGGGTGCCCAGAAGCAGCGGGCCGTGGAATTGGGCCAGTGGAAGCAAGCCAATCCGCGTTTGGCCCGGAATTGCCGCATGGCCGCCGAATCGCTCGGCAGGGTCCAGACGGAGTTCCTTGAGGGGCTGACCCGCGAGATCAACGAGAATCACGAGGCGTTGATGGACGGCGAGTTCATGCTCAACGAGTTCGTCGATCGTTTCGGACCGCGCATGGCTCACCTGAACGGGTTATTGCAGGTTCTGTCTCAATTAAGCGCCACGTCCAATCCGGCCAACGCGCCCAACTCGACCTGACCGATTGTGCATTAACAGATCGTGACATGCCGCAGCGATCAAGTCGATTCGGTATCCACAATCCACCACCGCCTGGCATCTGGATCTGCCTGGCGCTTTGCTGGCTTGCTCCGGCCAAAGATGCCCGGGCCGACGCCTGGCCAATGTTCCGCGGCGATCGTCTGGCGTCGGGGGTATCCAAGGGCACGTTGCCGGAACAACTCGAGTTGCTCTGGACCTTCTCCAGTCCGCAGGGCGGCTTCGAGTCGACGGCGGCCATCGTCGACGGCGTGGTCTATGCCGGCTCGACCGACGGCAAACTCTACGCCATCGATTTGAGGTCCGGCAAGCAGCGTTGGGAGTTCGTCACGGAGTTGGGCTTCAATGCCTCGCCCACCGTCAGCGGCCCGTCCGTGTTCATCGGCGACGTGGACGGGCGGTTCTACTCCATCAACGCCCGAACGGGCAAAGCGAACTGGACCTTTTCCACGGACGGGGAGATCGATTCCAGTGCCAATCTCTACAAGGACTGCGTTCTGTTCGGCTCGCAGGATTCCTTTCTGTATTGCCTGAAGGCCGACACCGGCAAGCTGGCGTGGAAGTACCAGAGCACGAATCAGATCCGCTGCTTTCCCACGATCATCGCCGGCCGGGCCATGATCGCCGGCTGCGACGGCAGCCTGCACGCGATCGATCTGGAGCACGGCGCGAGCGTGGCGGAAGTGCCCATCGAGTCGCCCACCGGCTGCACGGCGGCTGCCGCGGGCGAAACCGTTTTCGTGGGCACCGAGGGGAATGTCTTCTTCGCCATCGACGTGCAACGGGCGAAGATCCTGTGGCGCTACGAGAGCCGCGAGCGATCGCAGCCGTTCCGCTCCTCGGCGGCGGTTGCCGAGGGCGTCGTGCTGGTCGGGTCGCGCGATCACCTGCTGCACGCCTTGGCGGCGGACGACGGCCGGCCGTTGTGGTCCTTCACTAGCAGAGGATACGTCGATAGTTCGCCGGTCGTGGTGCAAGATCGCGTCTTTGTGGGCTCTGCCGACGGCCGCCTGTACGGACTGGATCTGAAGACCGGCCGCGAAGTTTGGCGCTTCGAGGCCGGCGGCGCCGTGTCGGCCTCGCCCGCCGTGGCCGCCGGCCGCCTGGTGATCGGCACCAACGCCGGGAACTTGTATTGCTTCGGGGAGCCGGTTGCGATCGAGAAACCGGCAAGCGGCGTTCCCATCGACGGGTTGGTTGCGGGGGTCATCGCGCTGGTTGCCCTGCGTGCCTTGATCGCACTCTGCCGGAGTCATTCCAACGCCAGCGGCACCCGCAAACCATCGTAGGCCGTTTCCATGCCGGGCGGCAACAGGGCGTTGGTTGCCTCGTGCTCCAGTTCGTGGCACAAATGCGTGAAGAGCGTGCGCCGCGGACCTATCCGCCGGGCCGCCTCCACCGCCTCGTCCAGGCTGAAATGGGTCGGATGCGGCCGCAAACGAAGGCAGTCGAGAATCAACACGTCCAGCCCTTCCAGCAGCGCCATCGTGGCCGGCGGAATCCCGTTGGTATCGGTGCAATAGGCGAGGTTGCCGATGCGGAAGCCGAGCACCTGTCCGCGGCCGTGTTCCAGCGGCAGGGGAATGATGCGGGCGCCCAGGATCTTGATCGCTGCGGCGTCAGCCGGCCGCAGGAGCAGGCGTGGAATGCCGCCCGCCGGATAACGCTGCATCTCCGGATCGAAAGCATAATCGAACACCTTGCGGATGCGGCTCTCTACGGCCGCGTTGCAATAGACCGGCAGGTCGTGTCCCAAGTATTGAGCAAAGATCCGCAGATCGTCCAACCCGAACAGGTGATCAGCGTGCTCGTGCGTGTAGAGAACCGCATGCACGCGACCGATCTTTTCCCGCAGCAACTGCGTTCGCAAATCGGGCGGCGTATCGATCAGCAGCGTCCCTTGCGGCAACACAATCGCGACGCTGCAGCGGGTCCGCTGATTCTTCGGGTTGCTGCTGGTACAGGTGGCACAGTCGCAGCCGATGACCGGCACGCCGTGCGAGGTC
>JBEKZQ010000344.1:0-6882 GCA_049509675.1 Thermoguttaceae bacterium | reverse complement strand
TTCTAAAGGCCAATGGTGTGGCATAATGGTCGCCTCCTTGCTTCCCTTGCCGAAAGCGATCAAATTACCAAAACTCTCAACCTACGGAAACCCCAGTCTTAGCCCGAAAGCGGATCGTTGATTAAGAAACGCGGTGTACTGTGCGGTGGTCACGTCGTACTTGCCTATCTGATAGGTGTAGCCGACATCCACGTAGCCGTTCGTATCCGCCGCGTTGCCCGGATCGCCCACGGTCACCATCGCCATGGTGATCGTGCTGGCCCGGGCGGACAGCACGCTGGCGGCCGCCACGGCCGCCGCCAGGATCATGGTGGACTTCATCGTTGTTTCCCTCTCTTATTACCGTAGGACGGATTGCCAATCCGTCTGGTTTCCAAGGACGGATTAGCAATCCGTCCTACGGCCTGACGTACTCATCTCGCTGGAGCGAGAGGAGTACGATTCCCCGATCCTTAGCATAGCTCAACGCTACAAACCTGTCTGTGGAGCATCCATGGAGCGAAGCCAAGAATTTTGGCAGCCAGGCAAGAAATGCCCCGGTTCCGATCAGTCGTAGTTGTGCTTGGCCGCCCATTTTCACAAGTTCCGGTTGCTCATCAGGGCGAACATCATCCTACCATACGGGAAAAAGCCCTGCGAGGATTTTGTCGCGTTCGTCCCGCGACGCTCTGTTTGCGATTATTCGCACCCAGGCCCCGCCGAAAGAGCGGGGAAAAGCCGAGGCATCGGCGTAGGAACGGACGTTGCCCTTGGTTTGACGCGGCCACCACGGTTATCTTGCCCTTGACGGCGGCGTGCAAGTCGTGGGGCCGCCTTTTTGGCCACGGGGACTATGGAAAGGAGGTCAAGGACGGCTCAGATCGAGGTCAAGCTGACGGTCTCTCACGCGCTCTTCCGCGTCCGCTCCTGAAGCGCCGCTCGTAACTCCTGCGGCATGGGCAGCCCCGCCGCCTCCGGCTCGTACCGCAGGACGCAAAGCACTTGGTCGAGTTGATCCGCCGGTCCCAGGGCCAGGTCCAGGAACAGAATTTTCCGGCCCTTCAGTACGCAGCCGCCCCCTCCGCTGCCACCCAACCACTCTTGCCGCACCTGATGACCCAGTCTGCCGGCAAGATCCAACGCACAGGCGAGCAGTTCCACGGTATGCATCCGAGCTTCTCCATATTGCCAGCTTCCCTACCAGCGCGCGGGATTATAGCCGCTTGCGTTTCAGTTGCCCAGCCGAGTTGACGATAGGGAAATGCGAGAATAACTACTTTTGTCGAATGAAGTTAAGACGCGAAAGGCCGGCAGCGCAGCTAGAAAATTCGCCACCAGGCAAACAAGTCAATTTGGCCCAATGGCGGGTTCCGGGCTAACCGGGCGTGTCGCATTATCCGGGAGCGGGACGTGGCTACCAGCGAAAGCACGAAACTGTGCGACTTGCAGCAACAAGTCGAGATTCTCAAGCAGCAACTTGTCCAAGCGCAGAAGTTGACCGCCTTGGGCGAATTGGTGAGCACCACCACGCACGAATTCAACAACGTGCTGACGACGATCATCAATTACGCCCAGCTCGGTGTCCGGCACAAGGACAAGGAGACCCGCGATAAGGCGCTGGAAAAAATCCTCGCTGCCGGCACGCGTGCCGCCAAGATCACCAACACGATTTTGGGACTCGCCCGGAACCGTTCGGCCGCCCTGGAGCCGACCAACCTGGTGGAACTGGTGGAAAACACGCTGTTGCTGCTGGAACGGGAGATGAACAAGTACCGCATCACGCTGGACAAGACCTTCCAGCCGGTCCCGGAGGCCTACGTCAACGCCAATCAGATCCAGCAGGTGCTGTTGAATCTGTTGATCAACGCGCGGCAGGCGATGCCGGGCGGCGGCCGGGTGGCCATCAAGCTGCTCTACGACAGCGAAAACGACATGGTCGATCTGGTCGTCCGCGACAACGGCTGCGGCATCCCTCCGGACAAGTTGCCGCGCATCTTCGAGCCGTTCTTCACGACCAAGAGCGGGCCGGACGCCAGCGGCAAGGGCGGCACCGGCTTAGGACTATCGATGTGCCGCGACATCATCGAGGCCCATCACGGGCGGATCCGCGTCGACAGTACCGTCGGCAAAGGCACTTCGTTCACATTGAAGCTGCCCACGGCGAACAAGGTCCGCTGTACGCGGGCCACGGTCGCGGCACCGCTGCTCGTGCCGCACGCCACGGTCCCGACTCCGCCGCCGGTAGCGACCTGACGGGTCCCGAAAGGGGACAGGCAACCCGGATTATTCATAAAATGTAGGGTGGCGTCGAGCAAACCGTGGTTCCGGTGGGTCTTCGGTCGCTTATCAACTTACCCCTTCGTGACACAGCGCAGCACCACGCTTGGTCGGTTTGCGAGACCCACCACAGGCTTGCGCGACCTCGACCTCACCCTACACGAATAATCCGGGGCAATCACCCGTCCGCCCCGGTCTTGCAGGTGGCCGGGTCGATCAGAACCACCGCAAATCTAGTCTTGCGGTTGGGGTCTTGGATTCCTCCATGGTGGCAAGCGTCGTCGCCATCTCCAGTGCCTTTTGCCGGAACTCCACCGCCTTGAGGAGGAAGATGAGGATTGACTACAGGCCGGTGGGAGGGATAAAGTCAACGCATGCGTAGGGGCGGGAGAACCGTTTTACAAGCTGAACAACGGCAGAACACCGAAAGGACATGCCCATGAAAGCATGGCTTAAACGAATTTGGTCGTGGCTCAGTGCAGACCCTTCGGCAACAGATGAATGGGAGGAGGAAGAGAAGGAGGAAGAACGGAAGCATCAAGAACAAGAGGAACAAGCACGGCTGGAAAGGGAAAGGCGAAACAGGCGAGGCGAAACAGACGGTTTCCGAGTGGTCCGTTAGGAGTCACAACATGCATACCAAAATCGAATTACCAAAGGCATTTTCAGTGCGGGACGAACATGAGTTTCTTCCGATCCAGCACTTGATGGCTCGGTTGAATCCGAAGCTCCTGGTCAAGCAGGTGGCGACCGGCGTTCACGTGGAAGGCGGCACCACGGTTTTCTGGGGCTTGGTCTACCTGAATGGCGAGCCGCCCAACAAGAAGAAGGTGGAAATCGCCTTGCGGGAGGCAGGCTTCGACTTCGGCCACAACGTCCTGACGCAGATGTCGGATGTGCGGACGGAGCATTGAAGAACATCTTTTTTCGAGCCGGAACCTCGTGTAGGGAGCCCACCATGAAAACACTCGTTTTGGCAGCCGTTAGCCCGGATTATTTATAAACTGTAGGGTGGCGTCGAGCAAACCGTGGTTCCGGTGGGTCTTCGGTCGCTTTTATCAACTTACCGCTTTATGACACAGCGATGGACAACCGTTGATCGGTTTGCGAGACCCACCATAGGTTTGCGCGACCTCGACCCACCCTACATGAATAATCCGGGTTAGTAGGGTTCGCCCGCCCAGGTCGGCGTTTTGGCTCCTGCACGCCCCGCGCGATTGATTTCCGCTTCTCCGCCCAATATGGTACAGTCCAGGAGAGGAAAGCGGATGGAATATACCCTCTTTGGTATAAAGGAATATGGCCGATAGGGGTGCTGGACAGAACGCCTTGGGCCACCACTGCGGGGAGATCGGCGTCGCCACGACGGACGAAAAGTCGCCGCCCGACCGGGGGCCATTGTCCCTGGCCGAACTGGAAGCGGCGATCTGGGCGGCCGAGCCGGCGGTGCGCCTGGTCTTGCCGCGGGTGCTGCGGCGCGTGATCCGGCAGCATTGCGGCGTGGCCGGATTTGCCTTCAAGGTGCCGCACCCCCGCAGCTTTGTGCTGGCCCGGCAGCCGCTGCTGGAAATCGTGGAACCGGCCGAGTTGGGCGGCCGGCCCGACGTCCTGCCCGAGACCGTGATCCTGCTGGAGCGGCCCGGCCAGGAGGAATTGGCGGCCACCGCGGCGAACGACATGCTGTTGCGCTACTGGCAGGCGGTATTCCACGGCCGCGTGCATCTGGAATTGCAACGGCAGATCGCGGCGGGAAAGCTGAGCAGGGCGGAGGTCCGCCGCCGTATCGAGCAACTGGGAGCGGTCGAGTTCGACGAGATCCGCAACGTGCTGCGGCAGGAGAATCTGCTCTTGCCGCCCGCCGACGACCAGACCGTATACGTGGAATTTGCGGCCGTTTACCTGGAGCTAAAACACTTTTCGCCCAGCCTGCTGTCAAGCTACTTTCCCGCCTGTTCCACCATCAAAGGAGACAGTCCCATTTTCGCTGCAATCACAAGCGATCGCCCGGCGAAAATCGGGACAGTCCCCGCCTCTGAGCCTTGGGAAGCGGCCGACCGGGTGCTGGGGCAGGACGTGGACGCGGGGCAACTGCTCGGCGACACGCGGCCGCACGGCGCGACGGCTGCCGTGGAAGGAGAAGAACCAAGCTCCTCGGTTTCATCGCCGGCGTGGGAACCGTTCTTTCGCGCGGATGGGGCGGCCGGGCCCGGTCCGTGGACCTTCGCCCGCTTTCGCAAGCAGCGCCGTCCGGCGGCGCGGAAATACGCGCGGTCCGTGCGGCGGGCGGAAAAGGCGGCCGCAGCCGGCAACGTCGTGGGCTCGATCATCTACCGGGTCAAAGGCGAAATGTGGGTCCCGCGCGAAACGGCCGCCCAGGCCCGCGCCGGCATCCGCGACGACATCCACCGCCTGGTGGCGCGTCTTGCGTCGGCCCTGGAGATCGTCGAGGCGGACCGCGAGTCGTGGCGCGATTTGCTCACGGCCTTGGCCCGCCAGACCGGCCGCGGCATCTGGACCGCCGAGGCCCGGCTGCTCTACGACCTGCAAAAGGTGTGCATCGACCACGAGCGCGACATTTACACCGTCGACCTGGTGGAATGGCTGCTGTGGCTGGGGCGTCGGCCCATCCAGCGGCCGTTGCCCAATCAGCGCGAAGTGCTGATGTCGAAGCATCTCCGCAGCGCCGCGCGGCGGCTGGCCGTGGTCCGCCTCTCGAACCGGCAGCGGCAGCATTTGTCGGAGTTGCTCCGCGGGGTCACCGGGCGGGCCGAGGACCGCTTGCGGCAGAAGCTTCGCCCCATCCTGGCCCAAACGTTGGACGACGTGGAATTGCGTCCGCGGAACCTGCCCGAGCGGGTGGCGCGGAAGCGGCTCATCGAGGAATTGCTGGACCGCATCGTGGAACGCGGCTTCTTGAACCTGGGCGACGTCCGCGACGCGCTCTCGCGCAACAACCTGAAACAGGCGGATTTCTCCCGCCTTGCCGACTTCCTGCACGGCGACGCCCTGCTGCGGGCCGATCGCCGGCTGTCGCTGGCCCTGGACGGCGTGTATCAGCGGGGCGAGTTCTACCTGCGCTGGATGCAGCAGCTTAGCGCCTTGGCCTTCGGCACGCCCAAGGGCCGCTTCTTCACGCGCTACCTGGCCGTGCCCTTCGGCGGGGCTTGGCTGCTGTTCGCCTTCGTCGAGCACCTCGTCGGCTTCATCCTCGGCAGCCCCGAGGAGAAGATGACCTTGGTCGCCGCAGGCAGGATCCTCCTGGAGAGCGCGCCGTTGGGCCTGGTGCTGCTGGGCCTGTTCAACTCCGAGCGATTTCGCAAGGGACTGTGGCGGATCATCAAGACCTCATATCGCGCGCTCAGCCGCAGCCTGGCGGCGTCGGCGCGGTGGCTCGTCGGCCTGCCACTGGTCCAGCAGGTCCTGCACAGTCCGCTGACGGCGCTGGTTTTTCGCTTCGCACTGAAGCCGGCGGCTGTTACGGCCCTGTTCTGGAAGGTGCTTCCCCGCGGCAGCGGCGATTGGCAACACACCCTCGGCGCGGGGATCCTGCTGTTTCTGGGCGTCAACTTGCTCCTGAACTCGCGCGCCGGCCGCAATGTCGAAGAGCTCCTGACCGATTGGGTCGTCGAGGCATGGCATCGGTTCGGCGTCCGCGTCATTGCCGGGGCGTTCTGGCTCATCGTCGATCTGTTCCGCGGCTTCCTGCGGACCGTGGAGCGATTGCTGTACACCGTGGACGAGTGGCTGCGGTTTCGCAGCGGCGAGAACCGGGCCACCCTGGCGGCCAAGGCCGGGCTGGGCTTCGTCTGGTTCTTCGTGGCCTACGTGACCCGCTTCGGCATCAACCTGCTGATCGAGCCGCAGATCAATCCGCTTAAGCACTTTCCCGTGGTTACGGTTTCGCACAAGATTCTCTGGCCGCTGGCCACGCCTCCGTTGGCCGGGTTGTTGGAATTGACCATGAGCAAGGGACTTGCCTACACCGTGGCCGGCGTGGTGGTGTTCTTCATCCCGGGCATCTTCGGCTTCCTGGCGTGGGAATTGAAAGAGAACTGGCGGCTGTACGCCGCGAACCGGCCGCGCGGACTGCGGCCGGCGCCCATCGGGCCGCACGGCGAAACGGTCGTCCGCCTGCTGAAGCCGGGCTTTCACTCGGGCACCTTGCCCAAGCGCTTTGCCAAGCTCCGCCGGGCCGAGCGATCCGCCGCCGCAGAGCGCGGCGCGAAGGCCGTGCGCAAGCATCGCCAGGCCTTGCAGCGCATCGAGCTGTCGGTCCGCCGCTACATGGAGCGGGAGTTCTTGGCGCTGTTCACGGAAACCGCCCGCTGGACGTCCGCGATGCCGCAAGTCGACGAAATTCGCTTCGGCACCAACCGCATTACCACGCGGATCCGTTTTCCGGACGCCTCGGAGGCGGACCTGGAGATCGTCTTCGAGGCGAAGTCGGGCTGGATCCTGGCCGACACGTCTGAACGGGAGTGGGGCGGCCGGTTGGCGGAAGCCCAGCAGCAAGTGCTGCGGATGGCGCTCGTGGGGCTGTACAAGACCGCCGGGGCGGAACTGCTGCGCCGACAGATCGAGTCGGCACTGCCGCAGCCGACGCCCGCTTACGACGTGACCGAGGAG
>JBEKZQ010000343.1:0-6889 GCA_049509675.1 Thermoguttaceae bacterium | reverse complement strand
TGACACTACTGGTATACTCTTCCCGCACTTCTCCCGTCATGGGGTTGACCCGAAACGGCCAGTTGCCCTCCGCCGTCTGCCATCGTACCCCTGCTCCTCACCGTTTGCCAGGCTCCGGCACGAGCCTCCGGCACGAGCCGGGATCACGGCGCCCTTGCGGCCGTCACCGCCAAGAGCACTGGCGTGCCGTAACTGTCGCCGTCCTTGCCATAGGCCATGTCGATGCTGCTGATCGCCACGTTCGCCCTGGGGTTGGTCCAGGCGAACTGGTAGACCACCGCCTCTTCTTCGCTCTTGTCACCAGGAAATCGAGCCGACCAGGCCAGGGCCGCGGACTTCAAGCCAGCCGGCTTGGAACTGATCCAATGGCCCACTCCCTCGTCCAACAGTACGGGGATCTCGGCGGTCTGCCCGTCGGCGAAGTGGATGACGTAGCGGAAGGCTACCGGCGGCGGCACGCGGGGGTCCGCCTGGCGTCCGGGGTCACGGCTGTTAAAGGCGTGCAGGAAGAACAGCACGTCGGCCTTGCAACCGGCGGGGAGGCCCTTGACCTCCTTGGGCAACTGGCCTTTGGCGCCGGGGCCTGCCAACATCACGCAGGAAGGCACGGGCGAGGTCTTGAAGTCGCGGACCAGGTAGGGCACGCCGGCCAGCACGTTGGCGCCCACCGGCAGGCGCGAGAGGTCCCGCGGGCCGTCGAACCAGCCACGATCCTTCGATAGGTACTGGTTGCAATGCTCCCCCAAAGGCAACGGCTGATACGTGAGGTTGGCCGTCGTCAAGACCTTGCTGCCGGCATACGTGGCGTGCAGGTTGCGCAAGAGGGCGGTGACGATGTTGCCCTTCTTCTGCGCGTTGACGGGATTGGCTTCGGCCGGCTTGACCAGCACCTGGTTGAGCACGATGCCGCCCGGGCCCATGGGGTACTTCACCAGCCCGCCGACGTTGGCCAGCGGCTTGACTTTCTGCCGCCACGCGGCCGAGCGCTCGACGCCGAGCACGATATTGTCGATGCCGCTGATCTTCCCGGGCTTGTCGAAGTCGACCAGTTCGATCACCAGCCGCGAGGCCGGGCGGGGGGCAAGGTCGAACTCCTGCCGCGAGCGGTCGGGCCTGGTCGTCAGGGCCACGGGCTTGGGGTCGTCGTCGAAGTACAGGTTGACCTTCCGGGCCGCGGAATAGTCGCAATTGAGTGTGATTGAGAAGTGGTTGATCTGCTCTGCACGAGGCAACTTCAGCAACACTCTGGGCGATGCCGTGTCGCAATAGTAACTCAGTATCCAAACGTGGCTGAACCCGTTGACGATGTTCCGCGGCCAATTGGCCTGGGCCTTCCGCGCGGCCGCATGATCGCCGGCCTTGGCGTTGGGGAACTCGCAGAAGGGCGCGATGTCGTCAAAGTCCACGATCCAGGTGAACTCGTCGTCCACCATGTATTTGTCGGCCGCCCAGCCGAAGATCTGCTCGGTCGATTCCAGCGCCACGTCGCGGACAGAGAGGCCCGAGAGGAGCGGGTCGCGGAGCGCCGGCAGAGTAACCAATTCCAGCTCGAAGGGCCGCAGCACGTGCTCTACGCCCACGAGCTTGTTGAAGCTCGCCAGCCCTTCAGGCGTCAGGCCCCAGGCCATGAGCCAGCCGCCCTTTTCCGTGAAGGCCCGTACCTTGTCGAGACTGCCGGCCAGTGACGCCAGCGCCGCCGGGGTGGCGTCGAAGATTACGACCTGGTGCTTGCCGTCCGTGACCGCCGAGAGGACGTCGGCGGCGGGGTCGAACTTTAGGCCCGAGTTGCGCAACAATTTCATCGCCGGGCTGCCTTCGGCCATGACCACGGCCGTCTCGCGACGGATCGGCACGTACTGCGCGCAATAGGCCAGCATGTTGTCGAAGAGCCGCTGCGCCACAGGATCGAAGGCCAGCTTCTCGCCCACGACCATCTGGCAGAGCAGCAACAGGCCGTCGTTCACCGGGCACTCGGCAATGGCCGAGTAGTTCAACTCCTTGTCGCAATGCGCCAAGGATGTGGCCCCGCGGGTCGGTTTCGTGTAGACGTTGCGGTAGACGACGTGGTCCTTCGACCAGGTAAAGAAGTCGCCCTGTTCCAGGCCGGAGAAGATCGGGTGCTCGGTGTTCTCCTCGAAGGCCACGCGGCCGACGAAGTCGGTGGGCGCGAGATCCGAGGGCGTCGCCTGGTAGTGTAGCGGATGGGCCTGGTCGAGGACCAGCACCTTCGCGCCGCTGCCGGCCAGGGCCATCCACTTCGGATCGGTGGCCTCGCGGCCGCTGAGCGCGTCCTTGCCGATGATCACGACCTTGGCCTTCACGGGAATCTCGGCCGCCGAGGCGGCCTCCGTGAACGAAATGCCGCGGGCTCGCAAGCGGTCCTTGACCGAGCCCAGCGGATCGAGCACGACCAGGTCGGTCTTGCCCAGCGAGGGCTTGGGACCGCCGTTGGGATCCAGGACCGTCACCGGCTTGACCTCGCGAAAGACCTCCTTGCCGCCGCGCGAGCAGGCGAGGATGAACTCGCCGGCCGTACGCCGTGAAACCGGGGGGACCTTCGCGGTGATGTCGAACTCGCGGTGTTCGCACGCGGCCAGGGCAAAAGTCTGCACCTGGCCGGCGACCCGCCGCCCGTCGAGCCGCAATTCCCAGGCCGCCTCGATGGGCTCGGCAAATCGCGTGTCGTTGAAGAGCTTCAGCGTCCGCGGGACTTCGCTGCCCCCGCCCAGGGTCCAGTTCCATTGGCGGCAGAACAGCGCCACGGGCTTCTGTGAGTTGAAGTGCATGTTGCCCGCCTGGCCGCCGCTGAAGGAGAATTCCCAGCCGGCGATGCCGTGCCAGCGGAAACCTTCGGTCATCATCTTGGCATACAGGCCGCCGCCGCGTTGCGTATAGGGCCCCACGCCGGCGAAACAGCCCTCGCCGCCGAACTCCGCCAATTGCCCGGGGGTCCAACCGCTCATGAAAAAGCACTCGCCCAGGAGAATCGGCCGATCGAGCGCCAGGGGGAATACTTTCTTTTCGTTCTCCACGATCTTTTCCCAGGTGTAGGCCTGGTCGGGATAGTCGCGGAGCGGGATGCCGGGCTCCGTGATCGACGATTCAATGTAGTGTCCGTTGTTGACCGGCAGCGTTTGTATACTCAGGCAGTTGCCGCCATCGATCATCGCCGGACGCGTGGGATCCATCGCCATCACGGCCTTGGCCGCCCGCGTGATCCGCGGCTCGACCTGCTTCAGAAGGCCGAAGTTGCGGGCGTTGATCAGGGTCAACTCGTTTTCGATCGACCAGGCGAAGATCGAGGGGTGGTTCCGCTCCTCTTTGACCATCGCCTTGAGCTGGGGGATCCAATTCTCGAAAAGGGCCTCGTTGCCGCCCAGGTTGCCCATGTAATTGCAGCCCATGCCGTCCATGATGCCGTCGCGGCGGACGATCACCCCGTGGGCGTCCAGGGAGTCCAACACCTGGGACTTCTTCAGGCCGGCGCTCCCGAGCGGGTTCCAGTAGCGGATATGGTTCTGTCCGGACTGGCGGAAGTAATCGACGGTTTCCTGCACCGTGCCCTGGCTGAACCCGTCGACCCCCGCGGCCGTGTCGCCGCGGAGATTCCAAGGCAGGCCGTTGAGCTTGAACTGAGGGCTGTCCCACTCCCATTGCCGGAAGCCGAAGGGAGTGTGGCGGACGTCAACGACCTTGCCGCCCAGCAAGACCTTGGTCACGACGCGATACATCTGCGGATCGTCGGGCCACCAGAGCTTTGGATTTGCCCAGGGCTCGGCGAGCTTGACGACCGCCTCTTTCCCGGCTGCGACCACGAGCGATTGCGGGGCGAAGACTTTTTCGGCCGGGCCAAGCTCCCTTCTGGGAGAGGAACCGGGGGTGAGGGGCACAATTTCGTTGATCAGTTGCACCTGTTGCGCTTGGGAGGTCGGGTTGGTAACCGTGATTTCCAGCCCCAGTGTCTTGTTCTTGACCGAGGGGATGGCGAACACGTCGCTCGTGTAAACCGGGCCGGCCACAACCAGGCTGGGGGTCAAAAGGATGCCCGAAGACGTGGCGATCTCGAAGACTCCCGAGCCGATGGGAAAGTCGAAACCGCCCTGCACCCACGACTGGCTCATGTTGTCCACCGGCATCGTGAAGTTGCTTCGGCAAGCGCCGGGCTGGCCGCCCCAACTGATGGCGTAATAGGAATCCTTGATCACGACGCAGATCTCGTTAAGCTGCCCCGGCTTGATGGCCGCCGTGGCATCGCATTCCCAGAGCGCGAAGGGCGCCTTCGTGAAGCCGCAGGATTGGCCGTTGACAAACAACGTCGCCATCAGGCTCACCGCCGGGAAACGGAACACAAAGGACTTGCCCGCCAGTTCGGCGGGCACCGAGATGCGCGTGCGGTAGATCAGCCGGTGGCAAAACGGCAGTTCGAGGCGGTCCTTGAACTTGTTGCTCGGCACGCTGGTTCCCATCCAGCAGACCTGTCCGGTGTCCGGCAAGGCTCGGGTCGGTCCGGTCCGGTCCACCACTTCCTGTTCGTCGAAGCGTCCGACTTGCCACAGGCCGCCCAGCGGAAGCTCCCGTCGCTCCGCCGCGTCCGTGGGGCTATCCGCAAACTTGAAGACTTGTCCCGCCGCTTGCTTGTCCTTTGCGCTCTGCCAATCCTCGTCGGGCCGGTGCTTGCAGTTGGGCCGGAAGGGACCGCGGGTGAGGCACGTCGCGTCGCAGGCAAACATGATCCCCTGCGAAACCTCTTTGCCGTTCTCCTTCTTGGACCACGCGGAGATGCGAAACTCCAGCGTGTGCTTGCCTGCCGCCAGGTCGGTCTCGCCCAGCTTCATCCATCCCAGGGGACACCAAAACGCCAGTTCCACGTGGTCGGTTGTCGGATGATCCGGCTTGACCGTGCGCCAAGGGCCTTGGTCGATGCGCCAATCGAAGGGCGAGCGGATGCCTTCCCAGCCGATGCGGCTCCATGCCTCATAATTCCCGGCCGCGGATACCTGGAACTGGTAGCCCACGAGGGCGCCTTCCTTGGGCAGTTTCTTGGCCACGTCCTGCTGCTCGATTTGCAGCAAGAGCCATTTCCCGCCGGAAAGAAGCTCGTTGCGTCCCGCGCCCACGGCCTTCACCTCGACGTTCTTGGTTGTCGGGTTCTCTCCTTCCAGCCAGATGGAGTCGACCGCGCGAGCCGTAGTTCCCAAAGCCAACACCATCGCCAAGCCGAGGCAATAGCCAAGTTGTCGCATCATTATCCTCCGTTGGAGTCGCTGACCTTAAATTCTTGATCAATCGTAGACTGTGGCACACTCCCAATCCAGTGAAATGACGCAAATAATCTTAGAAATCCGGTCACACGAGGAAGCCGCCTCGATTATAATGCAAGGCCGCAGATGGATTATCACACCCCAGGCAACGGATGTCCGCGCCCGTGAAGAATCGAAGGACTTTCCGAGTAGCGATCCTGGTCGACACGTCGACGGCATGGGGACGGCGGCTAATCAGCGGCGTGACCAGCTATTCCCAGAAGTGTGGCCCCTGGCTGATTCGCCTGGAGGACCATGGCCAGAACGAAACCTTTCGCGTACCGCGCGGCTGGGAGGGCGACGGGATCATCGCGCGGATTGCCGATCGGGCCACGGCCCGGCACCTCCGCGCCACCGGCTTGCCCGTCGTCAATGTTTCGGCCATCGTGTTGCGGGGCGTGGACTTCCCCCGCGTCACGTACGACGCGCGGACAGCCGGCCAATTGGCGGCCGATTACTTCCTCAACCGCGGCTTTCGCCATTTCGCCTTTGTCGGCGATACGCCGCACCGGTATCTCATCTCACGCTTCGAGGCGTTCAACGAAGCCCTGGCCAAGGTGGGCTGCTTTGCCCGGCAGTATCAAGCCTCGCTGATCACCGGCTCGCAATCCCACTGGATGCGGCAACAGCGCGAGTTGGCCCGGTGGCTCTTGCAACAACCCAAGCCGTTGGCCCTTTTTACCTGGGCCATGCGGCAGCCGGGTCGGATTATCGAAGCCTGCATGGCTGCCGGACTTGCCATTCCAGAACAAGTGGCCCTCTTGGGCGGAGACGACGATCCGGTGCTGTATGGGGCCTGCCACCCGCCGGTCTCCGGCGTGATCGTGCCGTCCCATGTGGTGGGCCACGAAGCGGCCGCCCTCTTGGACTTGCTGATGCAGGGCAAGCAACCGCCCAAGGGGCCGATCCTGGTCAAGCCGACAGGCATTGTAACGCGGCAGAGCACCGATGTACTGGCCGTGGAAGACGACGACGTTGTCGCCGCGCTGCAATTCATCCGCCAGCATGCGACCGAGCCGATCCAGGTCAATGACGTGCTCCGCGCGGTGGCTGTTTCCCGCAGCACACTAGAACGGCGTTTTCAGCAGATCCTGGGCCGTAGCGTATGGGCCGAACTCCATCGCACGCGACTGGAAAGGGCACGCTCGCTGTTGGCCGAGACCGACATGCCGATCCCGCACGTGGCCGACGCCAGCGGATTCGGCTCTCCCGAGTACTTGAGCTACGTCTTCAAGCGAGCCACCGGGCTGACGCCACGCGAATATCGCAAGTAAGGGGAGAGCACTAACTGTATCCAGCGGCAGGCTCGGCCCCCTTAGTCGGGGACAAACGATGGTGGAGGTCACACGACCTCCCAGCCCGGGCGGTACGTTTCCTTGATGCAGGCCTCGGCTTCAGGCACGCCTTGGGCCTTTTGGTTCTCAGTACTTGGCCGTCACAGCCACCGTGCCAGTCAGGCCTTGCAATTCGATCGTTTCCCTGTCCTTGTTGAAGTGTTTCCAGTCATTACCATTGACCGTCACGCTCTGGATGGGCAACGCCTTGGGATGGCGGAAACGCAGGACTACGCTTTCGGGCGGACGGCGCGA
>JBEKZQ010000342.1:0-6915 GCA_049509675.1 Thermoguttaceae bacterium | reverse complement strand
CCACCGCGCGGCAGGTCTGCGGATCGACGATGACAATCTTCTGATCGGGCAGGTTCTGGCCGGAACTGACCAGGGGCCGCGCCGTTTCGCTGCCGCTTGCCATCGCCAACACCCGGCCTTCGGCCAAGGCGTTGCCGTCGAAGTTGCGCACCACGGGCGGGCGAAAGGCATAGCCGCCGGCTACCAACAAGGTCGCCTCGGCCAGCCCGAAACAGGGATAGAACGCCTCGCGGCGGAAACCGCAGGGGGCGAACGTTCTGGCAAACCGCTCCAGGGTCTCGGCCTGGACCGGCTCGGCCCCGTTGAAGGCCACCCGCCAAGTGCTCAAATCGAGTGTCTTGCGCTGCTCGGGGCTGATTTTTCGCACGCACAGGTCGTAGGCGAAGTTCGGTCCCCCGCTAATGGTGCCGCCGAACCGCGAAATGGCCGACAGCCAACGCAGCGGCTTCTGCAAGAACGTCATGGGCGACATCAGCACGTTGGGGCAACCGATGTAGAGCGGCTGCAAAATGCCGCCGATCAGGCCCATGTCATGGTAACTGGGCAGCCAAAACACGCCCCGGCACGAGCGCGTTTGTTCGAAGGCGTAGGCGATCTGCGCGGAATTGTGCAGCAAGTTGCCGTGCGTGAGCATCACGCCATTGGGCGTTCCCGTTGAGCCGGAAGTGTACTGCAGAAAGGCCAGGGTGCTGCCGTGAATCTCCGGCATCTTCCAACGGGCTTCCATGGCTTGCGGAACACGGTCCACGTCGAGCCAACGCAACCTCCTCAGATGAGGGGTATCGCCGATGAGTCCCTCGACCCGCTGGAGCACGGCGCCGGTGGTCAGGGCCACGGCGGCCTGGGCATCGTCGGCGATGGCCTGAATGCGGGCCAACGAGCGGTTGCGGCGGGGCGGGTATGCCGGCACGGCAATGACGCCCGCGTACAAGCAGCCAAAAAAGCCGGCAATGAAGTCCAGTCCGGCCGGGTAGAGCAGCAGGGCCCGCTGCCCGGCTAGTCCCTGCGAGGCCAGCCAGGCCCCGATCGCCCGGGCCTGGCGGTCCAACTGTTCGTAAGTCAGGCGGAGTTGTTCATTTTCGCCGTCTGCCAGGTAAACGAAGGCCACGTCCTGCGGCTGGCTGTGCGCGCGATACCGCAGTAATTGCACCAGGGTCGAAGGGCTATGCCGCAAACGGTCGCCCTCTGCGGAAGAAACCAGTCGAGAGAGGTTTCCGCAGGGATCGGCCGCGTCGAGCATAGACGATCTGCCTGGCAACTGATTCGCATCCATGCTATCGCTCAGTTGGTGTGGACGCCCGTGGGCTGCGCTTCTCGCCGGTAGGACCGCGTTTGTCATACTCAGCAGCCGGGCATTGTAAGTTCTTCGGGGAATTGACGCAACCCCGCCGTGCGCAACGGCAAAGGGTCAAGAGGTCCAGGAGAATTGCAATGTCGCGATGCGCGACACTAGCCCGACGCGCCAGCAAGGGAGAATCGCCGGAAATCCCTCGCTGGCGCTTCGGGCTAGTGTACGGGATGGACCTGTGTCCCGGCAGACTTCGCAACTTTGCAGTTCTCCTGGCAAAGGGTCTTCCGGCCTTGTGGGCAGCGGTGTACAGTAGGAAGATGTCTTCACCCCAGTAGTCCGGTGGCGGGGCCCGTCGATGGCGATCAACGTCGAGCAGTTCATCGAGCGGCTGAGCGAGAGCGGCCTGATGTCGGCGGCCGAAGTCTCCCAGTTTCAGCAGGGCCTCCCGCCGGAGCAGCGGCCCAAGGATGTCCAGCAGTTTGCCCAAGTGCTGATCCAGCAAGGCAAACTCACCCGCTTCCAGGCGACGGCCGTCTACCAGGGCAAGACCAAGGGGCTGGTCTTCGGCGAGTACGTCGTTTTGGACAAGCTGGGCGAGGGCGGCATGGGCGTAGTCCTCAAGGCCCAGCACCGGCGGATGAAACGCACGGTGGCCATCAAGGTCCTCTCTTCGGCAGCCATGAAGCAGGCCGGGGCCGTCGAGCGGTTCCACCGTGAGGTGGAAGCGGCCGCCAAACTCTCGCATTCCAACATCGTCACCGCCTACGACGCCAGCGAGCACCAGGGGATGCACTACCTGGCGATGGAGTACGTCGAGGGCCGCGACCTGGCCACGATCGTCAAGGATCGCGGGCCGCTCCCGCTCCGGGAGGCGGCGGAGTGCATATTGCAGGCCGCCCGCGGGCTCCAGTACGCCCACGGCAAGGGCATTGTCCACCGCGACATCAAGCCGGGCAATCTCTTGTTGGACAAGGACGGGACGGTCAAGATCCTCGACATGGGCCTGGCCCGCATCGCCGGGGCAGACGCGGCCATGGGTGGGCCCGAGCGGTTGACGAACACCGGCCAGGTGATGGGCACCTGCGATTACATGGCCCCCGAGCAGGCCATGGACAGCCACATGGTCGATGCGCGCGCCGACATTTATGCCCTCGGCTGCACGCTCTACCGCTTGTTGACCGGCAATCCGCCGTACGGGGGCGAGACGCTGATGCAGATCCTCATGGCGCACCAGCAGGCCCTGATCCCATCGCTCTCGGCGTCCCGACCGGACGTGCCCGCAGAACTGGACGAACTATTTCAGAAGATGGTGGCCAAGCAGCCCGAGGAGCGGCAGTCGTCGATGGCCGAAGTGATTGCCGAGTTGGAGGCGGTCTTGGGCGTATCCTCCGGTCGGTCGGCTGCCCGAGCGCCGGGAGAGCCCTCCAGTGCGGCCTTGGCCAAGAGCCTGGCGTTCTTGCAGGAAGATGCGCCGCTGGGCACGCTGACGGCGCACCGCATCGCGCGTGGCTCGGAACACACGCCTGCGCCTCGCGTCGAACGTGACACGGGAGGCGTCTTTGGAGTGCGGCGACTTGTCGCCGCTTTTCATCGTGGCGGCGCACCTCAACAGGCAAAAGCGACGACAAGTCGTCGCACTCCAAAGCGGCCGCTGATACTGGTGGGGCTAGCGTGGGGCCTGGTCTTGCTGCTGGGGATCGTCCTGGCGATCACCCTCCGTCATGGCACGCCCGAATCCAATATCCGAGATTTGAAATCTGAAATCTCAGATTTGAAATCCGAGATCCCCCCGCCCGCCATCGTCCCCTTCGACGCGGCGAAAGCCAAGGAGCACCAAGAGGCTTGGGCCAAGCACCTCGGCGTGCCGGTCGAAATGACCAACTCGATCGGCATGAAACTGGTGCTCATCCCGCCCGGCGAGTTCCAGATGGGGTCAACCAAGGAAGAGGTGGAGGAACTCATGAAGCTCGCGCAGGCGGCCAACTTGCAGGAGCCCGACATCAATGTGTTCGCTAATCACGAGGTTCCACAACACCATGTGCGGTTGACCAGAGCTTCCTACATGGGAACGTACATGGTCACCGTGGCGCAGTTCGCCCGTTTCGTCAAAGAAACAGGCTACAAGACCGACGCCGAACGGTCTGGGAAGGGAGGCCGGATTTGCGAGGATGGCAAAGAAGTAGAGAAACCCGAGATCACCTGGCACAACCCGGGGTACGAGCAAGATCAGGAGTATCCGGTCGTCCAAGTCACCTGGAACGATGCGCGGGAGTTCTGTAATTGGTTGACCCGCAGGGAGGGCAAGACTTATCGCCTGCCGACCGAGGCGGAGTGGGAGTATGCTTGTCGCGCGGGGACGACCACGAAATATTATTGCGGCAACGACGAGAAACAACTCGGCGACTACGAGTGGCATCGCGGGAATTCCGACGGCAAGCACCCTGTCGGCCAGAAGAAGCCGAACCCGTGGGGGCTGTATGACATGCTCGGCAACGTGTGTGCATGGTGTGCCGACTGGTGGGCCGATGATTATTACCGGAACTCGGCGGCGGACGATCCTGTCGGCCCATCGTCCGGAACGGATCGCGTCCGGCGCGGCCACGACCGCTGGGCACACCCCTTACAGATCCGTTGCGCGGCGAGGCAGTGCGGTCGGCCCGATTGGGTCCACCCTGTGAACGGTTTTCGCGTCGTCTGCACGCTGGAACCGCCTCCCGCGATTGCCCCCTTCGACGCCCAGAAAGCCAAGGAGCACCAAGAGGCCTGGGCCAAGCACCTCGGCGTGCCGGTCGAAACGACGAATTCCATCGGCATGAAGCTGGTGCTCATCCCGCCGGGCGAGTTCATGATGGGCTCGCCCAAGGAGCTGATCGAAGAGGAGTTAAAAATACATGCCGATGACAAGGAGCCGTGGTACAGGAATTCGCTTCCGAGCGAGGGGCCACAGCACCGGGTCAGAATCACCAGGCCGTTTTACTTCGCTGTGTACGAGGTGACGCAGCAGGAGTACCAGCGGGTCACGGGAAAGAGTCCGAGCCGTTTTTCGGCCACGGGCCAGAGTAAAGACAACGTGGCCGGGCAGGACACGAGGCGGTTTCCGGTGGAGCAGGTGTCGTGGGATGATGCGGTGGAGTTCTGTCGAGGACTATCGGAGATACCGGAGGAGAAGGCGGCGGGACGAACCTATTGTCTGCCATCGGAGGCGCAGTGGGAGTATGCGTGCCGCGCCGGGAGCCAGGCAAAATGGAATTTTGGCGACGAGAAGGCAAGATTGGGGGAGTATGGCTGGTCCGACGGCAATGCTGATTGCAGGACTCATCGCGTGGGCCAGTTGAAGGCAAACCCTTTTGGTCTTTACGACATGCACGGGAATGTGTGGCAGTGGTGTGCGGATTGGTATTCTGATAAGTACTATGCCGTTTCTCCGCTGGATGATCCGTACGGTGTAGACTCGGGCTTTCAGCGCGCGCGTCGCGGCGGTAGCTGGGCCCGCCCGGCGTGGGGCTGCCGGTCCGCGAGCCGCGAGAGCGACGGGCCCGGGGTCCGTGACTTCGCCGTGGGCTTCCGCGTCGCCCTGGTTCTGGCGGATAAGTCCGGCGAAGGAGCGCCGCCGGCCGTCTCATCCGAATCCAAGATCCAGAATCCGAAATCTGAAATCTCAGATTCGAAATCCGGGATCCCCCCGCGCGCCGTCGCCCCCTTCGACGCGGCGAAAGCCAAAGAGCATCAAGAGGGCTGGGCCAAGCACCTTGGCACACCGGTCGAGTTGACCAACTCCATCGGCATGAAGCTCGTGCTGATCCCTCCGGGCGAGTTCATGATGGGCTCGCCCAAAGAGCTGATCGAGGAGGAGTTGAAAACCGCTAGCGGCTTTTACAGGGATGTTCTGCCGGGCGAAGGGCCACGGCACCGGGTGCGGATCACCCGGCCCTTTTACTTGGGAATGTACGACGTGACGCAGGAGGAATACCGGTGCGTTATCGGCGCCAACCCCAGCCAGTTCTCGGCCGAAGGACAGCAGAAAGACTGGGTCGCTGGTCAGGACACGCGGCGATTTCCGGTGGAAAACATTTCGTGGGACGAAGCCGTGGAGTTTTGCCGGAAACTATCGAATCTGCCGGGAGAAATGGCCGCGGAACGAAGGTATTGTCTGCCATCGGAGGCGCAATGGGAGTATGCTTGCCGCGCGGGCACCGCGACGAGATGGCATTTCGGCGATGATGCGGCGCAACTGGCGGAGTACGGCTGGTTTGGCGACAACGCCAACGGAAGACCCCACCGTGTCGGGCAGTTACGAGCGAACCCATGGGGCCTGTACGACATGTGCGGAAACGTGTTTGAGTGGTGTGTCGACCGGTACGAAATGTCGTGGTACGTGAGATCCTCCGTCGACGACCCGTGTAACGTAGACTCGGGCTCATGGCACGTGTTCCGCAGCGGCAGTTGGGACTACCCGGCGGGCTTCTGTCGCTCGGCGTTTCGTCTCAGCCATGAGCCTGCGGTACATCTGCACAACCTTGGCTTACGCGTCGCCCTGGTTCTGGCGGACAAGTAAGCGGAGGTCGAGCGCACGGCGGGGCGTGCCTTGCGGAGCAAGGCCGGGCGGAGCGAGGGGCCCGCCGACACTCGAACTACTTAGCGTCCGCGCATAAATAACTTGGTCAATTGCAGGTTGTGGTGCAGGCGTCCCGCCGGCATTTTCTTGGGCAGGCGGGACGCCTGCACCACAAAAACTTGTTCAACTTATTTTTGCGCGGTCGCTTACCGATACTGCCGGCCTTGTCGGCCGGCTGCACAGAGAGGGTTTCCGAGGGCTATCGGGCCTTGGAGATGCCCCCGCTTGCTGCTGCGGCCTTGTTCAGGCCAGTCCCTTGCGCAGGGCCCACACGGCGGCCTGCGTCCGGTCCCTGACGCCAATCTTGCGAAAGATGTGCTGTACGTGCTCCTTGATTGTCTCGTCGCTGACGTTCAGCGTCTTGGCTATGTCCTTGTTCGTCAGGCCAAAGGCAATTTGCCGTAGTACTTCGGCCTCGCGTCGGGTCAAGGAAACCTCGATGTCGGTCGTGACGCGTGGCGTTGTCAGGGCCCCGGACACGCGGCGAAGTTCGTTGCGGGTGAAGACATTCTCACCCGCGGCCGCCTTCGTGATGGCGTTGACCAGTTCGTCCCGGGTGCAGCCCTTCAACAGGAAGCCGCTGGCCCCCAGGGCGACCGCCCGGGCGACATAGGCGGGATTATCGAAGACGGAGAGCATCAGGATGGGCAGGTCCGGCTTTTCCAACTTGATGCGGCCCAAGGCCGTCAGGCCATCGCCATCGGGCATCTGGATGTCCAGGAGCACAACATCCACTTCGTGTTCCAACGCATATTTCACCGCCGCCTGCCCGCTGGTCACCTCGGCGACGATCTTGATCTCCGTGTCCGCCAACATCGCCTTTACGCCACTGCGGAGTAGTTCATGGTCGTCGGCAACCAAGAGCTTGATCTTATCTGGCTGGGTCATTTGAAACTCCTTGCATTAAGTAAGGAAGTGTGGGCCGCGGCAACAGGGCTGCGGCAACACCCCGCGAGCAGCAAGCCCGGATTATTCGTGTAGGGTGGGTCAAGGTCGCGCAAGCCTATGG
>JBEKZQ010000341.1:0-6926 GCA_049509675.1 Thermoguttaceae bacterium | reverse complement strand
CCCATCGGCTAGGGAGCAGGCGAGTCAACTCGGCCGCCGGCCGATTCGAGTGTCCTACCGTCCAGATGATGCCAGCGTCCCCCATAACCGCATTCTACGCCCGAGGCTTCCTGGCAGGTGCAGGCCAGGAGAACTGCAAACAGGGAGTCAGTTTAGGACCGGCGAAACAGCAAGTGGAGGACTGTCCCAATTCGGGCACCAAGCTTCGCCTGGTCGCGACGAAAATGGGACCGGGTACCCTCTGGGTGCCTTCGGAAGTGCGACAATTATTCCTTCGCCGGTCCTCACTG
The DNA here is from genome assembly GCA_049509675.1 of Thermoguttaceae bacterium. Lineage (GTDB taxonomy): Bacteria > Planctomycetota > Planctomycetia > Pirellulales > Thermoguttaceae > JBEKZQ01. The sequence continues at coordinate 6,636 of JBEKZQ010000341.1, read as the reverse complement.
CCCCAGTTCCCTCTCAAACTCCCGCAAAACCGTCCCCGGATACCTCCCTACCCAACTGCTTTTTCCTTGCGAACTTCTGAACGGCGCAAGCGGCTCGCTCGCTGGCCGGCTCCCCTTGGCTGCCTCGATCAGGGATGCTATGCTTTTAGAGTTCGGCGTTCGCCCGCGATAGTGCGTGTCAGGGAATAAAACATAAGTCAAGGAAAAAATTAAGTTATAACTTTGGCGGCGTAGCTCAGTTGGTTAGAGCAGCGGAATCATAATCCGCGTGTCCGGGGTTCAAGTCCCTGCGCCGCTACTTCACAACCCTTTACTCCGTAAAGGGTTGTGTCGTTTACCCCCCGACTTGGTTTGGGCCGGAAGCCGCAACCGAACCAAAAACCGAACCTACTCCCCGGAGTTGTTCGGCACCTGCTCCCCATAGTTCTTCGGCGATCTCGTCGCACTCCAGGCTGACGTAATAGGCCATCGTCGTCTGGATATTCTCGTGCCGCATCAGCCGCATCAGGATGGGCGTTTTGACCCGCTTGGCCCAGCGGGTGCCAAACGACCGCCGCAGGTCGTGGGCCGAGGCGTATTTCACGTGCGCGGTCTTGGCGTCGGTATGAACGACGACGCGGGCCAACTCGCCCATCAAGGCGATTATACGGCCCGCGTACTTGGCGTTTGCTCGGTTCCCGCTCGGCATGAGGGGTCGGAATATGGGCCCGCGACGATCAGCTTCCGCAGTGGCCAGAAGATACTCGGCGAAGTCGGGGGTGATTGGCAACAGACGGTCCCGGTGGCCCTTCTCCAACTCGGCCGGAATCCGTAGCCGGTGGCGCCTGCCTTCCAGATCGATGCAAAGGCGGTCGGGGCGGTCCCAGTAGACCTCCAATGACTCGGTCAGCCGCAAGCCCGACAGCCAAAGGCCCGTAAGGTAGTGCCGCCAGCTTTCGACGGCGGCAGGAAAAATCTCGACGGGGATTTCGTCGGTCCTGGTCTTGTGCTCCTTCAGTCCATTTCTGCGTGCGGTCTTGCGAGCCGCATGGCGTTTCAGCTTACGCCACGCGCCCAGGGCCGCGGGGACCGCCGCCAGCATTCGCTCGAATTCCTCGGTCGTGATCGCACGACCTTTGCCCTTGTGGCCTACGCCGCCCTTCTTCGCCCGCTGCACCTTCTTGATCACAGGCATCTTGAAAAGCATCTCCTGCTCGACTGCCCACGTCAGGGCGGCCCGCAAATGGTTGAGGTAGCCCTTGATTGTGTCTTCCGAGCGGCTGCCGTCCCGCAGGACGGCCTGGAATCGGCTGAGGGCTTCAGGCGTAAGATCGCTCAGCCTGCCGTTTGCCACGCGGGGCAGGATTCGCTCGACCGCGTTGAAGGTGGTGGTGATCTTGTCGGCCGTTCGCGGTGCCAAGCCGGGCACCACCTCGTCTTCGTACCGGCCGCGGAATTCGGCCCACGTTGTATCGTAACGGCTTTGGGCACGACCAATATTTGGGTCGGCTTCCCACCGGGCGGGGTGCCGCTCGCGCCGACACGGGCCGACACGGGCCGCGGCGGCAATATGATCTGTTGTCAGGACTCTTAGAAGTTTCCCTGGGAAATGTTGCGTATGGGCCCGAAAACTTGGAAGGTGCCGTGTTTTCAGGGGCTTTCTTGCATTTTGGTCAATTCTCAGTTCGGCGTCAAGAACGCGGAAAAAACTTCGATGAGGTGATGGACAGGGGTGTCATGACAGCTCGGTGGCAGAGGTGCTGGCAGGTGTGCTCGCGTATTCACACGGTTCCTCCTATTCGATTTCGATCCAGCGGATCTCCCAGGGCCGCAACTTCAACACGATCGGCTGGTGGGCCAGGTCTGGCACGCCCTGGAAACGCAGGACTTTCAGAGTATTGACCGCGGCAGCGGCGTCCAAGGCTACCACGCGAACGACTCCTCCTGTCAGGCCGCCGAGTGCCAGCCGCACTTCCCGTTCCGCCGGCCCGCCGCCTTCATAGCGCCACACGAGGACGTGGCGGCGGTGTTCGCGCTGGCAGGCGATGGCGCGGATGGCGCCCTGCTCGCCCGCGACAGCGAATCGCGGGCCTTCGAACTGCCCCAGCAGCCGGAACGCATACCACGCCGGACGCACGTGGCCGTGGTGATCGAACAGCGCGCTGTATTGCGGCATCGTGTTCCACCAGTGGGCCATGAAATTGCGGCCGCCCGGCGACATCCAGTCGAAATCCGCCTCGTCCACGAAGCAGTCACGGACGTGATAATAGGCCGCCATGTCCAATCCGGCCTCGGACAAGCGGCGGACCGTCTCCAAGACGAAGGCCGGCTGGAATTCGGGTGCCAGATTTGGCTGCATCAGGTCCATGTTCCACTCGGAAATGAAAGTCTTCGTGTTCTTGAGCTGCGGGAAACGGGCCAGCTTCGCGCGCATCCGCTTCACGTTCTCCGCATGCGCGCCAGGTGAGTCGGAGTAAAGATGCCACGAGAGCACGTCCAGCGGCACGTTCCGCTGGGCGCAATGCTCAATCAGGGCATCCACCAGGTCGCTGTGCGCGGCGGCCACGGTCGGTCCGCCGACCTTGGCCTGCGCGTCGCCGCGCAGCAGTCCGGCCACCGTGTGCGTGTAGTAGGTCACATAATCCTGAGTCTTGAACAGGTATGGCGTTCCGCCGCTCTCACCGATGTCGGGCTCGTTGGCCACCTCCCACACGGCCACGTCAAATTTCTCCTCGCGGCAGTGCCGGGCCAGCACCTCGCAAAGCTTCTCCCACTCGGCATAGTCGGTGGGGTGGACGATGGCGTGGTCCACCTTGGGATAGAGCACCGGCGGCTTCATGGCCACGACCAACGTGGGCCGCGCGCCGGCGGCGCGGATGGCGCGCAACTCCCGGTCGAGCTTGCTGAAGTCGTACTTCCCGGGAGCCGGGTAGATGCGATAGAACTCGCTGAGGAAGAGCCGGATCGTGCGCGGGCGAAGCTGGCGGAGTTCCTTGACGTGCGGCGCCAGCATCGGCTCGCTTTGCAGCCCGCCCTGTCCGAGCGCGAAGCGCGGCAGGTCCCATTGGCCGTCCGGCTTGCTGAAGTCAATCTCGAGCTCCAGCGGCTGGACCCGAGCGAGTCCGGTGAACAGCAGCGACAGCGTCACGGCAACGATGGTTCTCATTGTCGGTCTCTCATGGCTGGGCTGGGCGCACGCCGGTCATGGGTTCGGCGATGACCGCTTGCCAGGCGATGCGCTGGAAGACGGCTGCTTGCTCCTTGGTGAGCCCGCTGTTGGCGTAAGTGACCTTGCCTTGCGGGTCGACGCCGAAGATGCAGGCGTAGTGGACTAGCGCTACGAGGTAGCGACCTGGAGACGACAGGTGGATGTCGTCGGCGAACATCGTGTCGAAGAAGGTGTTGATTCCCGGCACTTTGCGGGCCTCGATCTCCTTCTTCAGCCACACCAGCGCCGGCCCGCCGGGGCAAAGGCGGATGGGCGTGCCGCCGCGGGCCTCAATTTCTCGGTCCCAGATCTTCTTGAGATCGAGGTAGTAGAGCATCTTGTTGGCCATAGCTTCCTCCCAGTTGGCCGGATTGCGATTGGGCGGGAACCAGGGCGGTTTCATCCATCCGGCGCCTACGCAGTGCGCGTCGTGCTTCCAGTTGAACCGGTCCGGCCATTGGGCGTAAAGCCACAGGTCGGCGCGGGGATTGTATTTTCGGGCCAGTTCGATGAACTTGTTGCCGTAAGTCCCGTCGTCATCCAGCCCGGGCGGATTGGGAAACGGCTGAAGGAACAGGTGGTCCACCTTCTTGGCGCACGCATCGTTGTAATCGTTCGCCCACCAATCCGGCGAGGCGAAGCCTGCACGGTTATGATCCCAGTGGTAGCGGATGCTGCAACCGGGGACGCTCTTTCGCATGAACAGCAGATTCTTGCCGGCGCTATCCGCGATCGGCTGCAAGAACCCGTTCACGGTGTCCGTCAGGCTATTGCCCAAGTGGTACGATTTGACCTGCGTCTCGGCGGTGGCAGCGGCCCCGATGCGATAGGTAGCGATGGTCACGTCGCTGTCGGCCAGGCCTTCTCGTGAGGCAATCGCCGCGATGCTGGTCGTGGCCGCAACCGGGATGGGTCCCCGGTAGAGTTGGCCGTTTTGCGAGCTGGGCACCGAGCCGTCGGTCGTATAGTGGATGCTCGCGCCCGGAGGCCAAGTGCCGATCTCGATCCTCTGGGGTGCGGCGAAGGCTCCACCGTCCGGAGTGAATCCGGGCCGCGGGGCCTGGGCCTGTGGGCCGAGGTCGATGCCGACGTAGCTGTTCTCAAGAGAACTCTCGAAGAAGGTCTTGGGGTCGCCGTCCAGGGCCTTGTCGAAGGTGCCGGACTTGTTGTTGCCCACGCTCGTGCCGAAACCATTGCCCTTGAGCCGCCCGGAGGGACTGCAAAACTCGACTTCGGCCAGCGCAAGGCCGGCCCCCTTGGCCGACTCGATCTTCACGAAGCGGTAGACCTTGCCCGGCGGTACCGCGACTTCGAGCCAACCGTCGCCGGCCGGGGCGCGGTCGATCCGGGCCAATTCCACATAGGCGGTGGTCGGCCCCTCATTCGACCCCGTGATCCGCGCCCCCGGCAACAGCCCGGCTGTCCCCGGCTTGGGCAACAGCCGGACCTTGGTGAGGACGAAACGATCCCCCGGCGAAACAGCCGGGCTGTCCTGCGCAACAGATGTAACGGCGAAGGCAAGGAACATCACGGACAGAAGCAAAACCGATGCTTTCATGGAAGGTCCTTTCTCAAGGGTGTCGTTGTTCGGCCCGCTTCAGAAAACGTAGATCTCTATTTCGTAGACGGAGAAACAGGCGTTGTCGTAGCTGTTGTCGGCGGTTAGGGAAATGTGTGACAGAACCGCAGACGGTCATGCTCAAAGCCAGCCTGCAGGGGATGCTCGTTATCGCTTCATGTTCCTCATCGTTGGGTGACCGCGACCCGCCGCACCATGATCGCCTTGGCGGGCTGGCCCTTCGCATTCGGCCGCTGGAATTCGCCATACCACGCTCCTCTTCAAAGGTGTCACTTCTTGGTCCTTCGCATAAGACGGAGTGCCGAAGGCAAGAAGCGTTACCTGTGTGGGGCGGGCGCTTGCCAAGACCTCGGCGTCACGGGGAACATCGAGATACGGAATTTCGTGCAACCGTAAGGAATCAAACGCATCGTCTCGGCCCGGCCCGCCTCGATCGGCGCCGCGGGCAACGCCTGATCGTCCGTCGGTCTCCAGTCGAAGGCCCTCGCAGGCGCCTCGAGCGTCAGCGGAGCAGCCAGCGGCCAATCCCACTTCTCCGGCATAGGGTGTCGCTTGACGGCAATGTCGGCCCCACCCCGCTGTGCCTCGTTATCCAGAGCATACTGCCAACGTGCATCCGCCACGGGCGTATCGGGGTCCTTGTCGGGGATCGCCAGGGCAAACAGCAGTGGCCCATAGAAAACGCTTTCGTAGGGCAGACCCCGCTTCTCAAATGCCGCAGGCGGCTTGAAGCTGAAATAGTCTTTTGCCAGGGGCGGGTACTCCCTCTCGCAGCCGTGGAGAACCCTCACCGACATGGGGAAGTCCAGCGCAACCACGTCTCCTCGGGTCCATCGCCGCTGGATCCGCACGAAGCCCTTGGCGTCTGCGATTGCTTCCCGGGCAACTCCGTTGACGGCGATTCGCGGCTTGGCGCACCAGCCTGGGATGCGGAAGTACAACGGGAACGACGCAGGCTGCTGCGGTTCCACTGCGACAGAAATCGTCTCTTCGAACGGATAGGCCGTCTGGCAGATCAGTTTCACGGGCGTGCCCGCGCCGACGATGCCCGACACCTTGCAGGGGCCGTAGAGCGTCGCCGCCAGGCCATGGTCCGACGTGGCCATCCACATGTGCGTCACGTAGTTTGGCACCAGGCGGTTCACGGCCGCCACGCAGCAGAGGACCGGGGGATAGCCTAGCTGCGTGAACAGATGGCATCCGATACCGGGCGAATCCGCCTGATCGGCGGGCAGGAATCCGGCTCGGATGCGATTGGGCGATTGATAGTAGGACATGGTCTGAAAATCCCGTGCGATCGGGGCCGGTCCGGCGTTGAAGAATGCCCGCTCGACGCTATCGCCGAACGACCGTTCGCCGGTAACGCGGTAGAGCCAAATGTTCGACCAGATCGACGCGACGACGTCGCAGGTTTCGGTACAACGCAGAGCGCCGACGCCCGAGAAAAACTCCTCGCCCGAAGCAACGCCATACGGCAGCAGGTGGTTCTCATCGATCCAGCGGAAGGCCTCTCGAGACGCCTTCAGGCATTTCGGCTGGCCGGTCGCCAAATAGAACAGCGCGGGCAGGCGGATCTGCTCGTAGGCGCATACGGCGTGGCCGGGGAGGAACTGTCCGCCGGCCCACTCGCCCAGCGCGGTCCGGACTTCCGGGACGTCCAGCGCCGCCCGCGCTCGTTCCAGAATCCGGCGGTCGCCGCTCAGCCGGTAGGTCTCCAGCATCGCATCGAGGTTGCACAGCCCACTGACGATGTACGTATCGCCGGCATCGAAGCGCAAGCGGCCCATGGGCACCGGGTACTGGGCATAGACCTTGACCAGTGCATCCAGAATGCGCCGGTCGTCGCTGGCCTCATACCAGGCCACCAAGG
>JBEKZQ010000340.1:0-6940 GCA_049509675.1 Thermoguttaceae bacterium | reverse complement strand
TGCTAATGTAGGCGATCTCGCCCGAGACGTTCAGGGCGTCGGTGAACTTGCCGTCGCCTTCGTTCTGCCAGAGGCGGAGGCCGTCCGTGCCGGCGCAAAGAACATCGAACCGGCCGTCGCCGTCGAAGTCGGCCACGCACGCGGCCGACTGGCCGGTGCCGAGTTTTACTGCACAAGCGACGCCTGAGGCGAACTTGCCGGCCGCGAGGCCGCGGAACAGCACGCTCCCCGCGGCAAACGGCGCAAGGACATCGGCGACGTCGTCGCCATCGAAATCGGCTACCAGGCACGGCCCTGCCTTGCCGAGTTTCTTCAGATCGACTCCCGTGGCTCCAAGCGTGCAGGGCGACGACTTGCCGCCGGCAGCGAACGAGACGAGCACGGGCCAAGAGGCGGTGCTGACCAACAGGCCGGAGTTTCCCTTGGTGCCGCAATCGAGCGCAGAGAGTCCGATGCAGCCGTTCTCCAGTGCGCCGGCAAGATCCAGCGGCCGGGCCTGGAACGTGCCGTCGGCCTGTTGCGCGTGGAGAGAAAGGGTCTTGCCGTCGAACGAGATCAGGTCCAGCCGGCCTTTGCCGTCGAAATCACCCCACGCAAATGCCTGGGATTTCGACTGCAAGCGGCGGACCGCGGTGATGTCGCTGAACTTCCTGCTCTTCGCATCACAGACCAGCAAGTGGTCGCCCTGGTCCCGCGCGACGAAGAGGAGCAACTTGCCGTCGCCGGCCAGGTCAATCGGTCGCACGGCCCTGATGGTGCCGCTGAGCGCGGCGATTGTCTTCGGGTCGCTGCTCCAGGAGGCGCCGTCGGCCACCGGCACTTCGGGGTCGTCGTCTTCCAGGATGTAGTCCACGGCCCGGCGGAGCATGTCGGTGCCGCCGGCCCAGACGCCCTGGCTCTTGGCGTCGATCTGGTTCAAGGCCCACACGCCGTCCTGGCCGCCGTCGAATTCCGCCCATTGGCCGGAAACGTGCAGAAAACCGCGGCTTCGCGCCGCTGCGCCGCCCTGGCTGTCTTTCTCCTGGGCGAATTCGCCCACAAAGAACAACGCCGGCTTCGCGGCGGCCGCCAGGTCGCGCAGGGCGTCGGCGTTCTGGGTATTGATTGCTTTGGAGAGGTCCAAGCGGAGCGCCTTCAGTTCCGTCTTGCCTTTGAGCACCTCGCGGATGGTGGCGGCGTACTGGTCTTTCGATTGCCCCTGCTTGAGGTCCACGGACACGATCAACGCTGCCTGCTTCACCAGATGGACCGGCGTGAAATGGGGATTGATCAGCGCGTTGGCCGTGGCCGCGCACAGCAACGCGGCAATGGCAACAAGCACGCTGAGACAGCGAGAGCGATTCATGGAAGTCTCCTTTTTTACTTTCAGGCAACCGTTCGCGGGCCGGGGACTGGTCCATTTTTCGGCCAGAAGGCGCGGTTTTGCAAATCGACGATGGCCGAAAACTTGGACCCGGGTACCCTCTGGGTGCCTTCCCGGCCCGGCAGCGGACGGTGATTGCGATTCTGATCGGCGAGATCGAGCTTGTCAACCGCCAGTGGTCAAGGAACTCGCCGAACGTCAAGACCTTCGGCAACGGGGACTTGCTGGATGTCTTGCTGTCTACGCAGGCGTCGGGCGTTGACTTGTGAAGCGATTTCTGCGGCTTATAATATTCAGTCAGAACCGGCCCACGCGGTCTTTTGCTCGCCCTATGTGCCAACCCGGCCGACGGCGCCAGCCGTGCCCCACCACCCCGCCACCAGGAGCAAGTCCCATGAAGTTCATGATGGCGTGCATCTGGGCGGGAAGCTTGGCGGCTGCCGTCGCGGTCGCCTCAGACACAGCGCACGCCAGCCGGAACAAGCAGGCGGCCCCGACGGTGATCCTGACCATGGAAGACGACCCGGCAGGCAACCGCCCGGGCACGATATGGCGGTACTTCGAGACCTGGCAGACCGACGTCTGTCGCACCCAAAGCGGTGAATTGGTCCGTGTGGACCCGTTCGACCCTCGGCTGTACGAATCGCCAACCGGCGAGTGGGTCAGTGTGAAGCGGGATTACTTCGACGGTTTCGCCCCGCGCAAGACGTATCGCATCAAGCCGGCCAAGGTGGTGCGCGAATCGTCGCCGCCGCCGGCCGGCTGGCAGCAGCCGCAGTTCGACGACAGCGGCTGGGCGCGCCAGGCGGGCCAGGCGCTCTTTTCATACCGTGCTCTGTCGCTGATGTGCCTGCGGGGAAAGTTCGAGGTCTGCGATCCCGAGCACTCCGGCGACATGTCGCTTTCCGTCGTCTTCCGCGGCGGGGCAGTGGTCTACTTGAACGGGAAGGAACTCGCACGCGCCTCGATGCCGGCCGGCGCCGTCACGCCGGAGACGCTGGCCGAAGACTACGCCCCGGAAACATGCCTTCGCCCCGACGGGCACCTCATCCTGCAAGCCTGTGATGGCGGCCGCGTCCATTGCCATCGCTGGAACGTCGATCGGATGCCCAAGGACAAGGCGGAGGCGATGATGAAAACGGTCCAACAGCGCTACGCCCAGCGCAGTCGGACCCTGGAAACCCGCATTCCCTGCACCTTGCTCCGCAAGGGGGTGAATATCCTGGCGGTCGAGATCCATCGCGCGGCGGCGCCGGAGATCATGTTCACGACCGACACGCGGTTCTTCGCCTATTCGCTGGAGAACCTGCGGATCAACTACTGGTGGGACCGCACGGCGTTGGAAAGCCTCAAGCTTTCCGCCACCGACCCCGTGGCGGCCGTCGTGCCCAATGTATCGCCGGCCAAGCGGGTGCAAGTCCAAAGTCAGGCGGCCTTCATGAGCGTCCATCCGGCCTGTTACAACGATCCGAATGAGGCGCCGGCGCCGATTCGACTGTGCGGATTGAGAAACGGCGCTTATGGCGGACAGGTGATCGTTACCTCTTCCGACCCGATCCGGGGACTGAAAGCCGCCGTCACGGATCTGAAGGGAGCTGACGTGATCTCGTTCCCTCGCGACGCCGGCTCGAACAAGAACTGGGGCGGCGGGGTCTATGCCTATTCCCCTCCGGCCGCCTACCGTCTCTTCCCCGCTCAGACGCTGCTGAACGGCCACGGCGGGCCCGACGGCCGGCGGCCCGAACTGCACCGGCACTACACGCGCCACGGCTTTGGACAGATGGGCGCCGATTTCTGGCCCGTGCTCAAAGACCGTACCGGACGTGGCAATGACCAACTCCTATGCCTTCGCTACTGCCCTGAGGGATCGACCGGCTTCCAGTGCAGCGTACCTTTGCTGCTGGCGCCTGGCCGGCAGGGACCGGTGGCCACGGCGCGGTCCCAGATGCTTCGCGAAGGCCTGCAGGAGGCCGAAGCGCGCGTCTTGATACAAGACGCCCTGCTGGATCAGGCCGACCGCCTTGGGCCGGACCTGGCCCGGCAATGCAAGGAGGTCTGCGACCAGCACACGCGCATGCTGCGATATTTCGCTGAGTTCCAGTACGACGGGGCGATGTCGCCGCAGATGATCGAGGAACAGTCCGTCAAGCTATACCAGTTGGCAGGCGAGGTGGCCAGCCGCCTGCGGAAGCCAAGGCGCACATCAGGCTACGGGCGTAACAAGGAAAGCAACCCATGAGAACGCATTTTGTGCTGTTGTGGCTTTCTGTCGGCGTTCTGCCCGCCCTGGCCGGAGCAGTCCCGCGCGCTGTCGAGGTCCCGGCGGGAGCCACGGACATTCTTACTCCGGAAAGCTACTGGCGGTGGTTTCTGGTCCTGCGCAAGCCCATCATTCCCGTCGAGGCGCTCAAGGCCGCCGGAAAGGAGGCGGCGGCGCCAAAGCCGTTGGTCGGCACGGTGGTGCAGCCGCCCTACAACACCGTCGACCAGCAGGACAGCCCGGCTTCCCCCGCCGGCTGGGAACTGCCGGCCTTCGACGACTTCGGCTGGCCGCGTTCGCGCCTGACTTGGCTGGCGCCCAACGCCTTCGGGCGGTTCTCAAGCGCCGCCCTGTGCCTGCGCGGCAAGTTCCAGGTGACCGATCCGGCCGCGGTGCAGGGGCTCTTCCTCACGATCAAGTACTACGGCGGGCTGCGCGTCTGTCTCAATGGCCGCGAGTTCGCGCGCCAGCACCTTCCTGCCGGCAAGCTGGCCGGCGACACGCCCGCCGAGATGTATCCGAAGGAAGTCTACGTCGATGACAAGGGCGCGATCGTCCCCATGGGCGATTACGAGTACGGCTGGAACCACGTTCCGGCCGACGTGAAGAAAGACGCCGAGGCCCGCCGGGCCAACCGCACGCGCGTCCTGGGACCGCTAAAACTGCCAGCCGACGCCATGCGCAAGGGCGAAAACGTCTTGACCGTCGAGGTGCGCCGCGCCGAGTACCCGCTGGAGGCCCTGCGCTGGTTCAAGGCCCCGGAAGGCCGGACGAAGCCCTTTTGGGTCCCCATGAACATCTTTGAGCTGCGCCTGCAGGCGACCGGCGGCGGCGTGGCCCCGAACCTGGCCCGGCCTAACGGCCCGCAGGTCTGGACCGAGAACATCAACGACCGGATCTCGGTCCTCGACTACGGCGACCAGGAAGAAGGCTTGCGGCCGATCCGGATCGTCGGCGCGCGAAACGGTTCCTTCTGCGGACAGTTGGTCATTGGTTCCGACAAGCCGCTGAAGGACGTGAGGGTGACGGTCGGCGAGTTCAAAGCCGTCAAGTTTGCCAGAGCGATTCCAGCTTCCCGGGTGACCGTCTTGTACGCGTTGCCGGACGTCTCGTATTACGGATGCCCCACCTGGTTTGACGCGCTGCAGTCGGAACCGCCGGCCGAGGTGGCGCTGGATCCCAAGGGCGGCGGCGCGCTGCTGCCCGTGCTGCTGCGGGTCTTGGTCCCCAAGGACGCCGCGCCCGGCGATTATCGCAGCGTGGCGATCGTCTCGGGGGCCAGGTCGCAGCCGGTCCGTGTGCCGCTGGAACTCAGTGTGGCCGGCTGGGTCGTGCCCGAGCCAAGCGACTACCGCACCTACGTCGGCGTCTATCAATCGCCCACGACCCTGGCCATGAAGTACCGGGTCAAGGAGTGGTCTGAGGAGCACTGGAGGTTGATGGAGAAGAGCTTCGCCCTGCTGGGCAGGGCCGGCAACAAGCTGCTCAACGTCACCGTGGTGGACCAGACCCAGTTCGGCAACGACGACGGCATGATCTACTGGGTCCGCAAGTCCGACGGCTCGTACACCTATGACTTCACCGTGTTCGACCGGCTGACGGCGCTGGCTCGAAAGCACTTCAAAAAGCTCGACTTCGTGGCCTTGCACGTCTGGAACTCGGGCGGCTGGGAGACTCGGGCGGCCGACCAGAGAAATACGGTAACGGTCATCGACGAGAAGACCGGCCGGCGCGAGCACCTACAAGTGCCCAAGTTCGGCACCGAGGCGAGCAAGAGATTCTGGAAGCCGTTCTTGGACGCTGTGCATGCGCGTCTGGCCAGGCAGGGCCTGGACAGTGCCATGTGCCTGGGCATCCTCTCCGACGGGACCGCTCCGCCGGAGGTCTTCAAGGCATTCGACGAGATCACGCCGGGAGGCGCCAAGTGGATGCGGGGCTGCCACAGCGGCACCTTCAGCGAGACGCCCGACCCGCTCCGCGGCGGTGGCAAAACGGTGCTGCACGAGTTCTGCTACGGCCTGAACATGCCCGACCCGGCCAAGCCCTTGCCGCCCGTGTGGAACCAGCGCAACAAGCCCGGCACGGCCTACGACCGGATCAGCAACCATGAAGTCGTCGTGCCGCTGAGTTGGTACCGTGATACGGCAATGTGCAGTCTGCTGCTCCGCACGCGCGGGGTGGGGCGAATCTGCCTGGACTTCTGGAACGTCCTGGGCAGCCGCGAGCCGACAGACATCTACAACTGCTGGCCGTACTCCTCCTGCGCACAGCGGGCGCCGAGTCTCAAGAGCATGACCTGGGCTGGGCCCAAGGGCGCCGAAACCACGCTCCGCTACGAGGCTTTTTGCGAGGGCATCCAGTATGCCGAGGCCATGATCGCCGTCAGCGAGGCCCTGGAGAAAAAGCCGCACGTGCTGGGGCCGGAGCGGACCGATGCCTTGCGCCAGGTGCTCGTGGACCTGGTGCTCCAGCAGGACAAGTACCGCGGTCCTTATGTGCCGTTGCGTCCCAATCATGAAGGTTGGCAACCGTTGGCCAAACGACTGCTTGAGGCGGCCGCGCAGGCCGGCACACCTCGCAGCTTGGGACCGGCGAGAGAATAACTGCCGCACTTTCCGTTATTGGTTCCCTCTCCCCTTGCGGGAGAGGGTGAGGGGTTTCGGATTGCCAATCGGCACTCGCCGGGTGCCACGCGGCTTGCCCGTGCTGCTGCGAACGGCTCTTGTCGCCAAGCATCGGCAGTTCCCGTCGTGCCAATGGATTCCACGTTCGGAGAATAAGGGGGTCAGGAGAATAAGGGGGAGAATAAGGGGGTCAGAACGATTAAATTAGTCGTTCTGCCCCCTTTTTTGCGCCCCCTCGTCGATTGGGGCATTCATCTGATCGACGGCTGCCGCCAGATCCTCGACCTCTCCATTCCGCGGGCGGTCACCGCGGCCGGTGGCATTTATCAACTCAAGGACAAGATCACGACCCCCGACACGCTGACGGTGCATTTCGAGTTCGAGCGCCTGCCGATCGTCTGGCGGCATCGCATCTGCGGCGCCGAAGAGTACCAGAGCGAAACCAACAACGGCATCTTCCTCTACGGCGAGAAGGCGACCCTTTTCGCCACCGATTTGAGTTGGACGGTGATTCCGCGCGGAAAGTCGCAGCAGCGCAAGGAGTTCAAGGCCGCTTCCGACCTGGGCGCGGCCCACATGGACGATTTCCTCACCGCGGTCCGCACGCGCAAGCAGCCGACCTGCACGCCGGACGACGCCTTCCGTTCGACCGCCACCGTGCAGCTTGCCATGATCGCGTTGGAGACCGCATCG
>JBEKZQ010000034.1:0-21361 GCA_049509675.1 Thermoguttaceae bacterium | reverse complement strand
GGGCCGCGGGCAGTGCGGCCGACTGCGCGGGATCACCGACCGTGATCGCGTCTTGCGATTCGTGCGCGCTCTCCCCACCGGCTCCGCGCTCCAGGTTGGGAAGAGCCACGTCGAAGGTGATTCCGTCTTCGCCCTCTTGGCGAGAGATCATCTTGCCGGATCGCGACGCGGTCAGCGCGAGTTTCCGGCCGGTTCGCTCTACGGTCAGATCCACGTTCCGGCCCATCAGGCAGACGTTCAGAAGACTCATGGCCGGCCAATCCGCCGGCAGCCGCGGGGTGCAGGAGAAGCGGTCGAAGCCGCGCGGCTGGATGCCGAAAAGACCGTCGGCAATGACCAGCACATAGAGGACATTGGGGGAGAGCAGGTCGCCGCCGTCTTCGTCCATGTAGGGGCCTGCAGGACCGAGCATGGCCGAGCGCACGGCCGCCCGCGTCTTCTGCAAGGCCAACGGCGTGGCGCCGGCCTGGAAGGCGGCCCGCAACGCGTAGTAGGTCTCGCGCGGCCAGGCGCCGCCCTTGTCGCTGGAAACCACTTTGGTGCCGGCGTCTGGCCGAAGGGGATCTTCGCACCACAGCTTCGCTGAGAACAGCGCCGCAACCGTGGCCTCCTTGCGCTGGAGGATCCCCATCGCCACGGGCAACGAGATCCATCCGCGCAGCACGTCGCAACCGTCGAAGTAACGATACGTTTTGTATCCCTCGACTTCCGCACCAAAATACGACTCGATCGCTTGCGACAAGGCCGCGGCCCGAGCCTGGTAGTCGTCCGCCTCGGCAGTCTTGCCCAGGGCCAGGGCAAGCCGCGCCGCGGCACGATAGCCTCCATAGGCCAGGCTCGACGTGCTCAGGTTGGCCTTGCCCGTGGGATAGCGTCCCTCCAACTCGTCGGTTCGCGAGGCGACGATGCCGCGGGCATCGGTGGCGGCTTTCGTCAATCCGGCCGCTTTCGCCAGAAGCGGCCAGAACTTCGCGGCCGTATCGGCATCGCCCAAGGCGAGCAGGTAGTTCGACAAGCCGTACATCATCATGGCCTGGTCTCCACGGTCGCTGCCGACCTTGTGGAGCCGGTAGCTTTCGTACGAAGGAGAGATGCTTGCCGCCGGGTCGCTCCTCCACAGGTCGAACATGTTGTTGCAGGCGAGATTGAGGGTCGCGTCGGCCAGATAGGGGCAGGCCGGCGCCGCGTATTCGACGTTGTCGTTGGCCCAAACGCCGCCCAGATAACTGCGGGTTCCCGTGCCCTGAACGAGCCCCTTGATCGACTCGACGGGCGCTTCGAGGAGCCGCATCTTGGCCCAGGCGAACGTGCCATCCAACATCGGGTCCGGCGTGCGCAACGCCATGCTCCGCTGCGCCTTGAGGAACAGGGCCTGGCGGGCCGCCTTCTCCCGGGCCACGTCCGGCGTCACGGCGGCCGCCGAGCTTTGCCGCAGCGTGTAGACGACGGTCCACGTTGTTCTCTCTCCCGGCGCGACGCGCTTTCCTGCCACGCCGTCCACGCGCCGTTCCAGCAGCGAGGGGCGGTCCAGGGCATCGACCGGCTTTGCCAGAATCTGCCGGCTTGAGTCGATGCGCACCGTGACCGGCAAGCTCCCCGTATTTTCCAGGGTCCACTGTTCCATGGCCGCCCGGACTGTCACCGAGGGGAACACGGCGCACGACACGCGAATGCCGTTTTCGGCTTCGTCGTGGACCGTCAAGACGCCGTCGTAGCGATAGCCCTTGCGTTTCGCCTTCCCGAGGGCGGCACCGTTGACCACGATCGGCGGCAAGTCCTTTCTGGAAACGGCGACGATTCCACCGCGCAAATCGGACGGCGCCCGGAGGATGGGCCAGCCCAGGTCCATTTTCCAGTCGGCGTCCAGCGGTGTGGGCAGTTCGACGTGGATCATCACGCGCTGGCCGTGCATCTCCAGGGCGCAGGACGCCGGCCGACTTGGGCTCAAGTCGCACACGGCCGCGCCCGACGCGTCGATCTGCCAAACGTCGCGCCGCGGCTCATCGGCCCAAGCGGCCCCCACCAGTCCGACGCACACACCAAAAACGATCCATGCCCGTTTCATGCCTGTCTCCACGGTGTTGTCGCGGGGGGTCCCCTTTGGCCGGGACTATTCTGTGATGACCAGTATAACGGAGTCGGCGGAGATCGACTACAGCGGCCGCCAGCCCGACGCGTCAGCGAGGGAGCCCAACTCATGGTTCAGAAGAGCGCGGCTCCTCCTCGAGATACATCTCGCCGGGACCGAGCCGATCGTACCACGTGAACTTGAGGATCAGCGAAGTCGCCGTGAAAATGGCCAGGCAGGTCAGCATGTGGCTGAACTTCTGAATGACCAGGTACATCAGCATGGCGACCATGGCGACCTGCCAGACCATGCCGATGAAAAGGTTGAACAAATCGTACCAGAAGTTGCCGTTCTTCTGGAACGCGGCGTTGTGCGCACGGCACTGGCGGAAGACCGGGCCCCAGAATCCCCAGGGCCGCACGGTCGTATAGAACTGCCGCAGCAGGTCCATGCTCTCCGGCGGCGTGACCAGGCAGGCAACGACCGAGGCCGCGCCGCTGATCGACAGCACCAGCAGGAAGGCGACGATCTCGTGCATGTCGATCACCGCCGGCAGGATGGCCGCCGCCGTGCCGGCGACCATGCCGGCGAAGAAGCCCCAGCCGTTGAACCGCCACCAGTGCCACTTCAGCACGTTGGGGGCAACGAACGCCGGGACCAGGGCCGAGGTCAGCCATCGCGTGACGCCATGGATCGAATCGGTCATGAAGCCGATGCCGATCCCGCAGAGGATGACGATCACCGTCCACAGGTAGCTCAAGAGCACGACCTTCCGCGCCGGGGCGGCCGGATTGATGTAGCGACGATAGATGTCGTTGACGATATATGCCACGCCCGAGTTGGCCGTGGAGACGAAGGTGCTCATGAAGGCCGCCACCAGTGCCGCCACGAGCAGCCCTTTGCAGCCGATGGGCAGATAGCCGGCCACGACCTTGGGCAGGATCTGCTCGAAATCGGGTTTGCCGCCCATGCTCGCCAGATCGTGTCCGAAACAGGCGATTCCCAGCACGGCGATCGCGGAGACCAGCAGGAATCGCGGTCCCAGCGAGACGATCGCCATGACCAGGTTCTCCAAGGCCGCTTCGCGCGGACTGCGCGTGGACAAGACGTGCTGGATGGCATAGTTGGGCGTCGGACCGGCCATGCTTACCAGCACCCCTTTGACGAACAAGGCGGAGATGAACAGCCCGAACAGGGCATAACCGTCGCCGCCCGGGCCGTACACGCGCGCCTGCAAGGGCGGTATGAGATGCGACCAGTCCAGGCCGAGCTTCCAGCCGAAGAACAGGTTGTCCCAGCCGGCGGGAACCGCTTGCGCCAGTTGCTCGGCCGTCGTCACCCGGATGGCAATCACCGCGACGATCACCGACGCCAGCACCTTGAGCACAAGTTGGATGACGTCGTTGAGGATCACACTGTACATGCCGCCCGCGACGCAGTAGGTGCCGGCGACGAGCATGATCCATAAGGCGCACTCGTGCGAAGAGAGCTGCTGCGGCAGGAACTGATGCGTGAAGCGGTCGATGCCAAGAGATTGCGCGAGCAGAAATAGGACGGAATCAGCATGGCGCGGGAGGAACGGCCGGATGAATCGGCCGATGCCCTGGAAAGAAAGGTTCAGAAACCCGACGACGCTCACCAGCGCGTAAACGACCACGCTGAGATAGGCCAATTCCGAGCCCAGGTTCTTGTCGAAGCGGGTCCGCATCCATTCGGCCCCCGTGAGCACGTTGGAGCGGCGGACCCAGGTGCCCAGGTACACCATGCGGAAGATGACGTTGAACAGCGGCCAGATCCACAGCAGCCAGACGCCTTTGACGCCGTAGATGAAAAACATCGTCACGAACCACATCGTGCCGCTGACGTCCAGGCCGCTGGAGCCGTGCGCGATGCCGATGATCCACCACGGCATGCTCTTGTCGGCCAGGAAGTAGGACTCGGCGTTCTTGCCGGCCCTGCGCGCCACCCACCAGCCCACGGCCAGCATCAGCAGCATGTACAGGACGATGACCAGGATATCGACGGGGTGCATGGCGACGGTCTCGGGACTAAGCAGCGGCAATATAGCAACTTGGCCGGTTGCCCGTAGGACGGATTGCCAATCCGTCTGTGTTTTGCGGGACGGATTGGCAATCCGTCCTACGATGATTCATCAGCTTACGGTTCTTAAGCCGGGCACGCCAGCAGGTGTTCGATCATGGACGGGAAATCGCAGGTGGCCAAGGCGCAGAACTTGTCGGCCCCGCCGTAATAGACCAACAGCGTTCCCTCCACGACCACCGCGCCGCACGGGAAGCAAACGCCCGGATAAAAACCTTGCATCTCGTAATCGGTTTCGGCCTGCATGATCCAGTCCGGCGTGCGGTGGCGGACGATGGACGGATCGTCGAGGTCCAGCAGCACCGCGCCCAGGCGATAGAGCTTGTCGGCCCCCACGACATGATAGATCACGAACCAGCCGTGCGGCGTCTTGATCGGCGGCGTGTTGCAGCCCAGCTTCAAGACTTCCCAGGAGGGGTTCCTGTTCTTCAGCAACAGCCGGGCCGGGGCATGGGCCAGGCCCATCAGGTCGTCGGCAAAACTGATCCACGCGCAGGCCTCGTCGGTGCCGTACTGCGGGCCCACCCATTCCAGCGGCCGCCGCAACATGGCGAACCGGCCGCCGATCTTCTCCGGGAAAAGAACCACGTCGCGATCGTCCAGTAGCGGATCGGTCAGCCAGCCGGCGCGGATCCACGTCTTGAAGTCCTTTGTCATCGCCAGGCCGGTCAGCGTGGCGTTGGTCTTCAGGTAGTGCGGGAACTCCTCGGGCAACTCCGGCTCGACATACCGCTGCCGCACTTCCGGGATCCAGAACTGGCCGAAAGGAAAATGCCGGGCCGCATAGGTCACGTAGAACCAGTCGCCCATCTTGATCATGCGCGGATCTTGGATCGTGGCGCCGTCGAAGCCTTCCACGCTCGGACCAAGAACCGGCTGATCGCCCGCACGCTCGAAATGGAACCCATCCGTGCTCCGCGCCAGCCCGAAATAACACTTGTACTCCGCGTGCGACTCCGCGGCGCGATAGAGCATGAGGAACTCGTGCCTCGGAGCATCGAACCAGACCGCCGGATTGAAAACCGCCAGGTCTTCCCAGGGATGCCCCGGATGCGGAGAAAGGATCGGGTTGCCTTCGTAGCGCGTCAGTTTCATCGACAGATCTCTCAACGGACCAGCGGACGATAAACGCGAATGGCACGGATCGGCACTTCGCCCACGATCTCCAGCGCGTGCTTGGAGTTGCTCAGCCCTTGCGCCAGCGTCGTGGCATACTCGCGCGAGGCGTCTTCCACGCGCGGCGGCTCATAGGAGTCCCCGAACATGGGCAAGACCTTCCAGCGAACCTCGTAGCCGGATGGGACTTTGCCGGGCGCAAACCAGGCCTCGGGTCGAATACTCACTCGGCCCGACTTCGACAGGAACGGGCGGCCGCTCTCGCCGCTGCCGTCCGGGCCGGTCGTCGAGCCATGTACGTCGAACTTCCACGACTTGCCGTCCGCGCCGACGGACGTGACCCGCGCCGTCCAATCCTCGATCACCAGGGGACGCTCGTGGTCGACGCGGGAAAGGAACAGCGGCGACCAGGGGCCGGGCTCGGGCCGCGAAATACAGTAACATTCGGGAAACTCCGAGGGTTTTCTGCCGTCGATGTGTACGTGGGCGGCCGCTTTCGATCCCGCCTTGCGACTTGCACCGGCGGCGATCGCATCCACGCGGTTTCCTTCGAACTCGACCGTGAGCCGGCCGTCTTTCCAGGCCACGTCCTTGCCGACCTCCAGGGTTCGCACCATCGCGCCTTCCGCGGCGGCGGCCGGGTCGGGCCGGTAGACCAGGTACCGCGAAACCAACGCCGCAAGCAGATAGTTGCCGTGGTCGTTCAAATGCACGCCGTCTTTCAGCAATGCCTTTGGCTCCAGCGAGTTGGCCTTCAAATAGGCCAGCCAGGGCGTGCGAACGTCAACCAGGGCACAGCCGTATTTCTTGGCAATCGCCGGCAGGAAGACGTGGTTCATCATGTGGTCCCACCACATGCCTTTGTTCTTCTTTTCATCGGGCACGGCCGGGGGCCAGGCGGTGACGTGGTCTTTCTGCATCAGCACCTCCGCGGTGGTGCGCGTGCGGACGTTCTTGATGATCTCCTCGTATTCCTTATTGCTGCCGTAAACGTGGAAAATGAGCAGGTCGGGATAGAACGGGTACAGATCGTGTTCCGCCGGGCGGATGAGCCACTGCGCGGCGAAACCGCCGATGGCCCGGTTGCGGATGTCCAACTCGGCGCTGGGAAACCGTCGCCGCAGGTCGTCGGCCACCCGCTTCCACCAGTCCTGCTCGGTAATCGATTGGCCGTAAAAGAGGATCCGCACCTTCTGGCGATGCTCGGGCGTGCTGTGGGCCAGCAGGCCCATGGTCCGCTGGACGCCCAACCCGAGCGCGGCCGGATCTTCGGCAGGCGCAAGGGGCGGATAGGCGGCCGCTTGTCCCCCCGGCGGCAGCGCCGGCTCTGCGGCCCGGGCCACGCCAAGCGCTCCCCACAAAGCGATAACGAGCGTCGATAAGGCCCTTTTCATGCGATGTCTCCCGTCCTAAGCCGGCGGTTGCAAGAGAACCGATACCCCGCCATCATCCGTTCGACAGCCGACGATGTCAAGCACGGCCGCCGCCGGCGCAGTGGTACAGTTTGCCCGAAAAAAACGCGGAGTAAAGGGAAAACAGGATTTGGGCTGTCTCGGGGCTTGATCTGGCCTTGTTCCGCGGGAGACAATCAAGCAGCATCCCCCATTATGGGACTCGACTTGATTCCGGCGCGACTGCGCCAGAAATATCAGATTGAGGAGAGGCAGCACGCCTGCTCAATCCTTGAGAGGGACTTCCCGGCGGAATGGAAGGATATTCTTGGTTGCCTGGGTGCGTTCACGCTGAAACGGTCGGAGGTTCTGGAGGCCGGCGGAAACAAGAGCCCTATTTCCAAGGCAATAGACGCCTACCTGAATGCCCGGGGCTGGGGTGAGCGGGCTTTCGATACGGCCGTTGTTGTGGATGGGGCATCGACTGAGACGCCCACGCACAAGATCGACAATTTTCGGAACCGGGTCGGCGTCGAGGTCGAATGGAACAACAAGGACCCGTTCTTTGATCGGGACCTGAACAACTTCCGGCTGTTGCATCAGCTAGGGGTCCTGTCGGTCGGGGTCATCATCACCCGGCTCTGGGAACTTCAAGAGGAGTTCAAGAAGCTTGGCAAGGGCGCATCCTACGGGATGAACACCACGCATTTTGGAAAGCTACTGCCGAAGGTCAATGGAGGAGGAGCTGGCGGCTGTCCGCTGCTTTTGGTCGGGATGGGGTTTGGCTGCTACGATCCAAACGCCTAGCGTGACCGTTGTAGACCGGGTAGTCCGGCGCTTTGTAGCTGTCCACTTCATCGCCCCATTGGGTCCAGCCATCTCGGCGCTCGCGTGCGAATAGCTCCAGGTACGGGCCAGGGCTACACGCCTCGATGATCCGGTAGACCTCTTCCGGCTTCCGGGAGTGCTCTTGCTTGCGAGTTGCAAGTAGATTGACTTGGGTTCTGCCTGGCTTCAGCGTTCGCATGGAGCCCCTGATGCCGAAGAGAAGTAGCTCGGTGACATTGCGGAAGTAGAAGCCAACCCCGCGCCCATCGGGGCCACCGTCCTTCCGAACCTTGTACCAGACGATGTTTGTCTTGTACTTGAACCCCCAAGCCGCCATGATGCCCAACGCTTCTGGCAGTAGGGCATTCGGGCACCAAAGATACAGGTGGCTTGGTTTGTCGGCGTACTTTTCGATCGGCAAGAGGGCTATTTCCCCAAAGCTCATTGTGGGGTAGCGGTGCAACCGCTTGTGCTCCGGGGCCATCTTTCCGGTGCGGTTCTGAAATCGCCACGGCGGATCAATTAGAATAGTCCGGTAGGTTCCCCTCAGTCCTTGTAGCACGTTCATTTTCTTCGCTCCTGGTGTTCTCAAGTTGACCAGAAAACACGCGACCTGTCTAGGCCGCGTTTTCCATAACCTGGTCGAACAGCCCCTCAAAGTTCATCAGGCTTTCGGTGAGCCCGCAAGCCATCGCGGCCGGCAGCCGGGTTTTTTCGTCGAGTCATTATTCTCGACACTTTTATTGTAGTATTATTATTCCTACAGTCAGGCCTCGTGTTGGTTTCATAAGTGTAGTAATAGTAATGGGTTGCAACCCGACTTTTTCATTGGTGTTGACGGTAGTAATATAAATGCTACATTTACGATATGGCAAGACCACCAAAACAGACCGGACAAGCCAAGGATAAGGACTTGCGGATTCCCGTAACGGTCGGCGATCGCGATACGGTGAATCAGGGTGCCGTGGCGGCTGGAATGGACATGGCGACGTGGGCGCGCCCAATCTTGCTGGCCGCTGCAAAGCGTGAATTGGCAAAGGCAAGGAAGACAAAATCCGGTCTATAGGGTAACTGCCCATTGACTTGCCCCCTGGGGGGCGTGATACAATAGCGCGTAGAACGACCGTGGCCGCAAGGCGCGGTTTTCGATTGGACGTGTCGGGAATCGAACCCGAAACCGTTGGTTTATAGGACCGAAGTTCCACCTGGCACGCCCGGAAGTGAAAGGGGTGTAGCAAGTAGGGCCGAGAGGAGTTGAACCTCCAACCATTTCCTTACGAGGGAAATGCTCTATCCGATTGAGCTACGGCCCCAATTGCCACACTAACGAACAAGAGCCCGGACGGAACTGACATTCCGTCCGGGCTCGCTTTATGTCTTCATGGGTTCCACCCTCCTTCGTGTATCCGTTCGCTGTTTTCAGTTTCCAGGACGATCCTGAAAATGGTATCGCGTGATTCCATCGGCTTCTTTTTTGGTGAAGCCGCTTCTTAACGCGGGAGCGCTTACGACGCCTCGAACCTGGAGAACCGTGAGCCCCGTCTTCTCGGAAGCTTCCCGGATCGACAAGTATCCTTCTCGAAAAACGGTAAGGGCTGCGTTGCGAATGTTGCCTGTGCCGGCTCGCGGCGACTTCTTCACCTTCGATGTCTTATGCTGACTGTTGCCGGTCGGCAGCGATTGTTCTTCAAGATATTCGGCTACTGTCTTTAGTGCTTCGATTGCGCGTTGATGCTTCGCATCAATTGCAGCCCTCAGTTGATCGACGATTTCGACTGCCATCATATTTCTCCCGACCAGTTCAAAAGTTGTATCTCCTATAAATGTACAGGGCGCGTATCAGATAGTCAATGAGTTTTTGTGTCCAAAGATGGAACCTGGAAAAGAATTCTCGATCACGGTGGTATCCCCAAAGATGGAATACGGTGCGGCGATAGAGCCGCAGAATTATTTGGCACTAGCGCCAAACTGTACCACTACCCGCCGCCGGCGCAGAAGAACTGCGCAGTCGGGGTCTGGTCCATTTTTCGGCTGATAGGCATTGCCTTTTGGCCGAACTTATGACCGAAAACATGGACCCGGGTACCCTCTGGGTGCCTTCGCGTCCGAACGAGGTTGATGACCGCCCTCCTCCGCTATCCCAAGAGGCCGCCGAAGCGGCGGTCGCGCGAAGCGTAACTGTGAAGGGCCGCATGAAGTTCCGGCACGTCGAAGTCCGGCCAACAGCGCTCCGTGACCCAAATCTCCGTGTAGCTGATCTGCCACAACAGGAAATTGCTCACCCGCATCTCCCCCGCCGTGCGGATCAAGAGGTCCGGCTCGGGCATTCCGGCCGTGTACAGATGAGCGGAGAGCGTGTCTTCGTCGATCGCGCGGGGATCCAGCCGGCCGGCCTTCACTTCCGCGGCGATTCCGCGCACCGCGTCGACCAGTTCGGCCCGCGACCCGTAGTTGATGGCCAGGCACACGCGCAGGCCGGTATTTCGGCTGCTGATGGCGATCGTCTCGTCGATTTCCCGCAGGGCCCCCGCCGGAAGGCCTTCTCGCCGGCCAATCACGCTGAGCCGGACGTTATGCTCCATGACCGTGTGCCGCTCCTCGGCCATATACTGCTGTAAGAGTTGCATGAGGAAGTCGATTTCCTCCGCCGGCCGTTTCCAGTTCTCGCTGGAAAGGCAATACAGCGTGAGCTGCCCGATGCCCAGCCGGGCGCATTCCTCCGTCGTGCGGCGGACGCTCTCGACCCCGTGACGATGGCCCTCGATTCGCGGCAATCCTTGTTGCTGGGCCCAACGGCCGTTGCCGTCCATGATCACGGCGATGTGCCGGGGCAGTTTTTCGGCGGGAATTCCGGGCAGTTCGGCGGCCTGTTGCATGGCGTTGCTAGGCATCTCAGATTTCAGATTTCAGATCTCAAATTTCAGATCTCAAATCTTGGATTGCGCTGCGAAGATCGTTTGTTGCCGATCGGCTCCCACCGACACCACCTCGACCGGCCGACCCAGCAGCCCGCTCAGTCGATCCAGATACGCCCGGGCGTTGGGCGGCAGGTCCAACATGCTGCGGACATCGCAGATCTCCTGCTGCCAGCCCGGCAGGGTTTCGTACACCGGCCGCACTTGCCGCAAGTCGTCCACGTGGCTGGGAAAATCGATGACCCGCCGGCCGTCCAGTTCATAGGCCGTGCAGATCTTCAACTCCGGCAGTTCGCTGAGCACGTCCAGGAGCATGACGGCCAGCACGTCCACTCCGCTCAGCCGGGCCGTATAGCGGGCGGCCACGGCGTCGAACCAGCCGCACCGCCGCGGCCGGCGGGTGACCGTGCCGTATTCATTGCCGCGCTCGCGAATGTGCTGGCCCGTCGGGTTGTCTTGTTCGGTCGGGAATGGCCCACCGCCCACCCGGGTCGAATAAGCCTTGATGATGCCGATCACCTTGGTGATGTAGCGGCCCGGCACGCCCGAACCCGACGACACGCCCACGCCCGAGCTGTTGCTGCTGGTGACGTAGGGGAAAGTGCCGTGGTCGATGTCGAGCAAGGCCCCCTGGGCCCCCTCGAAGAGCACTTTTTTGCCGCCCTCCATGGCATTCAACAGGTAGGCCGTGGTGTCGGCCACGAACGGCCGCAGCCGGTCGGCATATCCCTGATACTGCCGCAGGATCCGTTGCGCGTCCAGCGTGGGCGTTTCCCCCGGTCCCCCCAGCCGGGCCAACATGCGGTTCTTCACCTCGGCGATCTCTTCGATCCGTTGGGCGAAGCCATTGCGATACATGTCGCCCAGGCGGACGGCATGGGAGCGGCCCACCTTGTCGCGATAGCATGGTCCAATACCGCGCAGGGTGGTGCCGAGCGATTCGCCGCCGCCGCACTGGTCGTTCATAAGGCGATCTTCCTCAAAATGCCAGGGGAAGATCACGTGCGCCCGGTCGCTGACCATCAGGTTGTCGGCCACGCGGATGCCGCGCGCCGTCAAGGCGTCGATTTCGTCCAGCAGGCTGGCCGGGTTGATGACCACGCCGGCCGCCACCACGCATTGCACTTCGGGGCGGAAAATGCCGCTGGGCACCAGGGAAAGCTTATAGCGCTCGCCGCCCATGACCACGGTATGCCCGGCATTCGCCCCACCCTGATAGCGGACCACGATATCGTGCTGTTGCGTGAGCAGATCCACGATCTTGCCCTTCGCCTCATCGCCCCACTGCAAACCAACAACACAAGTGCCCGGCACGGCGGCGGTCCTCTTAAAGGTTAAGCTGCAAAGGCTTCAATGTAACCTGCCGCCCCCCCATTGGTCAAGGCGCCCGAGGCGCGGGGTGGCTTTGCTGGTTGACGCTAGAAACAAGCATTGTAGACCTAAAATGGGGAGCCGGGGGCGATATTTCCCTGGAGGCGTCTGGGCGGAACTTGTCATGAACGAAATCATTTTTCTTGTTCAGGAAACCATCGGCTCGATGGACTTGCTGATCGCGGCCCATGCGCTCTGCCTGGATGCCGCGATGCTGACCAACAACGACGCCCACTTCTCGCGGGTCGCCGGGCTGAGAGTGGTCAACTGGTTGAAAGAAACGGCAGGGTCCGAGCCGTGACGATTGAACGCGGATAACGGCCGGGCCGCGGCGGCTGTTGAATCTCTCAACCTACCCCCCCACCTCGATCCCTCCGGTTACCGGGATCTATCCGGCCGGATATTGGCGACAGTATTCATAGAGCGCCATGGCCGCGGCCGTGGCCGCGTTATGGGCATAGGGCAGGCCGTAGACCGGGATCTCGATAGTGTGGTCCAGCATTTTCAAAACCTCCTCCTCGATTCCCGAACGCTCGTTGCCCACGATCAGGACCGCCTTGCGCGGCAGTGCGAAGTCGAACAAGCATTGCGAGCCGGTCGCCTGTTCCAGGCCGATCAACGGATAACCCTCCTGCTGCAAGCGACGGAGGATCGGCGGCAGGGTGCGATGGATCTCCACTTGGATCGAATCGCCCGTTTCCCGCGCGATCTCGGCCATGATGCGGGCATTGCCGCAGCACAGCAACCGCCGCACGCCGCAGCACGAAGCGGTCCGCACGATCCGCGACAGGTTCACGTTGCTCCGCATGGGCGGGCAGGCCACGATCAGCTCCCGCGGCCGCTGGAGTTGGATCAAGGTCTTATGGCGCTGTTGGATGAATTCGGACATTTTTCTTGGGCCGGGGGCCGGGATCTCAAGTCTCAAATCTCAAATCTCAAATTTCAGATCTCGGATCCCCGCGTGGGGCAAGTAAAGATTGGGGCCAGGAAGCGTTCCTCAGTGCTCGAATTCACTGAAGGCGTTCCTGGCCCCGTTGTAGCGTACAAAAACGCTACGGTACCTATGCGCAAACTTTTATCGTAAGGACGGCAAATAATGCACGCCCAATCCACCTGGGAAGGGAAGCGAGCCTGAATCTGCGAAGCGTCGAATTCAAGAGCAGCAAGAGTAGTTTTGCGCGGGTCCGCCCCGATCGGCTGCCACAGAACGCGGCAGGCATTACTTCGATCGGGCTTTCAACCTCGCACTACTGCGATTCTACACTTTTCGCCAAAGCTTGGGAAGACGAGCTTGCGAATCATTCAGGAGGAACTGCGAAGTCTGACGCGAAAGGGGTCAGGTCCATGTTTTCGGTCAAGAGTTTCGTCAATGCCTACGCCTGGAAGCCGAAAAATGGACCAGACCCCGACTCTCCTGGCGAATCATTGCGGCCCTATTGAAACACGTCGGTCAGTTTCTCGCCGATCAACGGTTGCGGGTGGCCCTTGCTCGTGACCTCGACGTGCATCTGGAAGCGACCCACCTGCCTGGTCTGCACGTGAATCTCGTAGGTCAGCGTCTCGCCGGCCTTGATCTGCGGGACGGGCGAGAAACGAATCGTGCGGTTGTCCATGGTATAGGTCGTTGAGCCCGGTCCCCTGGTGCCGAAGGCGACCGCCATCATGCCGGCCGGCACGGTGGCCACGACCGCCAGATCCTGGTCCGGCGCGGCCGTCTTATTGGTCACGTGGACCTGGTACGTCAAGCCCTTGCCCACGGCGACCGGGTTGCGCAAGTCGGCCACGGCGATGGAAAGTCCGCCAGGCCGGCTTTCCGCCGGACCGGGCGCCGCCGGTTTGGCTTCCGCCGGCTTAGGCTCCGCGGGCCCGATTTCCGGGGCTGGCGCCGCCGCGGCCGTGACTTCCAGAGCGATTTCGGCCTCAGCGTGCGTGCCATCCTGTGTTACCACGCTCACCCGATTTGTCAACTTGGCCCCCGCCTTCGTACAGTGATATTCAGCTTGCAGCGGCAATTTGCCGGGCGGCAGACTGGGAATGCTCCAGACCAGATCGTTGCCCTCGACCTTGTAGCCCTCGCTGGCCCGGGCGGGCACCAGGCCCGGGTCGCATCGGTCGGTCACCTTCAGATTGGTGAGGGGTTGGGTGCCGTCGTTGACGATCTCGATGGTGAACTTTGCCGTCTCGCCCACCTTGAGTTGTTGCGGTCCCTTTTTGGTAACGCTCAACGGTCCCGCGGGCGGCTGGCCGGGTTTGGCCGGGCCTTCCGCCGTTGGACCCGGGGCCTCGGCCGCCGTCACACAAGCATCGGCACTGACCCGAACGCCGCCCGGGCCAAGGACTTCCAGCGTTTGGCACAGCCGCCCGGCCGCGGTCACGCGGAAGGTGATGCTGATGCGCCGCGATTGTCCCGGCCCCAATTCCCCCAGGTCGCGCTCGATCGGACTGCTGGCCACCGCATGTTTCAGGCCGGGGTCGAAGCGGTCCTTGATAATCAGGCCCGCCGCCGGAATCTGGCCCAGGTTGGTGATGGTGGCCTCGAAGGTCACCTTGTCGCCGACGGTGGCCTGCATCGGGCCGCTCAGTTTCACGTCCAGCGTGGCGGGCGGGGCGTTTGACGCCAAAATGGTGGTCGTCACGCAATCGTTCGCCTTCATGCCGCCGGCCGTGGTGACTTCCACGCAATTGGCAATACTGCCCGGCTGCGCGGCGCGGACGTTGAATTCCACCGCCCGGGTTTGTCTGGGGCCCAGGTCGCCCAGCCGCCACTGCAAACGCTTGCCGATGATCTCCGGCGGCGGCGTGCCGGCCACAAACGGCAGGGTGTCGGGCAGTTCGTCGTTGGCGACCACGTCCTTGACCGGCAGGTCGCCCGGGTTGCCGACTTCGATCCGGTAGGTCAGGGTGGCGCCAACCGCGGCGGTCGCGGGACCGCTCTTGTGGACCGTCAGGCCGGCCGCCGTCCAGGTTTGCAGCACGCTGCCGGTGCCGGCCAGCCAGCCGTCGCCGCCCTGGCCGGGGTCGGCCGGGCGGAAGACGTGGATGCTGATCTGGCTGGTCCCGTTGGCCGGCTGTTCTTGGAAGATCTCGACCGTGGCCTGACCTGCCGCATTGGTAATCACGTCGCTCACGCGCGCTCCCGTGGGAGCAAAACCGGCCGGCGGCCCACCGACAATCTCATACCGCACCAGCCAGCCGACGTGCGGAGAAGGACTCGTTTGCCGCAGCACGGTGGTGCAGAGCACGTGCCGGCTCCCGGCCGGACTGATGGCCGGCGGCGGGAAACTGAACCGGGCGTCGATCCAATGGATCACTGCCGATTGGGCCCGCCCCGCCGGCACAACTACCTCGGGGGCCGCGACCGTCACCACGCTGTCGCCCTCGATCGGCGAACCGACGCTGATCCAGCCCTGGCCCGGCAAGACCGCGGTAGGCGGGCCGCCGCGGCCCACCTGTTGCGGATTGCGCACCGTCGTGCCGATCGCATAGGTGTTGCTGATCTTGCGGGGAATGGTCAGATCGCTCAGCAGCCAATCCACGAACCCAAACTGGCCGACCGTGACGAACAGGCCGACACTGCCGGGGGCGATGGACCACTCCAGCCGGCGACTGGTGTGGAGATAGCCATCGGCGCCGCGGACCGACGCCAACAGCACGACCTCGCTGCCGACGGGCGCAACAACCTGGTTGGGGGCGATCGTCACGGCAACGTCGGGCCCCAGCATCAGCCCTCCCGCCGGACCAGGCGCCGGCGCGGCTGGCGACCCCGCGAACAGTCGATCGCCCGACGGATCGATGGGCGTTCGATACGAGGCACAGCCCGAGATGCAAACCGCGCATAGGGCCAGCGCTATGCCCCAATGCCGGCTTTTCCTCCTTGAGCGCCTCATGGCCCGATCCTCGGCCCCGGGAAGAACCTTCGGTGCAACGGTGGTCGCCGCCCACCCTGCGCGTCGTATTTGGTGTGATCAATGTAGTCTGGCCGATCGCGCAGGCGCGCGACTATGAAAAATGTAGCACGCATTTCGCTGTCGATTGACGATTCGCAATGGCCAATGCACAAGAAATCTCCACCGGGCCGGCCGCAAAAAACGTTTGTGATGAATGGAACACCTTCTCCATTGTCTCCGGGAGAGCGGCAAGCCGGAATAGTAGCAGGCCACACTCCGTGTGCCGTCCGCTAGCTACGACGCACGGAGCGTGCCTGATACCTTGAAATCCGGCAGTTACTAGTATTAAGTCAAGCGGCCTGCCTCTGACTACTGGGCAACACCTGCCATAATTGGTAAGATGGGGAACACTTGCTCGCCGTATCGATGGACCGGAAGCCGAATCGGCGTTCCGACGCAAATTTCGGTAAATGGGAAAGATGCGGTGAAGGCGAAAGCTTTGACGGTCGATCGATGGATCGTGGGAGGTCCTATACTGTGAACGGTTTGTAATGATACGATCCGTTCCCTGTTGCTGCGGTTGGGATCATCTCGAACCGCGCGGAGTATGAACTCCCCCATATTAAGGAAGGAATTGTCGAATGAGTCTGTACAGAATCACTTGGACGTCAACTATCTTTGGCATCGCAGTTCTCTTGCTGCACGGTTTGCTGTGGGGCCAAACATCGTCGATACCACAGGATCCAAAAGCTCTGGCCGCCGCTTGTCGAACGGCCCAGGCGGACTTCCATCCCATATCCAAGGAGGATCTCCAGCAATGCCGGGCTCAGTTGGCGGCCGCGGCCGCTCGGCTGGACCAGCGGCTCGGTCGGGCCGCCGCCTCCGGTGACGATTGGCGACGCTACGTCCATTGGACCGACCTGGATCGCCAGATCAAACAGCCGGGCGATCTCGACCCGGCCGCAATCGAGGACCTGCACAAACATTTTGCCGCCGGTCATCAAGGGCTGGAACTGGCCCCCTTTGCCGACGTCCGCCAAGCTCTGAAACAATATGAGGAACTGGCCGGCGCGGACAACGTTGCCCTGAAGACCGAGTACGCCGAACGGCTGGAAAGCCTGGCCGGGCAACTGGAGGCCTATGCGGCCCATCCCACGGCGGAAACCCAGCAGGACATTGCCGAATCGCTCGCCTGGCTCCGCAATCATCGCCAAGCGCCCGCTCTGATCGCCGCGACCGGCCGCTATTTCGACCATCCCAACGGTTTCATCCAGCTCAGCGCCGGCCTGGTCAGTGCCGGCATCAATCGCATGGTCGACGAGCCCACCACGGTCGACGACGTCATTCTGGGGACGACAATTCATGGCACGGGCCAAACCCGCGGCGAGACTCAGGTCAGCCTGGTGCCAAGTTCCGACTATGGCGCTTTCGACGCGATCTTGCACACGGCCACCACCTCGCAGAACGCCGGCCGCAACGGCCCGGTCTGCATTTACAGCAACGGCCAGACGTGGATCGGCGCCTGCAAGCGGTTCTGGCTCACTGCCGACGGACTCTCCACGTATCCGGCGGTCTCCAATGCCGAGACACAAACGAACATCTACGACATCGAGGCTGTCAACGGCCGCCGCCTGATCGAGACGTTTGCCTGGCGGCGGGCAGGAAAGCAACTCGGCGAGGCGGAATCGATCGCCTCGTCGCACGCCGAGTGGCGGGCCAACCAGCGCGTCGACGCCGAAGCGGCCGGAACGCTCGCCGACAACAACGAAAAGTACCGGGCGCGACTCCGCCGGCCGCTCTCGGAGCGCAACGTCTACCCGCAGCGGTTGGCTTTCAGCACGGAACCGACGGCGATATCCATCCAAGTGCATGAGGCCGGCCCGGACCAACTCGCCGCCGACACTGGGGCGCCCCCGGCCCTTCCAGCCGACCTGCTCCTGCGGGTCCATCAGTCGATGCTCGACAACATGGCCGGCACCGTCCTGAGCGGCATGATCTTGCAGGAAGAAGATTTCCAGTCGGCCGTGAAAACCTTGCTGGGCCGCGTGCCCGAGCAGTTCAAGCCCGACGATGAGCAGTCGTCCTGGACCGTGGTCTTTGCCCGCCGGCAGCCGATTACCGTAGGCTTTGCCGACGGTGGGTTCCAGGTGGTGCTGCGCGGCCGGGAGTTCATCAAAGGCGAGAAGCACCACCCGGCCATGAACATCACGGCCAAGTACACGTTCGTCAAGACCGATGCGGGTTTCAAGGCGGTGCGGCAAGGGCCGTTGGAAATCTTCCCCCCCGGGTTCGTGCCCGGCAAGAGCAAGAGTTTCAGTCTTCCGCAGCAGATCGCCCGCAGCTTGCTGCAGCGGCGCTTCGGCAAGCTCTTCGCCGCCGAGTTTGCGGTGCAGGGCTTTACGCCCAGCGGCAAGTGGTCGGCGGCCGGAAAGTTGCAGCCGGTGGAGCTCTCGGCCCAGAACGGCTGGCTGGTGATCGGCTACAAGGTCCCGGCCAGCGGCCATTGACCGGCCCGCGCGTCACTGCCGACGGAGGCTGAGTTTGGGTGCCACTGCCGGCTTGCCCAGCAGTGTGTCCTCGCGCGCGGTTGGCGCGGGTTTCGTGGACGAACGTCTGGCGGATCGTTACAATAAGGACGAACTTTGTACAAGCCGGCCCGGGTCTTGACTGACTGTTAGTGTACGCTAGTATAGATCGGCGTCAAGGGAGTTTTTGAACAGTCGGATATTCCGGAACAAGGGGCAATGTTCGTGGCCAAGATTCGCTGTCCACATTGTTCTAAGGGTCTCAACGCTTCCGACAAGTGCCAGGGACAAACGAGATCTTGTCCAGCTTGCGGCAAGCCATTTGTCGTTGACGTTCACGAGTCCCCTTTAGAGGCAATCGTTCTAGCTGAACCGGCTCCCCCGCCTTTCCAGTTGCTGAAGCCGGCAATACTAAAGCCGGGCAATTACAAGAGCACTGCCAACCCGCTTCCTGTATTAGACCCGTCCTCCAAAGCGATCGCGATTGGAATTCTCGCCGTCATTCTGGTAGTTGCTGGCCTGGCAGCTTGGGTGGTTCTTCAGATGCAGAACAACTCCGTCGCGTTTGACAGAGACTACGATGCGTTGGCGCTTCTTGCATTGCTGTTCATCGGGGCAGTATTGACCGGAACGCTTGGAGTCGTGGTCTACTTTTCGCCCGCGCAGGTCAATCGCCGGAAGATATATAACGAACAAATGCGGATTGCTCGTGAACAGCGAGAAGAACGAATGAGGATCGCCCGCGAACAACAAGAAGAACAAGCAAGAATCGTTCGCGAACAACAGCAGGCCGCCTACGATCAACAATGCCGAAATTGGCTGTTGCAAATTGTTGCCGAAATGCAGCGCGGCGAGATGCCTGAGAACAGTGGCCCCGCTTTGGCTATCGTGTCCGCCGCGCGAATGTCTATTATGGTTCGGTGTCTCGTGGAAACTGGTGGTGCGGCTTTCAGTGAGGCCGAGTTTGGCCAGCGGATTGAACAATTATGGCTGGGTCTCAAGAGCCAGGACTTCGACCAATTGCCCATGCTTCGCTCGTATCTCGGCGCAATTCTACAGGGCTTCGTGAATGGCTGGAAAGCCGTCAACTCTTCGGGATGCTTTACACCGCAACTTGTTGGCGCGGGTTTCGGAGTCAAGGGAATCCTTGAGGGCATGGCTATATCTGCCGTTGCGCAGATCGCGGCGCACAAGATTGCGTCCCATATTTCTGATACACGAGCACACCGAGGCTTAACGGAAATGGCGCAGGCCGCTGATGCGTTTGCAGCGCTGGCCGATGCCGTCAACGCTTCGGGCTACGCCGCTTTTCCTAGTAGTTTTCAGCCTTGAACTACCGGGACTCGAAACTGGGACGCGGCTAGAATTGGCAAATTAGGGGACGGAGAGCTACCTGCGTCTCCATTTTGCCCCCCCAAAGCAATCGGCGGCCGTGGTATAATTGGGTTGACGCAGACTCACGCCATTTGCCCTTTTCAAGGGGCGAATTCAATGAATTACGAAGCCATGCAGGCATTATTGCGGCGACAACCGTTCGAGCCGTTTGAAATACGCCTGACAAATGGAGAGAAGTACGAAGTCCGCCACCCCGAAATGGCGCTGTTGCTCAAGTCGCGGCTCGTGATTGCCCTTCCCGATGACCGCATGATCATCTGCCCTTTGCTGCACATTGCCGGTGTGGAAACGCTGCAATCCGCTTGAATGCCATTTGGGAGGCCCGATAACCGGGACGCAGCGACGCAGCTTGAATTGGCAGGACGCGAGAGCTAGCCTCGGTCTGTTTTGACTACCGCCAGTCGATCAACACGTCGGTTATGTTACGGGGCCAGCCAGTCCGCGACAGCTAGGTCGGGCAGGTTCTGGAAGTGCCGTGCGTTGTGGGTCACCAGTGTCAGTTCGTGGATCAGGGCCGTGGCGGCGATGAACAAGTCCATGCTGGGCATCGGCTTACCCTGATCCAGCAAGGCCGCCCGCAGTTCTCCCGCCTTCTCGGCGACTTCGTGGTTCACGTCAATGAGCCGCGCGGCCATGAGCATCTCGTGGACGGCGACGAGTCGTGCAGGCGGCGCGCCTCCGCGCTTCGCCCATGTGTACAACTCGCCGACAGTCAAGGCGGATAGGTGCAGCCATCCCGAGTATTGCAGAAATCGGGAACTCACCTCTCGGTTGCCTTTCAGGTGAGCCGAGCAAATGTCGGTATCGAGGAGAAAGTTCATTGGGCTGGCTCCGGGCGTTCCAGGTTCCGCAGCCGACGCATTTCCTCGACGAACCGATCCACGCCTTCAGGGTCGTCAGACCAACCGCCTGCCGACCGCCGGATGGCCTCCTCCGGCGACAACAGCGGTTGTACGATAATGGCCACCTGCTGGCCCTCGGGCAGGTTCAGGTCGCCGTCCACTTCGATCATTCTTCCGCGGACAACCCCTCGCATTGTGGTTGGGCTATTGCTCATCGCATTCTCCTTTCACTCTTGCTCATCCAACGAAGTCGACCATTCTGGACGCAAGTCGAAACGGGGACGCGGCTGGAATTGGCAAATTAGGATCACTCGGACGTGAAGCTGCCTCCAGGTTTCGCTCACCACAAGCGATCACAGTTCCGGGCGATGTTTCTTTGACGTTCCGTTGTCACCCTTTCCGCCGGAACCTCTTTGCTCCAAGGACACGATGAGAAGCGGCTCGACCTTTAGAACCGAATTATCTTGCCGCACGACGACCACCACCCGTGGCCCAATCGCCACGAATTCGGGATGTTTGACAACCTCTTTTCGCCCATCCGCCAAATGTAGCGTAAAGGGCTCAAAAGGCTGCTGGTGCAAGGCGTCTCGAAGCACATTCAGGTGCATGGCAACTCTCCAGCCCCAGGCAGAGCACCCCCGCGGCCGCGACCAGCGCGACCTGGGGGCTGTGCGAGTGGAGCGGACTCCACCCTCCTCGAATATACCGTGGCGGAGCGGCAGAGACAAGCCACTTGCCGCGCTTCCCATAACCCGGATGAACGGTTAGAAGGACTCGAAACGGGACGCGAAACGGGACGCGACTAGTGGTCTGTCCAACTTGAGTTTACGGGTGCCACGGTTGGCTTGTCCAACCGTGTTTCCAGCACTGCTGGGCAAGCCGGGCACCGACCGGAGGTTGGTCGTGGCACCCAACCGGTAATG
>JBEKZQ010000339.1:0-6941 GCA_049509675.1 Thermoguttaceae bacterium | reverse complement strand
GACAGCGGATTTTATAGCTCGGTGATGATCGATGCCTCGCATGAGCCGTTCGAGAAGAACATCGAGACGACGCGGCGGGTGGTGGCTCGCGCCCACGCCAAGGGGATTGTCGTCGAGGCGGAGTTGGGTCAGCTCGGCGGCGTCGAGGAAGACGTGATGGGCAGCGTCTGCCTGACCGATCCGGGCCAGGCGGCCGAGTTCGTCGCGAAGTCGGGCTGCGATTCGCTGGCCGTGGCCATCGGCACGTCGCACGGCGCCTTCAAGTTCACGGGGGCCCAGGGGCTGCGGATGGATCGCCTGACCGAGATTCAGAAGGCCGTGCCCAAGGATTTCCCCCTGGTGATGCATGGTTCCAGCAGCGTGCCCAAGGAGTGGGTCGATCGGATCAACAATGCGGGCGGAAAGATGAAGAGCACCAGCGGGGTGGACGAGAACCAATATCTGCCGGCGGCCAAGTTGGGCGTGTGCAAGGTGAACATCGACACCGATGGACGCCTGGTGTGGTGTGCCATCCATCGCGAGGCGTTCCGCGACGATCCGGCCAATTTCGACCTGCGTCCGCCAGGAAAGGTGTTCATGGCCGCCTATGCCGACTATATCGTTCACAAGAACTCGAAGCTCGGCTCTGCCGGCCAGCTCGAAGGGGTCCGGGCGACGTTGCCGACGAAGAAGTGCGGTTGCGGCTGCAAGTAAGGAGTTGGACTCTTGCAAAATGCCGATCCAAGTTCCCCTCCACCTCCCGAGGGAGAGGGGGACCACTTGCGTACCCCTTAACGCAGTTTGCAAGAGTCCAGCCATGAACTCTTGCTGGCTATTCGGCAAATTCCGGCGACACCAGGTGCGGGATTACGCCGGCGGCATGGCCGCGCGCCAAGAGCTGCCGCACGGCCTCGCGGCCGCGCGGACCGAAATCCAATGTCCAGTGGTTCACGTACATCCCCACGAACTGGTCGGCCTTGGCCGTATCCAGACCGCGGCCGAAGCCGAGGGCGTAAGCGAGCGCCTCCTGGCGATGCGCCAGGCCGTACTCGATGCTCTGCCGCAACAAACGCTGCACGTCGCGGATCGCCTCGGCGCCGAGGTCCTTGCGGACCGCATTGGCGCCCAACGGAAGCGGCAGGCCCGTGGACTGAAGCCACCATTGGCCGGTGTCCAACACCAGCGCGAGATCTTGCTGGGCGTAGGTGAGCTGACCCTCGTGAATGATCAGCCCGGCGTCGATCGGTTGTTGCCGGTAATGCCCCGTCGCCACCGCGGCGAGGATCTCGTCGAACGGCACGACCACGTAGTGGAAATCCGGCCCCAGGCACATCCGCAAGGCGAGGAACGCCGTGGTCAATGTGCCGGGCACGGCAATCGTCGCCCGCGCCAGGTCGGCCAGCGAGCATTTGCGCCGGGCAACGACCATCGGCCCGTAACCATCGCCCATGCTCGCCCCGCACGTACAGAGCACATAACGGTCCGTCAGATGGGCATAGGCGTGCAGGCTGACCGCGGTCAGTTCCAACTCGCCCGAGAAGGCCCGGCGGTTGAGCGTCTCGATATCGACCAGTTCGTGCTGGAAGCGGTAACGGCCGGTCTCGATGCGGCCCTTGGCCAGGGCGTAGAACATGAAGGCGTCGTCGGGGTCCGGACTGTGGCCGACGCGAATGAGCAAGGGGTTGTCGGGCATGATGGGGCGTGGGGCGTGAAGCGTGGGGCGGTACAGGCCGCCAGATTCCCATTATGCGCTTTTCGCCGTCGCACGCCTACGGTTCGCCCTCCGCTCTCAATGACGCGGGAGTGGTTGTTCGATAATGGCGGGAGTGTTGCAGAACACCGATGGAAGGCCCCCTCACCCTGGCCCTCTCCCGGAGGGAGAGGGGGACTTGCGCCATTATCCGCTCCCCACTGGCGCCCGTCTACGGCGTCACGCCTCCAGCGAGAAGCTGCCCTCGGACAGGAGGGCCGGGGGCTCGGCCAACGGCACGGGCGTGGAGGCGGCCGCTGCGCTGTCGATGCGGACGTAGCCGGCTTTTGGATCGCCGCGGAGCTTGTCGCACAATTGACGCCAGGTTTCCCGTTCGATTTCCAGGATGCGGATGGCTTCGGCCAGCTTCTGTTCGTCGCGACGCCGAACGGCCTCCACGAGCGTGCGATGCACGAAGGCATAGACTGCCGCCAGCCGGGACGCCAACTCCGAGCCGGACTTCAGGTCCAGGCCGGCCAGCAACTCCGTCATCACGGCCTCGGCGCGGAGGATCGACTCCGCGGCCGCCTGGTCCTCGTGAGACTGCCAGTACGAGCGGGCGCGGCACGCCGACCGCAGCGCGGCATCCAACAGCATCAGGTGCAACTCTTGCGGCGGGGCCGTTGTGACACGCGTCGCCAGGTAGTTATCTCGGGCGGAAGATTGCATGGCGGACTCCTTTCCGGCTGGAGACTTCATTTAGCCCGTGCTGCCACTACCGCTCGTGCCGCTGGTACTGCTACCGCTGCTGCCAAAAAGGCTGCCGAGGTTGGCGGTGCTGCTGGCGGTCGAGGTGCTGCTGTTTCCCGACGAATCGATGTACGAGAGCGAGCCGATCAGGCTCATTTCACTCTGCAGTTTGGCGATGGCGGCGTCCATGTTGTAGAACTGCGTGTAGAGCAGATTGCGCTCGTTGTCCAGTTGCGTATTCATCTGGGTAATCCGGTCCTGGTTATCCTGGACCTCGGTGTTGAGCGCCTGCACGCGGTTGGAAATGAGGGAATCGCTCTGGCCCGCCACCTGGGTGAGCAGGTTGTCGAGTCGCTTTGCCATGCCGTTGTTCGTGTCGGAAAAGAACTTTTGCACGCCGCTGGGATTGGCGGCATAGGCGGCCGTCAGTTGGCTCTGGTCGAAGGCCAGCGTGCCGTCGCTCTGGAAGGTGACTCCCAGGTCGGCCAGCGATTGGATCGAGCCGCCGCCGAACGACGCGCCGAGCATGTTGGGCAGCTCGGTTTGGAGTTGCGCGGCGGCCGGATCGTTGGTCAACACGGCGCCCGTATTCGACGTGGTGTCGTAGTTGGTGTCGGTGGCAAGCTGCTGCTGGAACTGATTGTAATCGGTGACCAACGTCTGGACGCTGGCCACGAGGTTCGTGTTGTCGCTGGCGACCGACACCGACACCGGCTGGCCGGTGGCCTGATTCATTTGCAGGTTGACGCCGGAGATCACGTTCTGGAACTGGTTGTTGGACGAGGAAAGAAGAACGTTGTTGTTCGCGTTGCCGGAGTTCCCATACTCCAGCACCGCATTCTGAGCGTGGACGGTCTCCTGGAGCGACAACTGCGTTTTCGAGGTGTCCAATAGCAGGGCCCCCGCCTGCCCCGGCCGATTGCTCGTCAGGGATAGCCGGTACGGCTGGTTCGTGCCCTCCGAGAAGACGCTGGCGGTGACGCCGGCGTTCAAGGCGTTGATCTTCGTGGCCAGGTCCTGGAGCGAGTCGGTCGAAGCGAGCGTAATGCTTTGCGTCACGCTGCCGTCGATCACCTGGTGCTGGGCGTTATCGATCGTTTGCGTGGTTGCCGCTCCGAGCAGATGGAGGTCATGGGCGGTGGTCGAGCTGCCTTCCGTCACGGTCAAGGCGCCTTTGCCGCCCGCCGTGTCTTCCAGCAAGATGCCGTCGCCCGTGGCGTTCAACTCGGCACGAACCCCCAGCGGTAGTCGATTGATGGCGTCCAAGACGTCGCCTACGGTCTGCATGGCGCTGGTGACGTTCAGCGTCGCGCTGGCGCCGCTGGAGTCGGTGATGGTCAGGCTGCCGTCGGCGACGCCGGCGCCGCCGTTGAGCGTCGACAGGGCGGTCTGGTAGCCGAACACGCGGAGGTGCAGGTCGCCGCTGTTGACGCTGCCGGCTGCGCCGTTGAAGGCCAGGCCCAGGCTCGACGCCGTGGCGTCGCTGCTGGCGACGATAAGGTTGCTGGCCGTGCCGCCGGTCGTGTCCACGAGTTGAATGCCGTTGTCGGCCGGATTGACCTCGGCCGTAATCCCCAGCTTCTTCCCTTGGGTCGTAGTTGCCCCGTTGATCGCGTCGATCACCTTCTGCAAGGTCTGGACCTGGGAAAGGTCGACTGTGGCCGTGGCGCCGTTGCGGTCGGTCAATTGCAACGAGCCCAAGGTGCCCAGGCCTTTGCCGCCGTTGAGACTGGAAAGCAGCACGGTGTTGCTGCCGGCAAAGATGGAGCGCCCCGCAATCGTGCCGCCGGACTCGCTACCGTCCAGTCCCAGGTCGTGCAGGGCATTGGAGCTATTGATCGCGGCCAATTGGAAATGGTCGTTGTCGGAGGTGGCCGTCTTATCGACGGCCACCAACCCGGTGCCCTGGGTGTTGATCGAGAATTGGAGGTTCTTGTCGGCCGCATTGAGCTCGGCGAGGACCTGACCCAGATTGCTCTCCTTCCGGACTGTGGCGGTGCCGGGAAGGATCGGCGAGAGGTCGATGGTGCCCTGGTCGCCGTTGCTCAGGACATACTTGATGTCGGGCAAAGCCGTGCTGACCTCGAGCCCCGCGCCGTCGTTCAGAGCGGTCAACGGCGTGGCGGCAGAAAGCTGGAGTACAGGCTGGCCGCTGCCCGACGTCAAGGCGGTCAGACCCAGCGAAGCGGCCGTGCTGCCCGAGCCCACTTCCTGGACCTTCAGGTCCGAGGTGGTCGCGCCCGTGTTGTCGGTGAGCTGAAAATGCCCATTGTCGAACGTGGCGGTGACATCGACGCCCGAATTGTTGATGGCCGACAGGACGTCGTTGACGGTTTGCGCGGCAGACAGATCGACGGTGGCGGTCGTGCCGCTGCCGTCGGTAATCTGGATCTTGCCACGGCTGATGCCCTGCCCGCCGTTGAGCAAAGCCAGCGAGACGGTCTGGTCCACGCCCGCGCCAAAGCGGAACGTCAGAGTTCCGCCGCCCAGCGCCGCCGTGTCGCTGGAGACCTCGCTGCTGACCAACTGCTGGGTCTGAGCCGTTTGGTACGGTGTGAACTGGTAGGACCCCACCGGTGGGGTCCCGGTGACGGTCGCCGCCAGGGCGGTGGCATCGCTGCTGGTGGCCGACGTCTGACTGTACAGGTCGCTCTTCTCCAGATTCTTTGCAGTCAACTGGATGTTCAAGAGCAGGGCGGACAACGACGACAATGCCGTTTGCTGCGATTGCAGAGTGGTGTCCGCCGTCTGTAGCGCGGTCACCGGCTGCGAATCGATCGCCACCAGTTGGTTGATCGTGCTGGTGATTGGAATGCCCGAAAACAGACCTGTATCAAGTTGAACCCCTGCCATAACCGGCCCCCGTTCGCACAGGTGAGACGCATCGACTCGATGTCACCATCGGAAAAGGATCGGTCGATTGGCGATGCAACGTTTAGGAGACTATCCAAGTTTCCCTTTCGTTGCCTTCGTTACAGTTCTCCCAGTTTACGGCATCGCCGATCTGTGCCGGTTTTGCGGGGTTTGGCAATGATTAGATAACGCAGCGGCGGTACGGATCACGCCTTGTCGCCTGCCAGATATCCGGTGCTGAAGGCGGCCTGGAAATTGTAGCCGCCGATGGGACCGTCCAGATCCAGCAACTCGCCGGCAAAGTATAGCCCCGGTACGCGCTTGCTCTGCATGGTGCGGGAATCGACCTCCTCCAGCGCGACGCCGCCGGCGGTGACCTCGGCCTTGCGGAAACCCAGCGTGCCGGTAATCGGAATCGCCAGACGCTTGATTGCCTGCACCAGGTTTTGACGCTCGTGCCGAGACAACTCGGCGGCCCGGCGCCCGGTGGCCAATCCCGCCCGATCGGCGATCGTCTCGGCCAGCCGCTGCGGCAGCAACTCGGCCAGAATGCTCACGGCCAGCCGCTTGCCCGCCGCACCGCAGGCTTCCCGCAAGTGCGATTCCAGCGACTGGTGCGTCACATCGGGCAGGAAATCGCACTGCAACGCGAGTCGCTCGGGCTGGGCGTGACTGCTGACGGCCCGGCTCACGTCGAGCGCGGCCGGGCCGGAGAGGCCAAAGTGCGCCAGCAGCAGCGCCCCACGCCGTTGGGCCAGGCAGCGCGGCTTGAGCGGCCCGGCCGGCGGTTCCAGAACGCGCACCAAGACATCCGGCACAGTGATCCCCTGGAGCGCCCGCACCCAGGGGGCGTGCGTGGTGATGGGCACCAGCGCCGGCCGCGGCGGAACGATCGCATGTCCCAGGGCGGCGGCCCAGCGATAGCCGTCGCCCGTCGAGCCGCAGCCGGGATACGATTGCCCGCCGGTGACCAAGACCACCGCCTGCGCGGCGATCGTCCGCACGGCCGTGACGATCTGGAAACTGTCGCCCAGCCGTTGGATCTGTGCGACCGGTTCCCGGAGGGCCACGGCACATCCGCTCCGCTGGAGCCTGCCGAGCAAAGCTGTCAGAACGTCGGCGGCCCGGTCGCTTACGGGAAAGATTTTGCCGCCCGGCTCGATCTTGGTGCGAACGCCTTCGGCCTCGAACAGATCGACCACCGCCTGCGGTCCCAGGGCGGCCAGGGCCGAGTGCAGGAATCGGCCTTGATGGCCGAACGCCGCAACGATGCCGCGGGCGTCGGTGGCGTGGGTCAAGTTGCAGCGTGTGCCGCCGGAGAGCAGGATCTTGTTGCCGGGCCTGCGGTTCTTTTCCAGCAGCAACGTGCGCCGGCCCCGCTCCGCCGCTCGGCAGGCCGCCGTCAGGCCCGCCGGCCCCCCGCCCACGACAACCACATCCCAGGGATCCATTCCGGCATCCTACACTACCGCCGCCGCGCCGCGTAGAGTGTGTACTTGCGATCCACCCGCCACTCCCCACTCGACCCGGTGGTTATCATCAGGCGAACTGCGAAGTCCCCGGCGAAAGGGGTCAGGTCCATGTTTTCGGTCAATGAGTCCGGCCAAATTGCAATGCCTATCAGCCGAAAAATGGACCAGACCCCGACTTTGCAGTACTCCGGCGGTTA
>JBEKZQ010000338.1:0-6960 GCA_049509675.1 Thermoguttaceae bacterium | reverse complement strand
CGCCGCCGCGGGCCAGACCGGCCGCGGCGTTGGCCGACACCACCGCGTCCTTGTCGGCCAGGAACGATCGCAGCCGGGCCCGGCGGTCGCCGGAGCGGGCCATGAACTGCTCCAACCCCGGGTGCCGCCAGCGCGGATAGGGGTCCGAGACGGTAGCGACCGGGCCTTCGGCTTGGGCATTCTGCGGCGCGATCGTTCGAATCCAGTCGGGCTGGGCCAACAGCCCGCGATCACTGTCGTCGGCATTGGCGTTCTTGGCGGCGGAAGTTGCGGCAGCCGACGCGGGCGGCACGGCCGATGGCCGCGCAGCGGCGCCGGGGGGGTCTTTAGCTGTTGGCGCGGCGCTCTGAAGCGTTTCGCGAGAGAGGCAGCCGCTCCCCGCCAGGCATCCCAGCAGGCAGAGTGCAACGACCTTTTCCGCCCAATGAAGAGTCACGGTTATGGCAAATCCTTTTGCCGGTTTGAGGTTCCTGCTAGCTCCCTTTGAACGACCGTTCCAGTCCGATGCGGGTGTCGGCGACGGCCTTTTTCAGGGCAGCGGCGTCTTTGTCGCCGTCGTCCAGGGCGCCCGTGATCGTCTGCAACGTTTGTTGCAACTTCTCCACCGACCCGCGCAGGGCCGCGTCCTTCACCAGGCCGCCAATTCCGGTGCCTTTGCCGTCGGCGGGGGCCAAGGCGTTGGAGACGCACTGCAGCCGGAACTTCAGGCGCCGCCGCGACACGTCGTTCTGCTCCTCGGCGGCCAGGCAATCGACCGCCAGTTTGCCCAACTCCTGCACGCAGGGCCCGGGGCTGAACGCCACGCCGCCATAATTCAATTGACCCA
Organism: Thermoguttaceae bacterium; assembly: GCA_049509675.1. GTDB lineage: Bacteria > Planctomycetota > Planctomycetia > Pirellulales > Thermoguttaceae > JBEKZQ01. Next base: position 6,134 of record JBEKZQ010000338.1, on the reverse strand, counting down.
AGGCCCGGGCGGCGGCACAGCGCGCCGAAACAGAGAGCGCGGGGTTCTTGAGCATCACCAGCAAGGCCGCGGGCACGGACCCGCCGTTGCCGGCAGACCGCAGCAGGCCGAGGATCTCGGCGGCCTGGCCCCGAATCCAACAGGGGCCATCCGGGCGACGGTCGGCGGGCAGGGGCGCTATAGCCAAGGCGGTCAGCGATACGATCACCTTGTTCTTGGGCTCGGCAGCCAATCCGTCCGGCGCAGCGGCGTGGCGGCTGATTCCGACCAGCGCGGCCACCTTCACGGCATCGGGAAGTTTGGGATTATCGACCATCGCCAGCAGCACGTCCAGCGCCTCCGGCAACGGCTGCACGGGCGTGGCCGGTTCCGTCTCGTTCAGGTCGCCGATCATCAACGCCGCATTAACCCGAACCACCGGATCGATACGCGGGCTGCGCACCAGCTTGTCCATGTAGTCCAGCACGAGCTTGTTCAGCGCGGTATGGGCCTGCTGATTGGGCGCGGCCCCGGCGATGTTCAGATATTGCGTGCGCAGATTCTTTCGCTGGCCTCTGTCTTCCGCCAGCGTGGCGCGGTTCTTGGCCAAGGTCCAATCGGGCAGGACGTACTGGGTGAAGAAGTCTCTGAACATCTGTGGGTCGTCGAGCGTGCCGTCGCGACACATCTTCTTCACCATCATGGTCTTGGCCTTCTGCGACTCATCCACCTGCAACTCAAGATACTTGCTCGTTTTGGCCTCCGGGGCCGGTTCCTGGGCGTGGGCCAAGGAGCACAACAGGCCGACCGATCCGAGCAGGATCGGCACAACAGCGGCCAGTCCGGCGAAACCAAGCGAAGCGTGTCTATGGGGGTACTTCACGGTGCGTTACTCATTAGGATCCAATGTGCCGACCGGCTCGGAAATTGCGAAGCCATTGACTGCTTTCCCGGTCTTTGGGAAAGATGGACAATATATAGGCTACCAATGAAGAGCATGGCCTGTCAAGTTGTATAGTCCATCCCCGTTGGCAGGGGTGGCGGCAGACTGTTATAAAGACTCTTTGGGCAAGGAGGACAGGTCCATGTTTTCGGCCAGCGTCGATTCGCAAAACCGCGTTTTCCGGCCGAAAAATGGACCAGTCCCCGGCAGCGTACACGGTATATGACTCTACTATACGATGATCCCCGCTTTCTGGACCACCAGACCGGCGCGCATCCGGAACGGCCCCTGCGGCTGCGGGCGATTTCCGACGGCCTTCGGCAGTCGGCCCTGGCGGAGCGCTGCCGCCGTGCGGAGTTCGCACCCTGCCATTGGAGGTGGTTGAACCGGGTCCACCGGCCCGGTTATCTCCGGGAACTGTGGGCGTTGGCCCGCTCGGGCGGTGGCGATTGGGAGGCGGATACAGTGGTTGGTCCGGCCTCGTTCGACGTGGCCCGGCTGGCGGCCGGAGCGACGTGCGACGCCGTTGGGCGGGTCGTCCGCGGCGAGGACACCGAGGCCCTGTGCCTGGTCCGGCCCCCCGGCCATCATGCCCTGCCGGATCAGGCCATGGGCTTTTGCCTGCTGAACAACGTGGCCGTGGCGGCGCGACTGGCGGTCGATGAGCTGGGGCTCGATCGCGTGCTGATCGTCGACTGGGACGTACACCACGGCAACGGCACACAGGCGGCGTTCTGGGAGGATCCGCGCGTCGGGTTTCTGTCGATCCATCGCTATCCGTTCTATCCGGGCAGCGGGGCGGCCGACGAGCGCGGCGGCGGCGCCGGCCTGGGCGCCACGCTCAATCTGCCCATCGAGTTCGGAACGTCGCGCAAGAACTACCTGGCCGCCTTTGCCGGTGGTCTGCAACAAATGGCCGACCGGCTCCGTCCGCAACTGATCCTGATCAGTGCCGGATTCGACGCGCATCGCCAGGACCCGATCGGCAATCTCGGGCTGGAGTCGGAAGACTTTACTGTTTTGACCGATCTCGTCCTGGAGGTGGCGGCAATGCATGCGGGCCATCGGGTGGTCAGCGTTCTGGAGGGCGGATATCATCCGCCGGCGCTGGCCGAGTGCGTGGTTTTGCACCTGGAAGCGATGATATCGGCGAAACAATAACTGTCTTGTTCGTGAATGTACTCATCTCGCTCCGCGAGATGAAATCCATCTCGCGGAGCGAGATGAGTACAACAATTCACCCTTGCATGAGCACGGATTCGGGATCGACCAGTTCATCGCGGCCGGCCGTTCGCACCGCCACGTGGAATCCCGGGCGTAAGGCGGCCGCGCTCCAGTGGCCGGCCGGGTCGAGCGCAATCAGGGCCACCTGGTGCTCCTCGCGGAGGGTGTAATTTTCGGCGATCCGCGCGAGCACTTCGACCGCGGCGTCGCGCGGCGACAAGCCGCGGCGCATCAACTCCACGGCCAGGAAGGTGCCGCACACGCCCATGACCAACTCGCCCACGCCCGTGGCCACCGCCGCTCCATAGCGCGGGTCGACGTACAAGCCGTGGCCGATGATGCCGGAGTCGCCCACGCGGCCGGGCACTTTGAAAGGCAGGCCGCTGGTGGAACAGGCGCCGGCCAGTTGGCCCGCCGCATCCAGGGCCAGAACGCCCACCGTGTCGTGGCCGGGCTCCTCGGCCGCGGAGTTCGGCGGCTTGGGGATGGGAACCTCCTCGACGTTGGCCGGCGGAAGGTATCCGGCCGCTTCCAGGCGCCGCGCGCCCGGATGATCGGCGGACCAGTTCTGCCAGGCGGCCCGCGCCTCGTCGGTCAACAAGTCGTTGGGCTCGAAACCGTTGAGCCCGGCGAAGCGGTCGGCCCCGTCGCCGCAGAGAATCATGTGCGGAGTTCTTTCCATGACGCGGCGAGCGAGCGACACCGCGTGGGTGAACCGCCGCACGCAGCACACCGCGCCGCAGTGGGAGGGCGAAAGCATGATCGCCGCATCCAGCGACACTTCGCCGGAGCGATCGGGCATGCCGCCCAGCCCCACGCTGGCAATCTCCGGATCGGCCTCGATGCGGCGGCAGGCCTGTTCCACGGCGTCGAGGCTCGATGGTCGCGCAGCGGTCAAGTACGGCCAGCCCGCCGCATTGGCCTTCGCCCCCATCGTCCAGGTGCTGAGAATGATCGGCTCAGGCATGGGATAACCTTCGCAGCACAAGCGGCGGAGGTGCCGCCGCACAAACCGTCGATCGGCGCCCCCTCACCCCCTGCCCCTCTCCCGCGAGGGGAGAGGGGAGTCCCGCCCCTCAATACCGATAGTATTCCGGCTTGAACGGCCCTTCCACGGGAACGCCCAGGTAATCCGCCTGCTTGGCGGTCAACCGGGTAAGCTTCACGCCCAACTGCTCCAGGTGCAGACGGGCAACCTCCTCGTCCAGCTTCTTGGGCAGCGTGTACACGCCCAACGGATAATTCTCCGGCTCGGTCCACAAGGCGATCTGCGCCAACACCTGGTTGGTGAAGGAGTTCGACATCACGAACGACGGATGGCCCGTGGCGCAGCCCAGATTCACCAGCCGGCCCTCGGCCAGCAGCAGGACCGAATGGCCGTCGGGGAAGGTGTAGCGGTCGACCAACGGTTTGATGTTGACTTTCTTGACGTCCTTGCGGCTTTCCAGCCAGGCGACGTCGATTTCCAGGTCGAAGTGGCCGATGTTGCAGACGATGGCGTCGTTGGGCATCTGCTCAATGTGGCGGCCCAAAATGACGTCGCGGCAGCCGGTGGCGGTGACGAAGATATTGCCGCGCGGGGCCGCATCGTTCATGGTGGTCACCTCAAACCCTTCCATGGCCGCCTGCAAGGCGCAGATCGGATCGATCTCGGTAATCAGCACCCGGGCGCCGTAGGCGCGCATGGAATGCGCACAGCCCTTGCCCACGTCGCCGTAGCCGCAAATCACCACCACTTTGCCCGCCACCATGATGTCGGTGGCCCGCTTGATGCCGTCGGCCAGCGACTCCCGGCAGCCGTAGAGGTTGTCGAACTTGCTTTTGGTGACCGAGTCGTTGACGTTGATGGCGGGAACCGCCAGTTCGCCCCGCTGGTGCATCTGGTACAGCCGGTGAACGCCGGTGGTGGTTTCTTCCGACAGGCCGCGGATGCCCGGGAGCAAATGGCGATACTTGGCGCCGTGGACGATTGCGGTCAGGTCGCCGCCGTCGTCGACGATCAGGTCCAGTTGACTTCCGCTGGGGAAATAGAGCGTCTGCTCGATGCACCAGTCGTAGTCGGCGTCGGTCTCGCCTTTCCAGGCATAGACCGGAATGCCCCGGGCGGCGATGGCTGCGGCCGCATGGTCCTGGGTCGAGAACTTATTGCAACTGCTCCAGGCGACCTCGGCGCCCAGTTCGAGGAGCGTTTCAATGAGCACGGCCGTTTGGATCGTCATGTGCAGACAGCCGGCGACGTGGGCCCCGGTGAGCGGCTTGCTGCGGCCGTACTTCTTGCGCAACGCCATCAGGCCCGGCATCTCGTTCTCGGCCAGCCCGATTTCCTTGCGGCCCCACTCGGCCAGCGACATATCGGCAACTTTGTACGGCAACTTGGTTTCGACCTGCGACACGGCAGACACCTCCTCTTGAGGGCAAAAATATCGACTTGGTTTCCGCTATGATACGCGGTTGCGGGCGAACTTGGCAAGAGAGACGCGTCGAGCCGAGCCGAATGCACTATCTACAAATGTCTGCGGCGAAAGTGTTTATTCCAGTCTGGTGCTGCGGGAAGCCGTAGCCCTGAAAGCCGTTTGAGCGACCCGGCAGCCTAATACTCTTATACCATCTACCACCCCGGTGGGAAGTATATCCCCAAGCCCACCGGATCGTTGGGGCTCCGGCCGGTCTCTCACGAATATCGCGTTTCTTGGGGGCGATTGACTTCTTCGCAAGGCAATTTATACTCGGTTTCATTCTCCGGCGTTGGCGTCTTATTGTTCTGGACGGTGCTCCGCGATGAAAGGATCCCACGGCTCCGGCTTGTCGTTTTGGGTCTTTGCTGCGGCACCGCCATGCTCACACGTCCACTTGGTCTGTTGGTGCCGGCTGCACTGGCCGCGATTCTATTCTTCCAAAGGGACGACCGCCCCAAGAGAGATCGCCTCGCAGCCCTTGGAGCCTTTGTGTTGTCCACTCTCGTGATCGTCCTACCCTGGGAAACCTGGCTCTGCAGACAAGTGGGCCGGTTTGAAATACTGAGCTCGGGAGGCTTTCCGTGTGTTATGGATGGCTTGACGCATCATGGCGCGTTACCCGGGTCACCGCCGGTGGGCGTTCCAGACGACGTCCAGGCATTGATGTCCGATCTCAAGACACATTATGATGCCGGCGCGATCCAGGACTTTTCCCAACTTCGCTCCTGGCTGCTCACCCAGACGCGGGACCGACCCATCACGGTTGCCAAGATGGCAGGATGCAAGATCGTCCGATGTTGGTACGCCACCGATTCCCATCGCCATGAAGCTTGGCTCCTGCTTCTGCAATTCCTCTATGGCATTCCGATCCTCCTCGGTGGATGGCGATGCTGGTCCCGTGGCGGCCCGACCAGATGTCTTGCCGTCTTTGCCTGGGCTCTGGTCATTTCCCATTGGCTCATCGCGGCGATGGTGACATCCATCTTACGATTTTTAGTGCCGGTGATGCCCCTGCTCCTGTTGCTCGTACCGGGTGTCTTTCGACAAAGACAAGAAGGACAAACCCGCCGTCCAGGTTAGCATCGCTCCGCCGGCTGCCACTGGCTCTGCCATTGCTACGCGGACTTTGTGAAAACACCGTGACCTCAGCGAAGCCCAAAGCACTGGCAGAGCCAGTGGCACTCGACTTCAGCATCCTTTTTCAGTGTCGCCCCAGCGAAAACTCCTTCCTCGCTTCGCGCACAAAGGCTGCAACGGCTGCGGGGTCTTTGCGGCCCGGTCGCGACTCCACGCCGCTGGCGGTGTCGACGGCGGCGGCGCCGGTGGCGCGAATGGCCTCGCCTACGTTGTGCGGCGTCAACCCTCCCGCCAAGACCAAGGGCGGATCGCCGACCGCGGTCTGATACTCGCGGGCCAGGGTCCAATCGGCGAGGCGGCCCGTTCCCCCATATTGATGTGGTACGCAGGCATCCAACAACACCAGCCGCGGCAGACATGCCCGCCGGCGACACTCGTCGAGATACTGGACGATC
>JBEKZQ010000337.1:0-6961 GCA_049509675.1 Thermoguttaceae bacterium | reverse complement strand
ATGTATCCGAGATCCGGATCGACTTCCGCCGCATAGGAATTGTACATGCCTCTTAGGAACAGCGGCACGTCGTCCAGCAGCAGGTGAAGGGCGGGAGCGTCGTTGTAGCCGTTCTGGCCGTTCTGCCCGTCCTGGACGAGCCGGTCTTCATACACGTCGAGCATCTCCTGGACCACAGGTTCATTGACGTCATAGATTCCGCACCGGACCAAGAGCAGGCTTCCCATCACGAACTCGAACCAACGACCATCCGCGTAGCCGGAGAAACCGGTATCCACCTCCGTTCCCAGACCGCGCATGTAGGGCGCAAAGGGCACATAACGGCGATAGGTGCCATCCTTCACTTTGACAACCGGAGACAACGCCATCGAGCGATCGGCCGCCTTGCGGATGTCGCGGCGAAAGGGCTCGGCCTCCCGCGCGAGTCCGGCGTATTGGGCCGCATTTTGCCCGGCCAGGACGTCCGCGGCCTGCTTCAGCCCGGCGTAGTACCATGCATTCAGCGAGTAGAACAGCCGGATGTCGCTGCCATCGCAGACATCGACCGGCGGCTGCAAACCATGGCACCAGGCGCTTGGCGGGAGGTCCCTGTTCCATAGCTTGCGCTGCTGGATCGTCCAGTCGCACGCCTTCGCCAACAGCGGGCCGGCCTTGTCGAGCCACGTGGCGTCGCCGGTCAAGAGATAGTGCAGCGCGCAGCTTTGCAGCACGCGGCCATGACCGCCGCCATGGTGCTGGTCATAGTGCGAGTCCATTCCCTTCAGGCTATGACCGGGGGCGGTCAACGGTCCGTCGCCCAGATCGGCCAGCTTGCCCCAGGGCGTCGCGTGCTTCACGAAGAACAACCACCAGTTCAGGCCGCCCCGCGCCACATCGGCCGAGCCCATCACGTCCAACGCCCTGATGTTCGTGGACGACTCCAATCCAATCGCCGTGTACCCCATCTCGTGCCCGGGCTCCCAGATGCTGACGCAATAGGTGTCGTCTTTCACTTTCTGCGACCAGCGTTTCAGGTGCCAATCGCCCAATCGCCACTGGGCGACAAGCTGCTTCTCGGGCACGTCGATCTGCATCGCCGGCTCGTAAGGTGGTTTGGGGAATGCCGGTAGCGCGCGGCCGCCGTGGAATCGCTTCATGGCCGACGACCAGCTTTCCTCGGGCTCTGCCCGCGTCTGCTGACGGACCGTGCGCAGGCGTTTGGCGGCAAGTTGCGTCTGGAACTGGTTCGCGCTCAGGCCGCTTGGGGCGGTGGCGATATAGATCCCCACGCCGGGGATGCGGATCGGGCCGCTGTCCAGGTCGCCGGGCGTGAAGGAAACATTGCCGCAACTCGTCCAGAGGGTCACGACCGTGCGGCTGTTGACGTCTCCCGTGGTTGAAATCAGCGGCAGGCGGATACCGCGCCGTGCGGCTGTTCCCTGCCCGTCCTTCCAAGCGCCATCCCCGGTTGCCACTACGCCGCAGCCCGTCTCAAGCGGCGTGACGGGGCCGATATATCCGTTATACGCCTCGACGCGGCCGTCCCAACGCTGCCCGGCCGCGCCCGGCTGGAAGCCCCACTCGATTTCCACCGTCAGCCGTTGCTTCCACGACGCGCGACCAAAGGCCCGTACCACGGGGACGCCGACCTTCGGATCGCTGCCGGAGTAGAGCACCTTGACGCTGTTGATATCGTTGTTGGAGGCAAAGGCAAATCGCGTCGTGCCCTGCGGGGTCACCACCGGGTCGCCGCTGGGCTTGAGCGTGAATTCTTGTTGGGGGCCAAGACCCATGCCGGGGACCGAAGCCTCCTCGAAAGGCGCAGCGGCTGTGCGCGTCACCAGGCGCACTTGTTGGGCGGTCGGGACCGTGGCGGGGGAAGAGGGAAATTCGACTTCGATGCGTCGGACACTGCGGCGTTCTTCCCACAACAGACCGCACAGCAACTCGGGCGTGGGATTCAACCACCGGGTCTCCGTCGGGTTGTTCGCGGCTCCCTTGCGATAGACATAGGCGAACGGCGCGATGTCGGCCGACTGGCCTTCGACGGGAGCCGCCGACAGATCGCCAGCGAGCGTGATGCCCGCGACCGCGCCGGCGAACACCAAGACCCATGAGGCAGATGTGACCGTTCGTGAAATCTTCATTGGCAAGCTACTCCTTCAATCAACGTGTTGTGATCAGTCTACCAACCGTGCGACGGTTGGGCTCGCGGGTTGTTGTCGCGCGCAGAACGCAGATGCGTCTGATTCATTGCAGCACCAGGTAAATCGTGTTGGCGGGCAGAACGACCGTCGCCTTGCCACCCGACTGCTGAATCTCGACCGCCGCCGGCGTGGCCATGCCATTGATGTCCAAGAGCACGGCCTTGCGCAGGCGCGGGTTGGCGACGCTCACCGTAACCTCCGTGTTTTCCACTTGCAACTGGTCTTTGCCCCTGGAAATGATGCGGAAGCAGTCGCTCTGTTTGCCCTTGATTCGCGTACGGGCGGGCACCGTGGTCCAAGCGGGGCATGGGGCTAGCGGCATTGGGCGCCGGTCTCGGGGACCGATGCTCTTTACAAAAGCAGCTCATCGTCTGCGACGGTGTGACAGGGACCGCAGTATGGCGTCGAGCACCATATCGAGGTGCGTGCCCAAATCTTCGGCGAGGAACCGCAGCACGAAGTAACCGTTTTCCTGCAACAGAACGTCTTTGCGCCGGTCGCGCCGGTAGGCTTCCGCGTCGGCCAGATGCTGACCGCCGTCAAGTTCGATGGCAACACGCTGCTCCTCGCACAGCAGGTCGACTTCCATGTTCTCCCAGCCGTCAAAGGAAATCGGCAACCGGGCATTGAGGCGGAATAGGCCCGTCGTCTCGGGGAGCGTTTCAAGCCGTCGGTAAAGGAATGCCTCCGTGGCACTGCGAGCCCGCTGGATGCCTTCCGCGTCGGGCGACACTTCGCGAGCGACGTGAACGAACAGATTCGCCAGGAGGTTGTCGACGCCGTCGCGAACAAGTCGCCGTACGCTGCCCGCGTAATCGCTCTTCCACCGAGGGTCTACGGGAAGCGGGACGTCTGCCGGCCAGCCCGGCACTGCACTGGCGGGCAATAGAATCGTGTAGCCCACTGCCTCATAGCCGCGGCAGCGGCGATCGAACATGCGGGCAAGCATCGGCACGTTCAAGTCGGCGTAGTCGTAGACGCGCACTTCGCGCTTGCCGTGATAGAGGCGGTGCAATCGGCCCGCGTACTGAGCAATCGTTCCACGCCACGACACCGGCAACGTCAGAAACAAGGTGTCCAGTCGAGCGTCGTCAAACCCTTCTCCGATGTATCGCCCGGTTGCGAGCAGTACCCGCTCCTCGTTCGCGGGAATGGCTGCCAAGCGGGCGATGATGGCGTGCGCCTGTTTGGGCCTCGCGCCGCCGCGAAGCACGACAAGGTGGCGGATTCTCGGCAATAATCGGGCAGCCAGACATTCGACGTGCTCATTCCGCTCCGTCAGCACCAAGGGTGAGCGGCCTTCCCGAGCAGCCGCGACAACTTCGTCGCAGATGAGCCGATTGCGCTCATCGTCTGCGATGAGCTCCTTGTAGAGATCCTGGAACTGGATTCGTGCATCCTCGTCGGCTGGTTTCACCGGGCGGAACGAAGTGGGCCGGACCAGGACAATGTGTTCAAACGGCCGAGCCGCCGCCTGCGCCCTGGCGTCAACACGATGGCGCACGGGACCGCACTGCATGAAGATAATCGGGTGATGGCCGTCCTTGCGCGTGACGGTGGCGGACAGCCCCGTAACGAATCTTGCCTTTGCCCGGCGGACGGCCCGCTCGAAGCTTTGCGCGGACAGGTGGTGGCATTCATCCACGATGAGATGTCCGTATTGGCCGACGCAATCCTTGACGACGCCGTTGCGCACCAGGCTTTGAATGACGGCTACGTCGAGCGAGCCGTTCAGTTTGTTTCGGCCGCCGCCCATTCTACCGATGGCTTTGGGTGGCAGGCCCAGGAACGCCGACAACCGGTCCACCCATTGTTCCAACAACTGGCGGCGATGCACGAGAACCAGTGTGCTTGCGCTCCGCCGGGCAATGAGCCACGCAGCAACCACGGTCTTTCCAAAGGCGGTTGTGGCTGCCAGAACGCCCGTGTCGTGGGCCAGCATCGCGCGGGCGGCGATCTCTTGTTCCGGCCGTAATTCACCGTGGAACTCCACGTGCAGAGAAGTGCCCGGGCATCGTTCATCGCGAATGACCGTCTCAATGTGCAACTCCGAGAAAAGCTCTTGCACTTCGTCCAAACAGCCGCGAGGCAGGCTGATGTGTTGCGGATGATCCTCGGCACAGCCAATGATGCGAGGCTTATCATACGTCGGCAGACGCATCGCCTGCGCCTTGTAGAATTCGGGATTCTGAAATGCCGCGAGCCGCAGCAGTTGATTGCGGAGGCTTGGCGGCAGTCGTTCCTTCGCAACGTAGATCTGGTCGCCGAGCGTCAGTTCAAGGCTTTGGGGCAATGGCCCGGCAATCAAAGGCTCCTTCCGGCGGCGCGAGGGCGGCATTGCCCAAGGCTCGGCATCCCCCTCATCCGGCAGCGCAATGCGCACGCCGACAATGCGTCCGCGTCTCTCGGCATCACGAACGATCTCCTCGACGGTGGAACGATCGATCTTGCGGACGCGCGACAAGAATGCCCATTGATCGGCGTAAGGAAGACACTGCTCATCGAGGAAGACGCTATTACCATGTTCGCGCGGTTGCTTCTGCAACGGCAAAGCGAGCAGATTGCCAAGACCACCCTGGGGTAGTGTATCTTGATTGGGGAAGAAACGGTCGTACGAATCCAAGCCGATATCCGGTCGACGTTCCATCGTCTCGGTCAGGATGTGCGAACCAAGTCTGCGCGCCAAGGCGGCGGGAATGGCCTCCTCGAAGAATAGCCAAACGTGCCTGCCGTTGCCGGAACGCGACCGCTCCAGGGCGGCCGGCAGGTTCATGCGGCTGCACGTTTCCAGGATGGCTCGTGCGTCTTCTTGCCAATGTGTCTTGTCGAAATCGGCTGCCAGGAAGAAGCAGGTCTCGTCCTGAAGCATCGGGTACGCGCCCATGACGAAATCACGGCCATCATCATCTCGGCCCGCGAGGTGGCAGTGAATCACTTGGTTGGTGACGGGAAGAAAGCGGCGCTGCGGGCAAGCGGCGCACTTGACCTTGGGCTTCTCGCACAAGCCTCGCGCCCATTGGTTGGCACACGCAGGTTGATAGCCGGCTTTGCCGGTCTTGCGACTCTCGAAGCGACGAGGATAGACGTCCTCGCGCCCGCGGAAGAGCGAACGGAAGAGCGCGATCTTGGCTTCGGGCGGGGAGCGATGATGGACGCGTTCTTGTTCATCCACTGTGATTCGGGCACTCTGCTTCGTGCCTCTTCAGCCATTCCTTAAAGGACAGCGTTGTCCTCTCGGGGAGCGGCCAGCACACGATGCCAGGGGCGTCGGGCGGCGGGAGCTTCCTTATCCACCCGCCAAGTTGGGCTTTCACCTCCGATGGCAGAGGGCCGATCACCTCTTCGACCGTCGCCAGTTATCGAGTTTCAGAGAATACCCCAATTGTTGTATGTATTGATAGTGCGCCTCGTTGCCCGTCACGAGCGTTAATCCATAGCGAATCGCAATTGCCGCGACCATCGGATCGATTCGTCCCAAGGGCTGGCCGGCCAACTCAAGGTCGGCGTGTATCCGCCCGGCAAGCTCGGCGCTTGCCAAATCGAGGGTCAGAACCTCCTCGTTGGGCAGGGTGGCGAGAAAAGCCTGGAGCCGTTCTTCCCGTCGCGACTTATGGAACCCTTTGACGATTTCCAGGACGGTCAGCATGGATGTCGTGTACTGGCCGAATGATTTCCGGTACTCCGCTGCTCTCGCGCGCACATTGGGATCGCGGCCCTTGAAGACTTCCGAGAGGATGTCGGTATCCAGCAACGAGCTATCCACGATGCGGCTGCCTCAAGGGTTGCGTCTGGCGCGCCTCCATGGCCGACTCAACGACAAAATCGGCCAACTCCGGTTCGTCAGCCAGCATTCCCAGCCAGGGGTCGGCGACCTGGCGATTTGACGGCAACTTCTCCAAAAGGTCGCGCAGCAACTGACTAACCGTGCATTCTCGTGCCCGCGCCGCTTGCTCGGCAAGCTCTAGGGTTCGGTCGTCGATTTCGAGTTCAATGGTTCGCATTTTTCTCCTCCCGCGAAACAATCGGGGCATACACATGTGCATGCGTGGCGGTACCCATAAGTATCTTACCACCAGCAATCGTTCTTGTCGACGGGGCTGTTCGCCAACAAAACGTAACGCAACCTACCACGAAACAGCATCCGGGAGACGGTGATCGCCACGACGCACGCGGGTCATCTCGCGGCCGTCGCCCCCGCAGACCTTTGGCAAAACATCTCGCTCCGCTAGCCGCGGAGCGGTTTTGCGTTTCGCTGTTCGATCCGCCGGATTCCTTTTGCGTAGCAATGCCGAATCCACGGCAAGTCCGGGAAGGAACGAATCGCGGATCGCGCATATCGGCGCGGGTTCGGGGATGCTTGTTCCAACCGCGAATATCCGCGCCATCTGCGGCTAAATCCCCTGGGCTCTCGCGTTGCGTAATGCAAAGGCGGTCGCAGTTCCGCACAGACGATTGCTCAGGGCGTGTTGAGCACGCCGGCCGCTTGTAATCCGACGGAGCACTTATTGCAGCGGATAGTTACTTCCTTATCTTCTCGACGTATTTTCTAGCCTCGACAACCGCATCTCTGTGCTTCCCCGTTGAGGCAGACTCCTCCTGTTTCAGCTTTTGAATTAGGTCGTCCCAGTCCTTAGGTTCTGTCGTGATCGCAACGGGCGTAACCCGCGTTCCGGCGGCCTTTTCTGTTAAGTTGGGTAAAGTGTTGGGATTGAGCTATACAAAAAACGGCCTCTGTGTCATGCTGGGCTAGGTTCATCACAATTACCCTGGCATGG
>JBEKZQ010000336.1:0-7379 GCA_049509675.1 Thermoguttaceae bacterium | reverse complement strand
TGGCCGGCCGTCGCGTTACCGTCATGGGATTGGGGCCTTTTGGAGGCGGGCTCGCTGCCGCGCGCTGGTTGGCGCGGCAGGGCGCGCGGGTCACTGTCACCGACGCGGCCGACGAGTCGGCGCTGGCCGAGCCGCTGGCCGCGCTGGCCGGCGAAGCGATCGAAGAGTTTCACCTGGGCGGCCACCGCGAGGCCGACTTCCGCCACGCGGAACTGCTCATCGTCAATCCGGCGGTGCGCCCCGGCAATCCTTGGCTGGAAATGGCCCGGCAGGCGGCGGTCCCGCTCTCCAGCGAGCTCGAACTGTTCCTCAACGCCTGTCCGGCGCGGATGATCGGCGTGACCGGCTCCAACGGCAAGTCGACCACGGCCGCCATGATCGCGGCGATCCTGCGCGCGGACGGCCGCCGCGCGTGGTTGGGCGGAAATATCGGCCGCAGTCTGCTGGACGACCTGGCCGCGATGCGTGCGGAGGATTGGGCCGTCCTGGAACTGAGCAGTTTTCAGTTGTGGCATCTGACCGAGGCCGCGCGCCTGCCGCAGATCGCCGTGGTGAGCAACTGCTCGCCCAACCATCTCGACTGGCACGGCACGTGGGCCGATTATGTTGCCGCCAAGCAGCGACTGCTCCTGGGACAGACGCCGGAGGACGTGGCCGTATTGAACTCGCCGGACGGGGAAGTCGCCTCTTGGCGGCGGTTGGCGCGGGGGCGAACCGTGGTGCCTTGGCCGCTCGCCGGGCTGCCGCCGCTGGCCGTGCCGGGAGGGCACAATCGAGTCAATGCCGCATGTGCCGCGGCGGCTGCCGAGGCCGCCCTTTGCAGCCGGGCGGCCATCGACGACGGGTTGCGGCATTTCGGCGGCCTGCCGCAAAGGCTGGAGAAGTTCGCGGTGATCGGCGGCCGTGTCTTCTATAACGACTCGACGGCCACCACGCCCGAGTCGACGACCGCCGCCCTGGAGTCGCTCGCGCCGCCGATCTGGTTGCTGGCCGGCGGTCGCGATAAGGGTTCTGATTTTTCGGGGCTGGTGACGGCGATGGCCCGCCGTGTGCGCGGGGCCGCCTTCTTCGGCTCGATGGCTGCCGCGCTCGAGCGCCGTCTTGCCGCCGAGAATCCCCGGGCGCCGTGCGCCTCGATGGAGACGCTCGAGGAGGCGCTGCGGTGGTGTTGGACCCATTCCGCTGCGGGTGATAGCATTCTCTTGTCGCCGGCCTGCTCCAGTCACGATCAGTTCCGCAACTTTCGCCAGCGCGGCGAGACGTTCGTGCGGCTGGTATCTGAGTTGGCGAAACAACCTCTTGCGTAAACCGCTGGACTGCGACGGCCCGACGTGCGAGAATAATCGAAGAAAGGGAGGTGTCCTTATCATGCCGCAACGTGAAGAGATCGTGCAACAAGCGCTGGACTTGCCTCCCGAGGATCGGGCCTTCGTGGCCGCTGCTCTGGAGTACAGCCTGGCAACCGAGTCTAAGGGGTCCCTTCCGGCCTCGGCCGATCCCGCCAGTCGTGCGATGGTTGAGGGTGGCGAATTTTTTGGGGGAATTACAGCGGCGGTCGGCGGCGTTGCGCGCGGGCCTGACGACCACCCGGCCAGCTACAGAGGTGCTGGCGGATTTGCTCCGACGCCAAGCTGCTGAAAGTTCTCGATAACACGATTGTGGTGGTTGCCGTGGCGCACACCGGTCGCGCTCCGAATTACTGGCTTGACCGGTAATGTCATGGGAAACAAGGCCGGACTTCTGTCGTAGAATCGTTGCCGGCCCGCACGCATGCTCAATCCCCGCCGGATGGCACTGGCTCGCCAGTGCTCTTCTATGTCGGTTCTTGCAGCAGTGAAGTGTCGGAAATCTCTCCGCGTGGTTGGTCGGCGAGCATGGAACGTATCCGCACCCACGCCGAACACCCGCGGGCTGTTGACCTCTCTCGCACGCTACTGTCTTGGCAACTTCTCGCCGCAAGGGCCCGCCGAAAAAGCACTGGCAAGCCAGTGGCACCCAGCGCCGGCCGACCTCGGCGGCGCCGGCTCCTTTCTTTCCGGCGGGGCCGACTGGGCGGTCCAACTCGACAGTAAGATCGTGATCAATGCTCCCGCTACAGACCTGGCGTGATTGGATTGCATGGTATTTTCCCCTGAGTGCATCGGCGAAAGCCGCATTATCCGCCGCGGGCGCTGCGGGTGCAAGTTCCCTTCTCCTCCAGTTCCAAGCGGAGGTAGTCGTACAGCACGCCATCGGTCCAGGTACGAACCTGTTTGGTCAGCTCGATGACATTCCTGCCCGACTTGAGCAACGCCGCATCGAATTTCAGGTTCCGCTCGATCTGGATGCCGCGGATCCCGTCGCGATGCATCACGCCGGATTCGGGCAGTTCGCCGGTGCTGCCGATCGACTGCCCGTTGACGGCCGCCAGCACCGGGCCGCCGCGGGCGCCGCAAATGGCCAGGCGCAACGTCGCCGTGCCTTGGGGAGCCCGGTCCAGGTCGAAGCGGATGCGCCAGGTGGTGTTTGTCCAGCCACCCTTGCCGTCCGGTCGCGGCGGCTGCGCGTAATTCCAGTCGCGCCGCCAGTCGCTCTTGCCGACCACGAAGTCAACATCGTCGGGAAACTCTTGGGGATAGAGTTGGTAAAGCCCCCACTGCCAGTAGTGGTCGCCGTGACGGAATTCCTCGGCGCTGCGATTGGGGACGCCCATCTCCCAGAGTTGCCGGCCGAAGCGCAGCGGGGTCCAGATCATCTCGCCGAGATCCGCCGTTTTCCCCTGCTCCACGCGAACATCGGCGCGGCTGAACTCGCCCAGCACGCCGTCGGTGAACGCATAGAGCGTATAGATGCCGGGGCGGGCGTTGCGGATGGTGAATCGTCCCGCCGCGTCGGCACGCCCCCAATACTGGTAGTGTTTGCCGTCGGTCTGCCAGTCGATGGTGATCGGCCCGCCCCGGTCGAAGATCGCCGCATAGGGCGATTCCGCCAAACCCACCCAGGCCCCGGCCGCGCTGGCGCCGGGAGCTTGCGGATCCTGAACAAGAAGCCGGCCGCCGGCAGTTCCACGCTGCTGGGCGTGCTCATACCCGGGGGCCTCGGCCCAGGCATACGGCCAGGCATTCTGCTCCCGAGCGGCACGCGCCAGCGCGTCGTTCCACAACGCTCGATGGCTCCCGCCCCCGTTACAATAAATGAGGAATGGGCCGACGATTTTCCTCCAGTGCTCGGCGGCCTTGATCTGCACCCCTCGTCCGCCATAGTGGCTGCCATGCCAGACCAGCAGGAGCGTGGGATCCGCCGGCAGTGCCGGCTTGCCATCGATGTGGCCGGTCAGCTCGACCTTGAGGGGCGAGCCGTTGATGTATTCAATGCTGGGATTGACGATCCAGACGCCGACGTTGTGGTTCGAACTGCTCCAGCCATAGGCAGGCGTCTGCGAGAGCATCGCCGCGTAGTCGTACTTGTGCTCGACCTCGCCCTTGTGAACGCCGGTGGTCATGCGGCGTGCTTCCCGCAGGTTGAGCTGCTGGCCTTGCACCCAGTCCTCCGGGCAGATCATCTGCCGCTGCCTGCGGCTGTCCACCGACAGATAGTCAAAGACGCCGGGGTTCAGCTTCAGGCACACCGTGCTGACCTCGATGTTAAACGGCGGGTACTGCGGGTCATGGTCAACGATGGTCCATCCGTAGAGCCCTGAGTCGCCGCGGTGCAGCGTGTAGCGGATCTCAATGTCCAGCGGCACCGCCTTGGACTGGCCTCGATAGGGAAATTGCAGGCTGATTTCGCCCAGCGCGCCGCCGTTCCGTGCGGGATTCCGGCTGATGCGGAAGACGGAGGGGGTGGGCTTTTGTTCCGTTTTCGCCTGACCGGGGATGTTGCCGTAGACGTTCCAATAGCCCTGGCCGCGACTCATCAACTCCACGCCGCCCAATCGCAGCGAGAGGAGATTGCCGTTGGCCTTCTTGACCGTGGCCGAGACAATGCCGTTGGCCAGCGTGGCCGTGCCGGCGTCCTCGCTCAGGACCACCGGCAGATTCTCATGCGGCAGATCAAGATCCGCCGGATGAAAATCCGCCGCATGGACGCCCGTCACCGTACACGCCAGTAAGAGAAACCCGGCAATCACAATTCGCTTATCGATACCGATGCGGCACCCCCTTGTCAATGCCGGCGCCGACGGCAGGACTGCCGGGCTGGAGATGGAAGTCCTGATGAGCCGCGTCGACAAAGCGAGGATTCGCGCCAACCGCCGAGACGTCCCACGCCGGCGGCGCGCCCCTGCCGAACCACAGGTTGTGTCCTCCTCCAGCCCGTATCTTCTCGTCCGACCAACCCGACATGTACGGTTCGCCGGTCGAGCAGATGATGTTATTACTGAAGTCGAGCCTGTAGCGCCCCAGCCCGACAAGATGGACGTTGCCGGTAGCGCCTGGGGAAGAAGCCCCGGCCCAGCCGCAACCGTAGATCGTGTTGTTGCAGAAATGAATCACCGTGCCGGCGACGGTCTCGTGCCCCGCATCGAGATTCACGCCGAAATGGCTGCAAGCATCGCTTTCGCGGGGCTCCGGTCCCAGGCCGGCATTGGCAATGACGTTGTTGTACACCCAGTTCCCGCCGATCACGTACTGGCCGATCAACATGCCGTCGCCCACCTGGTTCATAATGAAGTTGTCGTGAACCCTGTGCCCGGTCATGTACGCCGCAGACGACTGCTCGCTGTAGATGTTGATCCCGCGCGGCGCGTTGTTGTCGTGAATGTAGTTCCAAGCGATCTCCCGGTTGGATTCCAACGGCTGCCGCGGGCCGGAGGAAGTCCGGGCGCTGGAGATGTAGATCGGGTGGTAGAGCTTGCTGCAGCCGGACCGGCCGACCTGGCTGATCTCGTTGCCCAGCACGAACAGGCCGTTCCCTGAGCCTTCGATCGCGCCCTCAGCGGCGCTTCCCCGAGGGGCGGATACCTGGTTGCCCACCACGCGATAGCCGGAGCCGATCAAGAACGGGCTGATCCCGGCAGTGACCGTGAACTTGGCCAACGTCCAGTGATCGGCGGTATGTCCCTTGCCCGATACCCAATGGCCAAACCCGCGTTCGACGGTCACGGAGCCGATCAGGCACCTGGCCCCGGGATAGGCCACGAGGGCCTTGGGTTTGCCGGGCGCGCCGTCCGAACCGAGGTTGACCGCAGCGTTGTAGCTCTCGCTCTGTGTTTGGCTGACCGCATCGCACGCGTAGACGATGTCGCCGGGTGCAATCCTGCTGACGGCGTAGGGTAGGGTCCGCCAGGGGCCCGCCCAGTCGCCTGCCGCCTTGTCGCTGCCCGTCGTTTTCACAAAGTAGATGCATCCGGCACGAACCGTAAACGGCAGCTCGTTGGACTTCCTGCCGTTGACCACCAGGCAGATGACCCCCAGCCCGTCCCGTGCCGCTTGCCGCACCTGAAAGCAGACCATTTGCAGGCGGTGGCGGACGTAAAGATTGGCGGGTGCGGTGGCGTTGCCCCAGCAATAGACGCGGGCTTCCGCACCGTTGACCATGATCCGGGAGTCGCCCTGGGAACTGCCCAGGTTCTTACCCCAGACCGTCACGATGGCCCCGTCCCGGCCCGCTGCTTGTTCCCTCGATGTGTCCGAGTTGCCGGTTCGAGGCCCGCTGTCAAGGTCGGAGAAGCACAGGATCGGCCCCGCGGTCTGCGCGGCGGAGGAAGCCGCCGACAGCAACACGAGAGCCACGATCGCGAAAAACAACTGCTGGCACGTCTCCATGAGGGCCTCGATCGTTTCTGCATTGGGGAAGGCGGTCGGGGCAGAAAAAAGGCTGACTGCCGTGGGGGGAACTACGGCAGTCAGCCCAGGCATGCGGGCCGCCGCGGGCATCTCACAAGTGATCCGCACGCGTTGGGCGACGCGCGGATCTCCTTGCATGCTTGCCCGTCTTTCCAAATCCCCGTCACGCCCGCCGGCGTCGCAGCCAGGCGATCAGGCCGGCCAGCAGGCCGGCGCCCAGCAGCCCCAACGTGCCCGGTTCCGGCACGCCGGCCACGGTCAGGGCCGAACCCGCCCCGGCGGGCGGCACAACCGCCGCCGAGCCGAGCCCGGCCGACGGCGCCGAAGCGGAAAGCCCCGAGCCGCTGTCGGCACTGGTCACGACGCTGCCGCCGCCCGCCCCGAAGTTCAACACCAGGTTGCCGCCGGCAAACTCGACGTTGCCCTTGTCCACCGCCGCCGAACTGGTGTACTCGAGATTGCCGCCGACAAGCGTCGTCCCGCCCGTAAAGCCGCTGGCATGGTTGTTCGTACTGCTCAGCACCAACGTCCCGCTGCCGATCTTCGCCAGCCCGCCGCTGCCGCTGACCAGGCCGGCCAACGTCAGAACGTCGTTGCCGCCGCTGGTGGTCACCGCCGTCGAGCTGTCCAAAGACACGGGCACCGTGACGTTCTGCGTGCCGCTGCTCACGATCGAGGCCTGGCCGCTGGTCGTGCTAAGGTGCAGCGTGTTGCCGGTCAGCGTGTTCAACGTGTAGGGGCCATTGCTCAAGCTCAGGGCGCTGACTTGCGGGCTGATGTCCAAGGTGACGGTCTGGGGGCCCGTCTGGCCGAAGGTCGCCGTGTCGGCGGCGCTGAGCACTGGGCCGTCCTTGCCCGGCACGCCGCCATCGGCCGTCCACTTCAAGACGTCGCTCCAACTGCCGTCGCTGCTGGAAGCCCACACGCCCTGGCCGGTGTAGACCCAGCCCCCCACCGTCATGCTCTGCGGGACACTCGCGTCCGAACTGTTGTCGTTGTTCTTGATGCTGAGCGTGGCGCTGCGACTGCCGGCAATCGAAGTGTCGGCCCAGCCAAGGGTCAGTGCCTGGGTGCCGCCGCTGGCGTTTAGGTGAAGGAGCCGGCGTCCGTGCCGCTGTTGGTCACCGAAGCGGTAGTGAGCGTGGTGGTATCGCCCATATGGACGCTCATGGCCAGCGAACCGGCCGACAGGGCCAGCAACGAATTGTTCGTGCTGACGGTAGAAACGATGACGTCTTCCTCGGTGTCGTTGCCGCTCAGCGTCAAGTTGTAGATCTTGCCGCCGACCGTGACCGCGGTGGGGTTCGGGGTGGAAGCAAAGCCGCCGGTCAGTCCGCCGGCGGCGTCGCTGACCAGGGTATAGGTACCCGACTTGATCGAGCTCAAGCCGGTGATATTGATGGCGCTCGAGCCAAAAACAGTTGCCTGGCCGCTGCCGTTGACGAGCAACGTGTCGGAGGAACTGCCGACGTCGAAGCACAGGGTGCCGCCGCTGAGGACCAAAGCGCCGCCGGCGCCGCCATTGACCTGGAAGGTACCGGTGGCGTTGTCGCCGGACATGTCGAAGACGCCCCCGTTAATGGACAATACGGCAGCGCCGGCGCCGGCGGTGAT